>CALARU010000157.1 GCA_937888715.1 uncultured Planctomycetaceae bacterium | reverse complement strand
GAGCAACAGTCGTTGGTAGTTAAGAAAGTCATAGCCCCGGCTGCACTAGCTGCTGCCATGGGGGTCGAAAACAAAATAGAGACTAGTGGATGTCGCGTTTATTTGGATGATCTGGTCAAGGACTCAGGTAATCCGGTAGACCCAGTAGAAATCATGTTACTTGAACAAACTGCAATGTGTCATATTTTTTCAATGAAATTACAGAGTAAGGCTAGCGGAGCTGAAGGAACGGAAGCTATAGAGCTCTATTTGTCAGGTGCTGCCAGGTTGAGCAGTGAATTTAGAAAAACTGCCCTAGCACTGAAGGAATACCGAAAAAAGTAAAGATGCCTGCCTAGGTTTCTTGGACTTTCTTCCTTAATTCTTACTACCTAGTTTGATGTCAGCATATGGAGGTGCTTTCATGGCAGACGAAGGAAAGGTGATTAGCAACCCAAAGAGAGTTCTGGCTGGGCGTGTTAATCGAATGAAAAGAGGCCCTTTGCCTTTGGAAAGCATGCATCGCATGCGAGACGCAATCAATAGAAAAAAACCCTGGCAACTATCTACCGGACCACGAACACCAGCGGGAAAAGCAATAGTCGCCAGAAATGGAAAAGTTAGGCAGAGGAATTCACGCTCTATTCGGGAGATAAGGGCAGACATTTCCGGAATTATGTGCTTGATTGAGGCAAATAGGGAAAGCTGGGAGGATGTGTTAAGAAGTGTTTAATTGGGGCTCGTTGAAGGCTTTAGGGCATGACGCAATTCAGCTTTGAGTATCCTTGGCTTTCTGTTCCGCCGCTTTAACTGCCGCTCTACGTTCCTGTTCCGCAATTATCCCATCAAGTGAACGCTGTATTACATCTCTCTTCGCCTGCGCTTTTGCCAGCTTATAGGCCGCTGCTGCGAATGCTTTCAATGTCTCGCTCATCGTTGCCCCTGCCGATTTGTCTTCTTCGTAATTTTATAAATTGTAACAAGCTTAATCTTAATCACCATTGTTTTTTTAAGATGTAATGTTACCATGATCGCCATGAGCAGACCTAGAAAAGATACACCTGAAACTGAAGTGAGCTTCGTCCAAGCTGGATGGAGAGTTGAAAAAAGAGATATGCACCTTTTAGAGAAAATCCAAAAGTATGCTGATGACAATCGTTATTCTAGGAATACGGCGATCACAATTGCAGTAGAACATTTTCTAAAGTGGTTGGAAACTCAGCCCAAAAAATAGGTTCATTTTATACTTTTTTTACTGTGCAAAACGAGGGCTGTGCGACTCTCCAAACCTATTGTGATCCTACCTGCAATAAACTTGATCTCCGCCCTTAGCTGTCTTGGGGCTGAACCATCTCGAAGTTGAACCATCTTTGGCCATTTCTTGAATGCATTCATAATCATCGTTATCAACGCCGCCAATGAAGATCAGTAGATTTTTGCCCATGAGTTTATTCCCTTGAATAAATAAAAATCACCAAAGTATTTCCCATTGCCTGCACATCAGTTCATTCACACTGATGGCCTTAGTAACCTGTGTGCATGATTCCCAGTTCCGACTACGGTTTCGCATTCAGCCCCATGTTATAACCAATGTCGCATTTCAAAATGAATTCGGCGACCTCTTTCTAAAGATTTGAAATTGGAGGTGTAGGGCCATTCGTCGGGTCTGCTGGTTGTAAGTCTGGTAGATTCGCTAGCTTTGCTCTGCAATAAGCTTGAGTTTTTTGATCTTTTCGGGTGGTTTTATCGTTGGCATAATCTTTGAAAAGATTATCCCAACCTGATTCCGCCTGCTGCTTTAAATCGCTTGGTAATGGATGATTTCCGCCTTTGATCAGAA
Source organism: uncultured Planctomycetaceae bacterium (assembly GCA_937888715.1). GTDB lineage: Bacteria > Planctomycetota > Planctomycetia > Gemmatales > Gemmataceae > UBA969. The sequence goes on along the minus strand of CALARU010000157.1, from coordinate 2,148 downwards.
CTAGAACCGCCTTGGCCTCAAACCCTGTTTCTTCTCCAATCCATCCACCTGATACATCAGTAAAACCAAATCCAAGGTCTTCAATTGCCAAGGCTTTTTTAAATTCTGGGGAGGTAAATACTTCCAAATCATTAATAAGTAGAGCAATTCCATTTGGCTTTAATGTTTTAGATATTAAGGTTAGATTTGTTTTGTTTATTTCAATGGAATCAATTGCACAGACAAGATCGAATTTTTCTGCAAACTCTTCGTTTTCAATTGTTGTTGCTTTAAATGTCGTTTTAGCGGTGTTTTTATTTCTTCTTTTGGCTTCCGAGATTGTTTTTTTACTGGAGTCTATGCCAGTGATTTCCAACCCTGCAAATTTAGCTACTACGCCACAATGGTAGCCAATGCTACATCCAATGTCTAATATCGGTCCACAGACATTGAGGTTTTTAATTAGTGAGATAATTAAAGCTGCTGCATCCAGAATGAAAGTTCGTTTTTTCGAATGGATTAGCCCTGCAATCTTTTCACCAGCAATTAGGTCATAAAACTTTTGTTCTAATGCTGGAGGGATAGGGTCTCCAGATATAAGGTAGTCTGCCTGCTTATAGTAAAGAGTGTTGTAATCCTTACGAAATTTACCACCTGCAGCTTTTAATAATTCCTTTTCGAAGTGTTCAGGATCAGAGGGAAGCTTAATGATCCACTCTTCTTTAAGGTAAGTATCAATCGCCAACACCTGCGCAAAAGGTAAAGCAAGTAAGAGTTTGTCCTGAACGATTTTTCTGCAAACATCTTCTCTTGATTGCTCAGTCATGGTTGCCTCCGAAAGTGTTTTGCTGGGACTTCTTATTTCACTATGCTAACGGATTTAACGGGTCAAGTAAATTTAGGAATTAGTTGGCCGTTAAAAGGTCGCAAAGGAATTCTGATGACGGGTTTACGCTTGATATTAGAAGATGATCCCGGGATCGGGTGCAGGCCACGTAAAGCAAATGCCTCTCAGTCTCATAAACATCCTCTAGGTCAGCCATGTCGCTAACGCTTTCAATGCGCTCCTGCAATGGAATTACCTCGTCATCACAAGCCATCACCACCACAGCACGAAATTCTAACCCTTTGGCTAGGTGCATGGTGCTGATCGAGACGCAACCACTGCTTGTTTCAACATGCTCATCAAGAATTTTGAAAGTCATTCCTGACACTCTGACAGCGGATTCGGCGCGTTCCATCTGGGCTGCTGATCTAACGAACACACCAATTTCATGTGGCAGCACACCAGCCTTCGTTTGCTCTGCCAACCACGCACCAACTTCGTTGATCTCTTCATTTTCGGTTGTGAATGTCTTGATGACAGGCGGTGGACCATTGAAGACAGAAATGGTGTCATCCCTGTTATCGGTGTGGCCATCTACATCCACCGTCTGGGGGTCTAGCAACCGGTCGGCTTGCTGGCGAATTTGATGGGATGTGCGGTAGTTGATGCGTAGCGTGCGTGAGCGGCCACGAATGTCCACGCCCAGGGATTTCCAGGAAAACGGCTGTTGAAAAATCCGCTGGCCGAGGTCACCCGCAAAGAAAAGAGCATCGGGTCGATTTGCCCCGAGGGCGGCAAAGAAACGCAGATGGGCAACACTGATGTCCTGTGCTTCATCCACAACTGCGAAATCGAAAGCCTGGTGTTTATTTTTGGCTAGTACAGAAGCAAGTGTAGTAAACATTCCTGCATGGGTCGTGAGTTTTTTATTGATCAGCCCCACTCGGACCTGATCAAAGATTGACCAAAGGAATGCTCGCTGGGTTTCGGGTAGTCGGGTCTTTCGGCCCAATCGTGCGACATCACGATATGCTTCCCAGGTATCCAACTGCCAGGCATCGACGACTTGCTCCCACTCGGTCAGGAGAAACTGCAGGCTGAATTTGTGCCCGCCGGCCGCATTCGATGCCATCTTAATCTGCTCAAATACCGTTTCTCGGCTAACGAGCGTTATTGGTCCACAGTGAGAGTTATAGAGTCGCAACCCGATGGTATTCAAAGATAGCACATCAATGCGTTCCGCAAGCCGTGGTTCGCTACCAATGAGGCGTTTGAGTTTGGTGTGTATTGCGCTTGCCAATGTGTCGGAAAAGGTTGTTAGTAATACCCGTGATTGCGCATGG
>CALARU010000156.1 GCA_937888715.1 uncultured Planctomycetaceae bacterium | reverse complement strand
GTGGTGGCTATGGGGGTATTGCTGTCGCAAACGATAAACTCTTTGTCATGGATCGAATCAAAGATGGCAAAGAAAACGAACCGGAGGAATTCGAACGAATCCATTGCCTCGAACCGCTTACAGGAAAACAACTCTGGCTGCACTCTTACAAAGCTGCTTACAAAAAACTCGATTATGGGAACGGCCCCCGTACCACACCCACTATTCATCAAGGCAAAGTGTATACCTTTGGGTCTATTGGAGACATCCACTGCCTTGATATGAATACGGGTAAAGTGCTTTGGCATCGCAATGTAGTTGCAGACTTCAACGCGAAGTATCCAACTTGGGGTTATTCTTCTTCGCCATTAATTGATGAAAACCGGGTTTTGCTGCAGATCGGTGGCAAGCCTGATGCATGCTTTATCGCTTTGGATAAAGATACAGGGAAAGAAGTTTGGCGCTCCGGGGCAGACAGGCCTGGCTATGCTTCCGCTCAGATTTTCACTGTCAACAATCAAAAGCAGATCATTTGGTGGAGTGCCCAGAACGCTTGCGGGCTAGACCCCAAGACCGGATCAATACTTTGGAAATCCCCTGTTGGCATGGATTACGATGTAGCAATTGCGGATCTTATATTTCACGATGGAGTTTTTCTTGCATCGGATTATTGGACAGGAAGCAAAGCGATTGAACTTGCCCCTGCTGGCCCCAAGGTGGTTTGGGAAGGAAAGCAACTCAGTATGCTGATGTGTTCACCCTTGGTAAGGGATGGTTACTTTTATGCGCTTGATCGATTTCGTGGCATCAAGTGTATAGAGGCGAAAACCAGCAAGATTATGTGGGAGAATGAATCGGTGACAGTGCGTGGAACCAATCCGCAGGCGAGTTTGGTTTGGGTGGGAAAGAGGGCGTTAATCTTTAATGAAAAGGGAGAACTCATTCTCGCAGAGCTTTCCCCCAAGGAATTTAAGCTGGTGGATAAGATCAGCGTGTGTGGTTTCACATGGGCTCATCCTGCATTCGCCCAAGGTTGCATCTTTGCACGAACTGACAAAGAAATCGTTGCGGTCCAACTCTTCAAGCCTTGATATTTACAAAGAAAAAGCCCCGGAGATAATATATCTTCGGGGCTTAATTGTACAAAAGACCGAACGCTTACTTGTTCGATTCTTCCAAATCTTTTTCAATCTTGGCGAAGTCGAATTTATCGGGCACTGGATAATCCATGTTCTCACGAAGTTCCATCAAGGTTGGCCTCTTGGAATTCACACCCATAGATGGCACTTCAACCTTGCAAATCCAAGCGAGGGAATTAAGGATCATCTTACGGTTGTTGTCATTGCCCCAGTTCCAATGGGAATGACCACCAGTATAACCAAAACCCCTACCGCCATCGGCGCGATCGCATGCCCAAGCAAGTACTTGCTTTTCCTTGCGATCAAGAACAGCTTCACGAACAAAAGGATTATTGCTATGGGGGCCATCGCCACGCGAAAGTTTGCCATCTTTGTTAACCAAAGTTTCGGAAGGAGGTAGTGCGCTAAGGATTGGAGTAACGCCTTCCATTTTTGGCCTGAATCGCATGTGGTAATACCATTCATCATGGGTTTTGAAAGGGTTTACACCCCGGGTAATCGGGTGATTTTTAGCAAGCTCAGAATCGCTCAGGCGCCAGTGTGGATTGACCGACCAATTGGGTTCAAAATAGCCACCAATCCAATCGAGAAATTTATCCCCATTCTTGCCCTTGGTAGTCTCTACCCCGTAGTGAAACATTGCAAGTCCTACACCCTTCTTTGCGAGGGCATCAATTTTTTCAAGGTGAGCATTGTAAGGGTGACCGCCACCACCATCGCTGTAAATACATATGCCATCTGCGGAATCGAGGATGGATTCATCCGCGGGCCAGCCATCTAAAACCAAAATGGTTTCAAGACCGGGAACGTTTTCATCAAGTGCTTTTTTAAGCAAAGAGCAACCAGCTTTGAAAGAGTGCTGGCCATAGCCATGGCTTTTCCTACCTGCGATAAGAATCAATTTCTTTTTCTTGACATCTTGAGCAAAAAGTGGAGAAAAACTCATACTTACTGCTATGCCCAAAAGCAGCATAGAAGCCATTAATCTTTTAATCATGATCACCTCAACAACTTAAATGGTTTAGTAAATCCTGATTTTAGAATAAGGGGAAGCAGCTTCTTTTACCAGCATCTAAACCCTATTTTTTAAAGGAAAGTTACAAATAATAACCACACTTCCATATTCCTATTCTTCTACGTAACTCTTTTAAGGTATCTTCAATCCAAATGGAGCCAAGATTCGTCTAATTATCAAGGCCGTTTATTTACCTTCAAAGGATCAGCCATGAACAAAAAACTTATCCCCTTGGCTTGCGCAGGGTTTCTGTTGACGATGGCATTACTTGCATTGCCCGAATTCTTTAAAGGGCAGGTTCGTGGCGCTGATGAATCCTCTGAGAAATATCAAAAACTATACAATCAGGGAAACTACAAGGAAGCTTTTGAAGGCTTCAAAAAACTCGCTCTTGAGCCTAACGCTGAAGGCAAAAAAGCTGCCTCCGATATGAACTTGGCTCTGCAATCTTTGCGTAACCTTGGCAGAAACAATGAAGTCGATGCATTCCGTGATTCCGTCATCAAAGTTCATGAAGGCAAATGGCGCTTCATGCAGATGACTGCCGCTTCGTTTCTAGAATCGGAACATTTTGGTTTTGTAGTTGCTGGGAAGTTTGAACGGGGCTATCACCGAGGGGGTGGCAAACAAGTCAGCAGCTATGCCCGCGATCGTGCAAGAGCCATGCAACTGCTTTACAAAGCATTATTAGAAGTTCGTAAAGATAAAGATTTGCAAGCTGCTTCTTTGTTTTATCTCGATTTTGCAGACATCATTTTGCGAGGCTCCGCAGGGCATGAATCTTGGCGTCTGCAGGTGCTTACCGATTTCTCAACCCTGCCCGAATATGATGATAGCCCCTACTGGCATCCCTACCATGGCGTTACCCCGGCCCCGGTTGATGCAACGGGCAAACCTGTTTTTTATAAACTCCCCGAATCTTTTGAAAAAGCTGCCAACGATGGAGAACGATGGAGATCACTTCTTCAAGAGGCAGCCAAGGCCGATCCCTCCAGAAAAAATGTATCCAAAATGCGCTTGGCTCAGTTCTTATATCAACAATTTGGCGTGCATACCTTGGCGGGCTATTTCCCCGGGTTCATGGAAGATTCCAAGCAGGATACAGGTACTTACGATCTCGCCAAGCTAAAGGATGAAGAAACAATTGCCCGCATTGCTTCGGGTATCAAAAAACTTTCTCTCCCCGATGAATTCAACTACTTGAAGATCTGGCATGAAGTTGCAATCGATGGGAAAGCCATTGAGAACGAAACCGCTGCGGATATGATCGCAATCGAGTATGAAAATCGAAGACAATACATCAAAGCTGCAGATGCTTGGAAGAAAGCAATCGCCAACTTTGGGGGCAAAGGTAATTACAACAGGTCCAATAAGCTCGAACAAATAATTGGGAACTGGGGCCGTTTCGAGCCTACCAACTCTCAAGTCTCTGAAACCAAAGCTGATATTCAGTTTCGTTATCGCAACGCCAAAACTATAAACCTTGAAGCTTTTGAAATTAATGTGGCTAAGTTGCTTACGGATGTGCAGAAGTATTTAAAAGATAATCCAGCTAGACTTGAGTACGAGAAAATCAATATCGCAGACATTGGCCAACGCATTCTCAATAAAAATCAAGAATTCTATTTGGGTAAGAAAGTCTCTACTTGGGATCAAAAGCTTGAACCCAGGCCTGCTCATAACGATGCCCGGACTGCCATTAATTTGCCCAAGCTTCCCGCGGGTGCTTACTTTCTGGTAGCCAAGCTTGAAGGCGGTAACACCAGTCGAATGGTTGTTTGGCTCAACGACCTTGCCATTGTGAAAAAGAATATCGATGGCAAAGGCTACTACTTTGTCTGCGATGCAGTTACGGGCTTACCCGAGGATTCCGCCAAGATGGATTTCTTTGGCTGGAGACAAGAACAAATCAAACCGAACCAGAATAACTTCAAAGTCGTCACGAAAGAGTTTTCAAAACAGGCGGACAAAGATGGTCAGATTTTTGTGGATGGTAACGATGCAACCAATACGATGCAATGGTTGGTGCAAGCCACGGGCAAGGAAAAAAGGCAGGCCTATCTAGGTTTTAGTGGCCTATGGTTTGGCAACTACCACGATACTTATTTTCAGCAGATGAAGGCATTTGCTATCACCGACAGGCCAGTCTACCGACCCGGGCAGAAAGTTGAATTCAAATTATGGGCCGCAGAGGCTCGCTATGATTTAGAAGGGCCTTCACGCTTTGCTGGCAAAAACCTCAAGATCATTATCAACAGCCCCAAGGGCGATAAGATTTACGAAAAAGATATGGTTGCAGATGCCTTCGGTGGCGTCTCGGGCTCCTTTGATATCTCGAAGGATGCAACTTTGGGCGCTTATTATTTGCATACCGCAAACCCCAACAATAATGTCCCAGGCGGGATTCGATTCCGAGTCGAAGAATACAAGAAGCCTGAGTTCGAAGTCAAAGTTGAGGCACCTACTAAACCAGTGATGCTGGGCGATAAAATCCCCGTCACCGTCATTGCGAAATATTATTTCGGGGCACCTGTCACCAAGGGCAAAGCCAAAATCAAAGTCACAAGACAATCCAAATCTACCGACTGGCACCCCAACGGCGTTTGGGATTGGTTTTATGGCAAAGGCTATTGGTGGTTCTCCCCCGACTATTCCTTTTATGAAGGCTGGGACAAATGGGGTTGTGGCAGACCTCATCCTTTCTGGTACCCCAGAGTTCAAGGGCCGGGCGAAATTGTTCTCGAACAAGAATCACCGATCGGACCTGATGGCACCGTCAAACTTGAAATCGACACCGCACTTGCAAAGCAATTTCATGGCAACCAAGATCACGAATTTTCTATCAGCGCAGAAGTCGTTGATGAATCCCGCAGAACGATCAATGGTTCAGGCAAAGTGATTGTGGCACGCAAACCCTTTAGAGTTTTTGCATGGCTCAACCGTGGGCATTTCCAAACCAACGATACCATCGAAGCCTTTTTCAATTCCCAAACACCCGATGGCAAACCCGTACCTGGAGCAGGCGAAGCCGTTATCTTCAAAATCTCTTACGACAAAGCTGGTAAACCCGTTGAGCAACCCCTTGAAAAAGCTTTACTGCGTGCAGATGAACAAGGCAAAGCGACCTATAAATTCAAACCCTTGGCTGCGGGGCAATACCGCGTCTCCTTTACCCTTGCTGATGAAAAAGGCCACAAAGAAGAAGGTGGTTACCTCTTTAATGTTTATGGCAAAGACTTCGATAGCAAGTCGCTCAAGTTCAACGATCTTGAGTTGATTTTGGATAAACGAGAATTCGCACCAGGTGATAAAGCAAAGCTTCTTATCAATGCTAATCAAAACAATGCCACGGTTTTACTTTTCGCTAAACCTGTCAATGGTTTGTCCAAAGCACCCAAAGTAATTCGCATGGATGGCAAAAGTTCCCTCGAAGAAATTGTGCTCACCCAGGGAGACATGCCAAATACTTTTGTTGAAGTACTGAGCGTTTCTAATGGAAAAGTTCATACCGAAATGAAAGAACTTGTAGTTCCTCCTGAAAAACGAATCTTGAATGTAACCGTGGTCCCAGACAAGGCTGAATATAAGCCGGGCGAAAAAGGAAAGATCCAAGTTAAGGTTACTGATCTAGAGGGCAAGCCCGTTGCTGGTTCCATTGTGCTTACAGCCTACGATCGAAGTGTTGAGTATATTTCAGGTGGTTCGAATGTGCCTGATATCAAAGAGTATTTCTGGAAATGGCGCAGACATCATCACCCCTCGCAGGAATCTACTCTTACAAAAATCGGTTATAATCTGCTTAAACAAAATGAAAAAGGCATGAGTGATCTGGGTGTCTTCGGGGCACAAGGCGTAGATGAATTTAATCAAATGAATTTACAGGGGCGTAACGGGCAGACTAGAGGAAGAATGGCTAAATCCGAAATGGCCGGCTTTGGCGGCGGCGGGCCTGGCGCCCCCATGGCCATGATGGCCAATGCAGCATCGGATGGCGTTTCCGAACGACGTGCGGATCGAAAATCCCTCGAATCCGATAAAGCAGGAGCAGATCCAGGCAATGCCGAAGCCCCTGCAGCTCCCGACATGGTACAACCCACCATCCGCAAAAACTTTGTAGATACCGCTTTATGGGTGGCTTCCATCGAAGCAGGCCCAGATGGTACTGCAACCGCAGATATCACTATGCCTGAAAATCTTACTGGTTGGAAAGTGCGTGCTTGGTCCATCTCTGCAGGCACTCGTGTTGGCGAAGGCGAAACCATTGTCACCACCAAAAAAGACCTTCTTGTTCGCCTCCAATCACCTAGATTCTTCACTCAGAATGATGAGGTTATCCTAAGCGCTAATGTTCACAACTATTTGAAAGATGCCAAGACTGTTGAGGTTTCTCTCGAACTGGATGGTAATGTTTTAAAGGCTCTTTCACCTTTGACCGTTAAGGTTCCCATTTCTCCCAATGGAGAAAAGCGCATCGATTGGAAAGTTAAAGTTGTCAACGAAGGCAAGGCAATCGTTCGTATCAAAGGCATCACCGATGTTGAATCCGATGCCATGGAAATGAGCTTCCCCGCCTATATACATGGCATGGCACGAACCGAATCATTCTCTGGTGCAATCAGGCCGAATCAAAATTCCGCCAAGCTGACTTTTAATGTTCCGGAACAACGCAGGGAAAACGATTCCAGGCTTGAAATTCGTTACTCACCCACGCTTGCAGGTGCGCTGGTCGATGCACTTCCCTACCTTGCGGATTACCCCTATGGCTGCACCGAGAATACGCTTAATCGCTTTGTTCCTACGGTCATCACACTAAGCTTATTGCAGAAATTAGAAGTGGATCTTGCTGCAGTTCGCGAAAAACGAACCAATCTTAATGCACAGGAAATAGGCGACCCCATGGCGCGCGCAAAGGGTTGGAAGCGCTTTAATCGTAACCCTGTGTTCGATCCCGAAGAAGTAAAAACCATGACCAAAGATGGCATCAAGGCTTTGCAAAACATGCAGCTTTCCGATGGCGGATGGGGCTGGTTCTCCGGATTTGGGGAATACTCTTACCCACATACCACAGCCATTGTTGTTCATGGCTTGCAGATTGCGCGCGATCATAAAGTAATGCTTCCAGCAAATATGCTTGAACGAGGTGTTGCATGGTTGAAAAATTACCAAACTAAACAAGTGGAGTTGATCAAACGCGCTCCTGCAAAAGTTCAACCTTACAAAAACTTTGCGGATGATCTCGATGCGTTCATCTACATGGTTTTACTTGATGCGGATGCCACCAACAATGAGATGAACGAATTTTTATACCGCGACCGCACCCATCTCTCGGCTTATGCTAAGGCGGTTTTTGGTGTCGCCCTGTTTAAACAAAAACAGCAGCAAAAACTCGATATGATTCTTCGAAACCTTGAACAATTCCTTGTTCAAGACGAAGAAAACCAGACCGCATACCTCAAACTCCCACCTGAAAATCACTGGTGGAATTGGTATGGTAGCGATACCGAAGCCAATGCCTGGTATCTCAAACTGCTAAGTAAAACCAATCCAAAAGGCGAAGTACCCGCAAGGCTTGCAAAATATATTCTTAACAACCGCAAGCATGCCACTTATTGGAACAGTACACGCGATACTGCTTTCTGTATCGAAGCACTTGCAGAGTTCTTCACCGCATCCCAAGAAGACAAACCCGATATGACTGTCGAAGTTTTACTCGATGGGAAAATGATCAAAGAAGTGAAAATCGGACCCAAGGATTTATTCACCTTCGAAAACACTGCTTTGGTTTTAGGCGATGGAGTTCTCACCGGCAACCATACGGTTGAACTCCGTAAGAAAGGCACAGGGCCCCTTTACTTCAATGCTTATCTCACAGTATTTACCCTTGAAACACCCATTAAAAAAGCAGGCCTCGAAGTTAAGATTAATCGTAAATACTATCTCTTAAAGAAATCTGCGACTGAAGTAAAAGTCCCGGGCGCACGGGGTGAAGCGGTAAATCAACGAGGCGAAAAATATGAACGCAGCGAAATCCAAGACCTTGCCTCGGTAAAGAGTGGCGATCTTGTCGAAATCGAAATGGAAATCCTTAGCAAGAATGATTATGAGTACATTTTGATTGAAGATATGAAAGCTGCTGGGTTTGAGCCGGTAGAACTTCGCAGCGGTTATGGCAACAACGACATGCGTGCTTATATGGAACTTCGGGATGAACGCGTTTGCTTCTTTATCAAGGAATTAGCCCGGGGAAATCACAGCTTGCGTTATAGAATGCGAGCAGAAATCCCAGGCCTCTTCCATGCCCTGCCCGCTAAAATCAATGGCATGTATGCGCCCGAACTCACAGGCAATTCAGACGAGATTCGCATTAGTATCGAAGATGTACCCATTGGTTTAGGGGCAGGCAACTAAGCCAATTGATAAGGCGAAATCAAAACTATTTTGAATGGCTGATATAAGTACCATCCCAATCAGAAGGAGGGGAAAATTGTAGATATTCCTTGCATCGTTCGATGTAAAACAAGGCCAGATGATCCTCCTTGTTAATGTCAAGAATTTGCGTATAGCAATTGATCGCCTGTTGAAATCTCTGGGCTAAATAATGCTCGAATCCCAATACGGTTGAATTTATTACCCTCCGCAATTCGGGGGTCTCGTCTTGGCTAATTGCAAGAACTTCATGAATCAGTACTGCATTGGCTTTGCCCTTCACCGCAACTTTATCCACAGGCCGGGTAAGAATTTTCTCCCCAATTCCAGCCGCCGTCTTATCAGAAATTAGAATCCATGTTTTATAGGTTTTATTCGTGCCTTCCAACCTGCTTGCTAGGTTTACCGTATCACCCACCGCTGTGTAATTCAAACGGTCTTCACTACCAATATTCCCGACAAAAACTGTTCCCGTACTTATCCCGATTCGCATTTTCAAAAGGGGCAGGCCCTCTGCTTTATTTCTCTCATTGAACAGCACCATTTGTTCCTGACACGCCAACGCTGCCTGACACGCTTTGAGTTCATGATTTTCACAATCTTCTGGCGCATTCCAGAACGCCATCACCGAATCGCCTATATATTTATCCACCGTTCCATCCAGCGATTGAATGATGTTGGTGCACATTGCAAGATGATCACCGATCAACTTCACTAGTTTATCCGGTTCGAGCGATTCTGATATGGTTGTAAAGTTCTCTAGATCTGAAAAGAATATCGTTAGTTCTTTCTTTTCTGCAAACGGTTCTGCGGTTTTTCTTGAAGCTAAAACTTGGTTTACCACCTTATAGGGAATATATTTCCTGAATGATAGCAAACCTGATTTCATCTTTTCGATACCTTCGCTTAATTGAATTATTTCTGTGTAACTTGACTTTGGATTATCAGAAAAAGAGATATCACCCCTGCCAATTTTAACAACATCGGCTGCCATTTTTTCAAGAGGCTCACCAATTGATTTTCCATATTTAATACCCATGGGAATCATAATGATAATCATGATGATTAAACTCATAAAAACCATTCGTCCCATAATAATACCCCCAACACTCATTGCCTTTCTCTTTACACAAACCCCAACCACCCAATCTGGTTTTTCGCCTGGTTTGATTTCTGACCACGAATAAACCCAAGTTTCACCATTTGTATCTGCGAATGCTTCAATTGAAGTAATTCCATGATGAAAAATATCATTACCAGCATTCTTTTGGTTTTGAAACAGTTTTGCAAAAGTTTGAATTCTTAGATCTGGATGTTCATTGGCAAGAAAAAGATATCCGCTGTAATCATTCTTACCTATTGATCGGGGAAACTCATCATCATCATGCTTGTGGGGATAGCCTATGACTAAAAGTTCATCCTTAATGCTTTTTTCTATTACAAATGGGACACCTTCGTAAAGTTCGGAGAAGTTAGATTTCTGATTTGTTATTTCACCCAACAATTCCTCCAATTGAATTATTCCAACATCAAGAGATACTAAACCAATGAATTTGCCTTGTGAATCATTCAATGGTACGGTAAAGCTTAAGAAGGGATTTAATTTTTCAAGATATTTAATACTTTTAACTTGCCTTGAATTTATCCAAGAAGCCTTATTATTTCTCTTTATTTCTGAAAAGAAAGAAAAAGTTCGCGGGTCAATTTGATTTGGATCATTATCAATTTCTTCCTGTTTAGGGGTAAGAAATTCTTTGTAAACACTTGTAGTAAATAAGCCATTCCCTTTAGATTTTACTTCGACAACCAGAAGATTTTGGTCTTTGTCTTTAATCATGCGTAGTACCATGCCTGTCTTAGCATCAAAATAGGCAAAGCCATCATAGTCTTTGTTTGATTTTAGGTTTTCCATAACAAAAAGAAGCATGTCTTTTTTTTGGGCTTCATCGTTACTAAATGTTTTTTGAAATAAAGATGCATACATTTGTGCATCAACCTCCACCCCTTGCATCATGAATCCAATTTTTTCCTTAATACTGTCAGCATTCATTTTTAACATTGATTGCATCAGGTTTCTTGTCTGCCAAAGAGATACCCCTAAAGAAAACAAAGTTAACGTAATACCAATGGTTAAAACCGCGAGTACAATACGAAAAATCAGTACCGTTTTTATCGAAGATCCTTCATTTCCAGATTTGATAAAGAAAGGCATAAAACTTCTACTTATTAAAATAAAACAGGAAGAAACCTAATTGTTTATACAGGGAAAATAGATCGGAATCAAAAACGCTTTAATTATTTTACTTGGAATTGCTGATGTGTACCCCATCCCAATCGGAGGGTGGCGGGAATACCAAAAAGCCCTTGCATCGTTCGATATAAAACAAAGTTAGGTGATCCCCCTTATTGATGTCAAGAATTTGCGTGTAGCAATCAATCGCCTGTTGAAATCGCTGGGCTAAATAATGTTCGAATCCCAACACAGTTAAATCTATGATCTGCCGTAGTTCGGGGGTTTCGTCTTGGCCAAGTGCAAGAACCTCATGAATCAAAATCGCATTGGCTTTGCCCTTCACCGCAACTTTATCCACAGGCCGGGTAAGAATTTGCCCACGAATTCCAGCCGCCGTCTTATCAGAAATTAGAATCCAAGTTTTATAGGTTTTATTCGTGCCTTCCAACCTGCTTGCTAGGTTTACCGTATCACCCACCGCTGTGTAATTCAAACGGTCTTCACTACCAATATTCCCGACAAAAACTGTTCCCGTACTTATCCCGATTCGCATTTTCAAAAGGGGCAGGCCCTCTGCTTTATTTCTCTCATTGAACAGCACCATTTGTTCCTGACACGCCAACGCTGCCTGACACGCTTTGAGTTCATGATTTTCACAATCTTCTGGCGCATTCCAGAACGCCATCACCGAATCGCCTATATATTTATCCACCGTTCCATCCAGCGATTGAATGATGTTGGTGCACATTGCAAGATGATCACCGATCAACTTCACTAGTTTATCCGGTTCGAGCGATTCTGATATGGTTGTAAAGTTCTCTAGATCTGAAAAGAATATCGTTAGTTCTTTCTTTTCTGCAAACGGTTCTGCGGTTTTTCTTGAAGCTAAAACTTGGTTTACCACCTTATAGGGAATATATTTCCTGAATGATAGCAAACCTGATTTCATCTTTTCGATACCGTCTTTTAAATCAATCATTTCTTTGACTAAAATAGTGCTGTCGGATGAGAACACGATTCTCCCCTCGCCAATTTCAATGACATCCTTTGCCATTCTTTCCAGCGGCTTTGACATTATTCTCGAATTTTTTATAGAAACCAAACCAGTTACAATAAGCAAGAGTCCCAAAACCCAAAGAGTAATTCGGAGACTGCTAATAACAGATGCTGCGGCTAATTCCCGATTGACACAAACACAAATGATCCAATCAGGTTTTGCGCCAGGGTAAGTTGCAGTCCAAGAATAAAGCCACAAACTATTATCATCTGATTTACCAATATTTATACCTTTGGAATTTTGATTAAAGGGGTCTCTTTTTTCCTTATATTCTTTTTCAATGATTTTGGTAAACCCCCTGATTCTTGGATCAGGATGTTTTTCTGCAAGAATCAAAAATTTGTTACTATCACTAACAATGGTGGGGTCGGGAAGTGTTTCAATATAAATGGGATCCGGATGGCCAATGACTACAATTTCTTTATTATTTCTTCTTTCCAATACAAAGGGGATCCCTCCAAAGCTATAATCCCGGTCCATTTTTTTGTTCGTGATATCCATAAGATATTTCTGAAGTTGGAGCACGCCAAAATCAAGTGTCAACATTCCCACTAATGCCCCCGAATCATCTTCTAAGGGGACAATATAACTAAGAATGGGAGGATAACCATGAAGCACATTTTGTGAATACCCTCTGGAATTAAACCATCCTTTTTTTTTGTTGGCTTTAAATTCTAAATAAAAATCAAAATGACGGGGATCATTTTCATTTGAGTCAGTCAAGATAATTTTTTGTTCAGGCGTTCCTCGGTTCTCATAAAGCGTAGAGCGAAAAACTCGGTTTCCTTCAGAAATTGTTTCCGCAACCAACAATTTGTCTTCTTGGTTTTTCATCGTACGAAACATGTAGCCTGTTTTGCTGTCGATTATGGAAAAACCGTTCATGTATTTGTTGGATTTAAGATGGTTGGTAATAAAAATTCTGGCCTGATTCCTGGCTTCAGGGTTATTTATGGATGCTTTGTTCAATAAATCTTTATAGCCTTCAGCTTCTCCTTCTATTTCTGCAAGCAAATCTAAGAGGAGGTCATTGATATTGTTGGAAATGAGATTCATCATCATGAATCTAGATGATTTACCCTCGTAGTATTGCATTGAAAAAGAGATTGAAGTAAGAACGGTGCCTATAACTGTATTCAGTAGTATCAACCGAAACATCAATTGATATTTTAAAGGCCAACCCTTAAAGAAAAGTCCGAGAAAATCCATGGAATTCAAACACTTTCTAATTGCTGCTAAATTAATAGCGAAGAAAATCTGATATTTGCATGCAAAACATTAGTTTCTAAAGTAAAGCTTTTGTAATTATCCTGTTTCTTTGATGATTTTGCAAGTAGTCTAAGACGGTACTTGATTCTTAGTTTAAATTTACAATAGGATCAGCAAGTTAATGTTTTTATAAAGGATATTGTCATGAGACTTAGCAGGGTAAAAGGAACAGTGGGCAACAAACTTGCTTTTTACGATGAAGCAGGATTCATGCTGCTCGAGGATGCTGCAAAAAATGCAGGCAAAGATTTTTCTTGGCTGGCAAATGCAGAGCTGATTGATTGTATTCATGGTGGAAAACACCATCATAATGCTTTAAGTTTATTTCAAAACTTTAAGCCAGATAGAAACCTAGCTGATGCAAGTTTTCTTGTACCAATACCAAAACCCAATAAAATCTTCCTCCTCGCAGGAAACTATGCAGAGCATATCCGCGAAGGCGGCGGCATCGCCCTCGAGCGCGCTGAAACTTTCCCCTATGTCTTCATGAAGCCTGCAAGCACCACACTTAACGATCCTTACAAACCCATTCGTATTCCCTCGGTTTCCCCCGATGCAATCGATTGGGAACTCGAATTAGGCGTGATCATAGGCAGAAATTGCAAGGCTGTTAAAGAAGCTGATGCGCTTTCTTATGTTGCGGGTTACACCATTATCAATGATATTTCCAACCGCAAGTTCAGACCAAATGCAGGTAGGAAAAAGCGCGAAAAAGATGTTTTCTTCGATTGGCTGCATGGCAAATGGTTCGATAGTTTCTGCCCCATGGGCCCTTGCGTACTTGATGCAAAATCGCTGTCAGACCCCCAAACCCTTAAACTTGAACTAAAGCTTAATGGCGATACCAAACAAAGTTCTAGTACCGCCCAGATGATATTTCCCATCGCTGCATTGATTGAGTTTATTTCTTCGATGGTTATGCTTGAGCCTGGGGATATTATTTCCACAGGTACCCCTTCTGGAGTAGGCCACACTTCTGGCACCTTTTTAAAAGATGGCGACATCATGCATGGATGCATCGAAAAAATCGGAACTTTGGTCACTAAAGTAGCAAAAGAGTTGGACTGCCCCTACGAAAGCGAAATTGTTTTTTCGAGGCGGGACGATTCGTAAATAGCATCGACAATTTGGAGTGTGGCATATACTGATTCAGGTGTATTCCTGCAATCGGGGCCCCCTTTAGCCATCGCAATCCAATCTTGTAAAAGATGAAGCGTTTTCTTTCCGCCATACCCTTTGGTGTTATCCAAAGGAAGGATGAACTTTTCCTCCATGGGTATGAACTGGGGTTGAGGGCCATGGATTTCAAAAAGTCCACCAGTGCCTGGGTGTGAAGGATTCCAATGCAGCCATCGCTGCGAACCGAATAGACTCCAGCCCGATTCACCTGCCCAGCGAGGCAGCCAATACCCTCCTGAAAAATTCACCAAACACCCTTGTGAAAGCTCAAGCAGGGCAGATCCACCATCTTCCACCTTGGTATTCGTATCAGAAAACACACCAACCTTTGCACAGACACTCTTCACTTTAGATTCAGTCACATACATCAACAGATCGAACCAATGGCATGCTAGCCAATTAAAAAAGCCACCTCCACTAATCTTCGGATCGAACAAATAATGATCAGGCCCACGCCTTGTAATATCGCTGGTGTACCAATTCATCTGCAGTGAGATGAGTTTGCCAAACCTTCCCTCAAGCACCATCGATTTTAACCTTTGGGCGCCTTCATCATAACGCCACATGTACCCCGCTTGAAACGCAACCTTGTTGGCACGGATTGCATTCATTGCAGGCAGCCAGTTGCTTGCAGATGCAGCACAGGGTTTTTCGACCAAAACAGCTTTTCCAGCTTGAGCAAGTTGCACAACAACATCCGTAGTTTCACAATTAGGCAGACAAACAACTGCGCCATCGAATTCGCCCCACAACAATAGTTCCACAACGGAATTAAATCTGGAAAGGAGAGCATATTTTTCTTCAAGGCTTGCAATAGCGCCATCGAACCCTTTGACAAACGCAACCAAGATGGCTTCTTCATAAATAAGGCTGATGGATTCGCGCCAGCCCGAACCATGCGGATGATCAACACCTATAAAAGCAATTCGAAAAGGTTCAGCCATGGGCCTTCTTCTCCTGAAAATCGGAAATCAAAGAGGGATGTAAGTTGGGCCTTTGATTCATACTGAACCAAGTAAGGCCAGCGGTATCTTTTCTCGGCCCAGGCAGAATGAGATCAAGCACAATCGCGGTAATGATCATGATCAAAAGTGATGCGGGCATTACCAAAGTGAAGCTGAGATTTTTTTCGAGCCCTAGAAGTTCCTTCCCATAGGAAATAAGAATTGCAGAAACAAAAGCAATCACAGTTGCAGGAACCATTGCAACAGCTCTAATCCAAGGGATAAAAATGCCGATGATAAACATTCCACCCAAAGGGGCAGTGAAGCAATTAAAACTTCTAGGCATCATTTCGACGATGTTGCGATCCTGTACCAAGACATCGATGCCGTAAGCAAGAAGTGTTGAAAGGAAGCCTGCAATCAAGGTGACACGAATTGCAAAACTTGCCCTTGAAGACGGGTTGCTTGTTTTGCTTCTTTCCATTGCAAGCACTGTCGCAAGCGAATTAAATCCTGAAGAAATGGTAGACATAGCAGCCGCCAATACCGCAGTCAGCACTGCACCAGCAAGCCCCGGAGGTAGAAACTCGACCATGTATCTGGGAAAGATCATGTCCGCTTTTTTTTCCTGGGACAATTCAACCTGGGTGTTCCCCTTTAAATTCTCATAAAGAATCGCAAACCCCACCAGCACTAGCACCGTATTGATGCAGAGGTTGCCAAACACTGCGAGGATGAAACTTTTACGCGCTGCCTTCAAATCCGTGGTGGAGAAGTATCGTTGCACCGTCATTTGATTTCCAAGATGAATGCAAACATGCCAAACAAACATGGTCAAAGCAAATGAAACAATGGTGCTGCGATGATAAGGATCAAGGCTGAAAATCTTGGTGCTTTGTTTCTCCCCATGGAATTGGGTTGCTTCGCGTATCCAATCGATGGGTGTGGAATGGGTGGTGATGCCGATAAAAAGAATGCATCCGAAGGCGCCGCCAAACATGAGGAAAAATTGAACAACATCCGTCCAGACAACGCCACGGTATCCGCCCACCATGGTATACAAGGTGGTGATGATTCCCAATAAAAGAATAATAGTTCCCAAATGCAGATGGGTGACTTCAACCATAGTTCGTGCCATTGCCAAGATGACAAAACCCATCCATGCAATCGTTTGCAGGGAAAAGAATATCACCCCAAGCTTGCGGGCGTTGCCATCAAACCTATGTCCCAGATATTCATAAGCGGAAGTGAAACGAAAACGCATCAGAAACGGAATGAACAAAAATAAAACAAATCCAGTTTCCAAAACAATCGCAATGAACTTGCCTGTGATGTTCGTAAACCCGGATAGAAAGACCTCGCCCGGTTCTGAAATGTACGACAGCGATGATATTAATGTTGCAACGATGCTAAGACCGATTGCATACCAAGGGATCTGACGCTGAGCAAGAAAGTATTCATCATCATCTTTTTTATGCGACCCCGCCCAAACGCCTATCGTCAGCATTGCAACAAAGTAGACAAACATCACAGAGTAATCTAGGAATCCAAATTCATGTGAGGGCATGTCATTCACCCAGGTAGGCAGCT
>CALARU010000155.1 GCA_937888715.1 uncultured Planctomycetaceae bacterium | reverse complement strand
GCAAAGGGTAGCGAGATTAAACCGTTGGTCATTGCAGAGGGTAAAGTGGAGATCGAGTTTCTTCTTCCTATAGAAGGATATGTGATTCAAGGTAGAATTGATAAGTTGCTGAATCAGGGTGGGGTGGTTGAGATCATCGATTGGAAAACGGATGCGGGCCCTACCAAAAAATCCATCGAGCATCATCAATTCCAGATGAAGCTTTACGCACTTGCTTTGCTCAATTGCAATTTGATTCCCAAAGAACAAGAGGTTGTAAGGGCCAGACTTGTATTATTGGATCATGATGTATTGCATACTTATGAATTCAAGCAGGCGGAGCTAAGAAAGTTCGAGAAGGAGTTGGCAGGTAAAATGCTGCAAATGAAACGAAAGTTGTCGGAAGTGGTTGATCAGCATGAGTTGCAGGTGCTATATCATGCAATTGCGGACGAAAGATAGGGCTTTCTATAAAACAATTGATTAGCATGTTTTTAAGTGTTTTACTTGGTAAAATACTTGAATTATGATTGTGAGTTAGGTACCTATTATTCGATAAAGAAGAATTGCGTCGCTATTGCAATAGTTCTCCTTTACGATGTCGTCCTTAAAGGATTTAACTCTAGGCTTAGGTTCGGAGTAACTGGTTCAATGATGATCGAAGTAGAAAACCTCTCAAAATATTTTGGCCCTGTATTTGCAGTGCGGAATGTTTCTTTTCAAGTTGAGCACAACGAAATTGTAGGTCTGCTGGGAAACAACGGCGCAGGGAAAACCACCCTCATGCGCATCCTTACTACCTTTCTGCCCGCAACAAACGGCACAGCAAGGGTCGAAGGCTTCGATGTCATGAATGATTCCTTGGAAGTGCGAAAAAGGATAGGCTATCTGCCTGAAAGCATTCCGCTTTACCCCGAGATGAGGGTCGAGGAATATTTAAGCTTCAGGGCAAGATTAAAAGGCGTTGATCGAAGAATTCGTACTGCCCAAATTGATAAAGTACTTGAAAAATGCAGGGTTTTAGAAGTGCGTAGAAGACTTTTAGGAACACTTTCCAAAGGTTATAGGCAGCGAGTCGGGCTCGCAGATGCTCTTCTTTCTGATCCCCAACTCTTGATTTTAGATGAACCTACGGACGGCCTAGATCCCGAACAAAAAGTCCAAACTTTGAAGATGCTCAAAGAGCTTGGGCAAAATCATACCATTGTGTTTTCATCCCACTTGCTTTCTGAAGTTGAGACGATTGTTCAGCGTGTGTTGATCATGCGCAGGGGAAGGCTTGCTTTCTCTGGCAAGATTTCCGAAATGGAAGCTGCAACGATTGTTCAAATCGAAGCGCGCGGCCCCGAAGATCAAATTGCAAACAGCCTTCGTTCGCTTGAAGGTGT
>CALARU010000154.1 GCA_937888715.1 uncultured Planctomycetaceae bacterium | reverse complement strand
AAAGGCGCCCATTTAGAATTGATTTTGACATCGTCCATTTTTGCGAGCAAGCCATGTATTTCGTATACGCTAGTATTTAAAGGAGCGCGCTTCTTATGTAATTCACGAACATAATTGTTCAATTTTTTTCGTAGCGCAAATAATTGGTCGTGATCATTGGAATAATCGTGCTGCTTTTCTTTGGGTTGCTCCAAACATTTACGAAGGTTTTCTAATATCTCTCTTTTGTTGGTCTTGTTGCTGTGCAATGGCAGGCAAAAATCACCTAACCCTCTTTCATCCAAGCGCTTTTTCACTACTTCCAATGCTGCAGTTTTCTCACTTACAAATAAAACTGTTTTACCTTGGGCAATAAGCTCTGCAATGGTGTTTGCAATGGTCTGGCTTTTCCCAGTTCCAGGGGGCCCATCAACCACCATGTTCGCGCCACGCTTAATTTGTTCGATCGCTTCCTGCTGGCTACTATCAGCCACCAAAATTTGATGATTATCCTTGGGGTGAACCTTGTCGTCCAAATCTTGGGCTGCAACCGGATCGCTACATGAATCCGGCATGGTTCCTTGAATGCCAGAAATAGCTAAACAATGCGGATGCTGTGCGATACGGCCTGCATTCTTTTCTAAATCCTCCCACATCGCAAGTTTTTGAAAATTAAAAATACCCACGCCAATACCTTGAGTTACTTCCCACCTAGGCATTGATTTAATCGAAGTTCGAACTTGTTCAAAATAATCAAGAATAGGAAACAACTCGCTGTTTTCTTCACTGCTATTTTCCTGCATCGGCAGTTTGATTTTGAACTCCTTCTCCATCAATTGCCTTAAGCAATGATTCATTGCTGGGTCATCTTCTTCCAACGTAATGCTCCACGGAGCATCGACCGCCTCTCGTTCAAGTTTTACCTGTAACAAAACCAATGGTGAATAAATCGGCTCGTTGCTATCCAAGCTTTCGTACCATTTAAGGAAACCAAACGACAAAAATAATGTTGATAACCCATGTTCCTGTTCAGATTCAGATGCAGTTCGACTTAGCTTTAAGAGACTGGCATTTAATTTCCGGTCGGTGAATTCAGTGAGGATGTGATTAGGTTTCAATCGATCTGAAATCTTGGATCTTTTTGTCGCTTCAGTAATTGTTGTTGGATATTGGGATTCCTTGGTAGGTTGGAGCTTTTCGTAGAGTGACCTTTTTTCAGCAATAAGCATGATTTGGGTTGCTTCTGGATTGTCTGGCAAAACACCCGGCTTGGTTATTGCAGTTTGCTTTGATGATTGCGACGATCTTTCTAATGACTCTTCCCAGGCTTCCACATCTTCATGGCGAATCTTCAGCAGATCCCTTTTCCAAGGAAATAGCATCTTGGCATTATCTTCATTGATTAAATCCCAGAATTGGGGCAACTCGGGTGAGATTAAAAACATACCTGCACGGCCGTGCGAAAACTTAATGAGACGGTTTCGCTTGCTGGTGTCTAGGAGAGAGTTTTGCCAATTGGAAATGCAATCTTCAATTTTCATGGGCATACTGAATTCGACCTTATCAGCTTTTAGAAATCTAAATCACTTAAACATCATACCCTTTCTAGGCATTACCTTCAAAAAGAATCAGAAGGGGCTTCTTGGTTTAAATCAGATTTGTTAAAAGGAAAACTAGCCTTGGCTGATGCTTGCCCAGTCCGCGAGATAAGCTGAAAAAGTCTTCAACTATCCCTGTAGAGGAACTCCGTCGCTTTTGCCAA
>CALARU010000153.1 GCA_937888715.1 uncultured Planctomycetaceae bacterium | reverse complement strand
GAAATTGCTGCTTCCGAGGCAGGCGGGATCACCCAGTGTATCCGTGCTTGGCGAGTTGAACATAATGGCAAGCCCATTACCTTCCTTGATACCCCGGGCCATGAAGCCTTTACGAAAATGCGTGCCCGTGGTGCAAATGTCACCGATATTGCGGTCATCGTGGTTGCTGCAGACGATGGTGTCATGCCCCAAACTGAAGAAGCCATCAGCCATGCCAAGGCTGCCAATGTTAAAATCATTGTTGCAATAAACAAGATTGATCTTCCCAACGCCAACCTGCGCAAAACCGAGCAGCAGTTATACGGCCAAGGCTTGATCCCCGATACCATGGGTGGCGATGTTCAATTCGTACAAACCAGCGCAGCAACAGGCAAAGGCATCAACGAACTTCTAGACAACATTTCGCTTGTTGCAGAAGTTGAAGAATTCAAGGCCAACCCCAACAAGACTGCCAAGGGCGTTTGTTTGGAAGCCAATGTTAGCGAAGGCGAAGGTGTGTTTGCCACCGTTATCGTACAAGATGGCACCTTGAAAAAGGGCGATGTCATCCTTTGCGGATCCGGATATGGTCGAGTTCGTATGATGTATGACGATATGGGCAAACCGATTTCACAAGCGGGCCCCAGCATACCGTGCAAAATCACAGGGTTGGATGAACTACCTAACGCTGATGACACCTTCGTGGTGATTTCAGATTTGGCAGAGGCTCGAGAGATAGCAGATAAACGAAAAATGCGAGCCTTGGAATCGAGCATTTACAAGCGCTCGCCCATGACGCTCGAGAATTTGTCTGCCGCTAAAGTTACCGAACTTAAAGTTATCTTGAAAGCAGATTTCCGCGGCTCCATCGAAGCCATCCGTAAAGAACTTGAAAAGCTCACGCACGAAGAAGTTGCTGTTCGAGTACTGCATACGGGTGTGGGCGGGATTACTGAAAGTGATGTTCAGCTTGCACTTGCATCGCCCGATGACACCATCATTGTTGGTTTCAATTCGGTTCCAGACGATCGCGCTAGGGCACTTGCTGAAGAAAAGGGCATTCAAGTCAGGCAGTACAATATCATCTACAAACTTGCAGAAGATGTTCGAAATGCATTGGAAGGTAAACTTAAGCCACGCGAAGATATCATCCATCTTGGCAGGGCTGTTGTGCGCGATTCCTTTAAAATCAGCAGAGTTGGTACCATTGCGGGTTGCTATGTAACCCAAGGCACCATCGAACGATCTGCTAAAGTAAGGTTGATCAGGAATGGCGTAGTGATCTATCCGCCTCCAGAAAAAAATGTCGGGCTCGAATCTCTCAAGCGCTTCAAAGATGATGTCCGCGAAGTGCGTGAAGGCTTCGAATGTGGTATCAAAATCCTTAACTATGATGATATCAAGGTTGATGATGTGATTGAAGCTTACAAGGTTGAACAGGTTCTCAGAACCCTTTCCTGATTCTAAAGGAATCAGTATGGACGACATGTATGTGGGCGCCATGAAGGTCAGGATGATTGTTAGGGAATCCCACAGCCTCAAGGATAAAAGGCAAGTTCTCAACAGCATCAAGGATAAACTGAAAAACAACTTCAATGTTTCGGTTGCAGAGGTTGATGAGCAGGAAAACCGACAGATGATCGTACTTGGCATCGGGATGATTGGAAACGAATCGCAGCATGTGCGCAATGGTTTGGAAAAGATCGCACAGGCTTTACGGTTGCATCCTATTGCAGAATTCGTGGATCAGACGACGGAAATATACTAACTAGCAAAGAGAATTAATGAAAACGCATCGAATTGCTAGAATCGCTGAAGTTATACGCGAAGTCGCAAGTGAAACCATTTTATTTAAAATGAGCGATCCTAGAATCAGCATGGTCACGGTTTTACGCGCTGAAGTCTCAGGCGACCTCCAACATGGCAAAATTTATGTTTCAGTCATGGGCGATGAAGAACACCAAAAAGAAACTCTCTATGCGCTCAATGGCGCTGCTGGGTTTGTTCAATCGCAATTGGCTGATAGAATGAAAACTAGGTTTCTACCGGTTCTTACTTTCGTACTTGACCAAGGTATCAAGAAGAGCCTCGAAATCAGCAAACTTATTCAGGAAGCATTATCTAATCCCTCGAAACTTGCTGATTCCGATCAAATAAAAGA
>CALARU010000152.1 GCA_937888715.1 uncultured Planctomycetaceae bacterium | reverse complement strand
TTTTCCAAGGAGGTTATTTGTGGCTAATCTACTTTCCAGCAGCAGGGCTAAGCAAGCCATCGTTCAAGCTACTTTTTCCAATGCGGAAAACTCACTCATCGATTCCCTTTGCACCGTGGTCAGTGCCTTAATCCGAAGCTACACCCGCAGGGAATTACTTCTCACCAACCACGATGAGATTGTAAGTGGCATAGCTGAGGATGCGCTTTTCCTCAGGCAATATCCCATCACAACAATCACCCGGGTCAGCTTGGTAGCAGGCGATCCGGATGTTGATGTGGGTGGATACCGAGTTGATTCCACGCTTGGTTTACTACTGCGCACCTCAGGCACCTGGCTGTTGGGCAAGTCCAATTACCGGGTGGAATATGAAGCAGGGTACGAAGAACTGCCTAGCGATTTAGTGGAAGGCGCAGCTCAATGGGCCGCTGCGCTTTTTTGGCAAGCGAAGGATAACCCCGCATTCGCACCAGAACTTCCCACGCAAGCCATGAAGAGAATGCTCGCACCCTATAGGCGTGTTCTCACCTAGAAAAGGAGCACCATGTTTTTACCAAACACCACCTGTGATTATTTCGAAGATGGGCATCTGCCTGAAACCGATTTGCCCGATCTTGCAGCAGTTCCCATATTTCTCGATGGCGATTTCATGCGGGGAAACCTCGGCATTGGCAACCTTCGTTGGACCCATCTTTTAAAGGTTAGAGGCAATGTTGAAATCCAAGCAGCAGATTCCCCTGCCAACCTTGTTTATGTACCCAACAAAGATGGCACCTGTTTCGAAATCGTTTTTGTTGAAGTACTAGAACGAGGCAAGGCAGCTTCTTTCAAGCGGGTTTACCTCGAGAGAAAATCCATCCCTTGGCCATCCGAACAATTATAAAGGTGCGAACATGAACACTCCCAACGCTTTTGCAGATCTTTTTCACACCGCAGTTCTGGGCAGCGATGAACCTGATGTTGCCAATATTCCCTGTCATATAAGTGGAAGCTTTATCAAAGGTGCGCAGCTTGATTATGAAAGACAGTTTAATGCGGTGCTCGAAATGCCCCTGGGTTTTGGGCTTCGAGATGCCTACAACTCAGGCGAACCGGTGAAACTGCAATTGGGCCCAGATGAAATTTATGCAGTGCTGTTTGTCGAACGCGATCGAAAGCTTGCATCCCGAAATTTCCTTCGGGCCTTCCTCGTTAAAGAATCTTTGCTTCAACTTTAAGTTTTTTTACACACACTTTTCTTCTAGGAGATGAACATGAATCTACTCTTCTTGTTATTGTTGAACCTCTCTGGATTTTTTGCCGATTCGCAAATTGGTGGCAGAACCTCTCCCGATGGCGTTGAAGCCTTGGTTTGCGATCTCCCCGCACTTGAACACATGAAGAATACAGGCGGATCGGATGGCGCGGGGCTTTGCGTTTTTACCTCTGTAGAACATTGCGCACGCTGGCAAAATGAAGAATCCCTACGCGGGTTCCAACAGAAAATGCGCAAAGAACCAGGCGGTGGCTACCCCGAAAAACTCGACCGCATGATGGCTCGATACTGCCCCAACACCGCCTACCTCCAATATACGGGCGCTGATTCCTCCCTCCTTAAGCTCGCACTGCATACAGGCAGAATGCCCGCTGTCACCTATGGCTTCAGCCCTCGCTATGGCAATCGCATCGCCCATATGGTCAACCTCGTTCACTTCTCAGATCGCTGGGCTTGCATCCTCGATAATAATTTCCCGGGCGAAGATAAATACGAATGGATGAAGCCCGCTGAATTTGAAAGGCGCTGGACTTTAGGCAATGGCGGCTGGGCTGTCTTCCTTCTCAATCCGCCACCACCACCCATCCCTACGCAACCCATCACCTATTCGTTTCAAAACCCAGTTAATCAAGAAGAGCATTCCCTTGATTCCAAGCTCGAAAACTTTGGCATCGAACAAGAAAAACTCGATCATGCAGAACGTTATTGGCTTAACGGCTTAGCTCTTACCAACAAGCAAGCATGTAAAATCCTAGGCAGCGCTACGGTACTTCCCGATGATTCCAACTTGGGAAGAATCACCCTCATAGGAACCAAAGAAGCTTGCGCAATGGTGCAGAACGATCTTTCAAACCATCCTTCCCTGCTTCCTTATAAGGGGAAATATTTATTGCAAAGCTACCTGCCCGAAGATTGGGCCGTGAAGAATGTTGGGTTTGATGTTTCTGGATCGCCAAGGATTATTGTGCAGGAAGCGCCCAACGCAAAAGGCTCAGGGCGGGTGCTGCATTCGCAAGCGGATTATGCAGATGGGCCAGAAGGGCTTGCCAATGCCCTACGAAAAGCAGACCCCAATTACGACCCTAGCAAAGATGTTGATCGCAGAAAGCTTAATCCATTGCAACTGCCCGACTGGGCAGGCAACTGGCTGGTATTTGCAATCGCATTGCTATCGCTGATCGCAGGAAGATTTTCGCTGCCGGTATTAGGATTGATCGCAGCATTTTTGAAAACTCTGGTGCCTGCAAAAAAAGATGCCCCAGATCTTGATTCCCTGCTTGATCGCCTACTTAAGAAAATGGAAGAACGAAAGTAAAAAACAACCAAACCCACCCACTGCGCGGGTGCGGCTAAATTTTCTGGTGCAGCTGGAGAAAATGGTTAAACTGGAATAGTTCTAATCCATATTAAAGGCAGGAGGCCAAAATGTCCCCAATACGAATCATCTTGGAAGTGAGTTCCCCCGAGGAAGAAGCGCTGGTGCGTCAGCACCACGCATTTCTCCAAGAGATGTCCGAGTTGGCGTTGAAGGCGCCATCAGGTCATGTGATCGATGTTTGTGAAGAGGCGGTTTTGGAAAAAGGCCAAGAACACAATCGTCGCATTTTGGAGCAGGCGGTGCAAAAGCGGATTGAATCACTTGAAAAAAAAAGGCTCCGCTGAGGACTTGCGAATGTGGTCGAACTCGGGAGAACCGAGGACTGTCCATGCGAAGTGTAATGAGTTGTTTGGGTTTGGTGCAAATGAGTCGTCGCTGGTGGGGCAGTCGATGTGCGTGTGTTTCGCCGGGTTATGGTGCGGACGCAGAATTGGGCCTGAACAGTCATCACACCCGGGTTTTGCAAAGACACATAATTCGACTGGGCGCAGATGTTGCGTTCTCCAAGGTGCAGGAACATCTTGCAGCGCTGCTGCGAGTGAAGGTGAGCAAGGAATCGTTGAGGCAGGAATGTCATTGGCACGGGAAGCAGATGGCCAAGTGGCAACCCAAAGATACCCTCACGCCCAAGGAGTTTTCCCGTGCGCCCGGAGCAGTAGAATTTACCACGGATGCGGGCAAGGTGAACACCTTGGAAGAAGGCTGGAAAGACCTGAAAATAGGGGTGTTTCAGAAACGACTCCGTGCCGATCCAGCCACGCCTGAGGAGTGGGACAGCCGGGAGATTCCCGCCCCGACTGCACAGGTGGCCTGGGCAGCAATAGCCCCCATCAAAAAGTTCAGTAAGACCTGGCGTGGTTGGGGGCGGCGACTTGGAGTAAAGCAAACCCGTGATTTGCATGTTCTGGGGGATGGTGCAGGCTGGATCTGGCAATCGGTGGAACAGGTCTTCACCGGTTGCGTTCAAACCTTGGATGTGTATCACGGTTGCCAGCATCTGGCACAGGCTGGAGACCGCTTGTACGGTGAGTGCACGAAAGAGTCAGCAACATTTCTGGATCGGGGCAGGAAGTTGCTTCTGAAATCAGGCTGGCTGGGAATCTGCCACCTCGTGGGTGCGTAATATGAAAAAGAGGATACAACTGTGCGCCGCAAGGCCTTGGAAAATCTGATGGGTTACTTTGCAAAACACACACACAGATTGAATTATCGTGACCAACTTGAAAAGGGCGGGGCGATAGGCAGCGGCGCGGTGGAAGGGTGGGCCAAGACTTTGGGACTGAGACTGAAAAATCGCGGTGCAAGGTGGCGACGCAAGAATATTTCAGGAATGGCGGCCTTGGTTTGTGTCCGAAACACCAAACAATGGGACTCTTACTGGGCCAAAGCTGCTTGATACCCCAAGAATCCGTGGCCGCACCCACTCTTACCCACAAATATTTTGGGGTAGCTGAAAAGCCCTGAAATTTGTTAAAGGAGGTTGTTTATGTAAGTGGAGGAAGCAAACGTATGGATAAGAAGACATGGGCAATGAGCGAATTCGGTAAAGCCGAATTAGGTGACGCCCGCTTAACAAAAGATTGGTATCAATAGCTACAGTCATGGCAGATCGACCCGCACAAAGCCATCCGGATCAATTCCCCGACTGGGCCGACCTGAAGGGTGCCTATCGTTTTTTTGACCATCCTGAAGTAAGCGCAAAAGCAATCATAGCGCCACATACCAAGCATACTTTAGAACGATGTGCAGAGCATCCCGTAGTGCTTGCAATACAGGATGACACGCATCTTTCTGGTCGTATAAACCGAGAAGTGCACACCACGCTTGCTGTTCTTCCCGATGGCGATTGTTTAGGGATTTTAGATTTGCACCCCTTCAAACATGTGGTGGTTCCTTTGCGTGAAACACGAGCGCAAAGACAGTAACGCTGGCGTGAATCCCTCGTCTGGTCTGATGCGGTGGATGCGATTGGCCATGCGCCTGAGGGCACCCGGTTAATTCATGTTGCAGATCGTGCAGCAGATAATTTTGAACTGTTTGAAGTTTGTGCCAAGCGAGGAGTTGGTCTGGTCGTGAGGGCACACCACGATCGTCGGGTAGTGGGAGAAGAAGGCGAGAAATTATGGGACAGAATGGCTGCACAGAAGGTGTCTGGCAAAAGGACTGTGACTGCATCAACCCAGCGAAATGTGCGTGGATTCATTGTTCGTAAACCACGTGTAATAAAATTGGAAATTCGGTTTGCAACGGTGGAAATGCAAGTGCCTTGGAATCATCCCGGCAAGCATTTGCCACATACCCTTCAGGTTATTTATGCTTCCGAAGCAAAGCCGCCCAAAGGTGAAGAAGCTATCGATTGGTTATTGTTGACCAATGAACCGGTAGCCTCGTTGGAAGATGCTGAAAGAATTCTTGGGTACTACGAACATCGGTGGAAGATCGAGGAATGGCATCGCGTTTTGAAGGAAGGATGTGGAGTAGAAAAAGCTAATTTTGATGATCTGGAAAACTACTTGCGTCGTGCTGCGGTGTTGGCTGTTGTTGCAGTTCGCCTAATGCAACTTCGAGATCTTGCAGACACCGGCAAACCCATCGCACAAGATCCGAAGGCCTTATGTAAATGGCTCCCAAAATTATGGCGCACGGTTGCTGCAAAATTATTGAAAATACCCTTGGCTGAACTTACTCCAAGACAGTTCTTATTGCTGGTCGCTAAACGAGGCGGCTACATCGGACGCAATAGTGATCCTAGACCAGGAATGAAAGTCCTTTGGAGGGGATGGTTTGCTTTTCATCTGCTCGTTCAGGGCGCAAGCCTCTTCAGCCCTAACAACTCCTCCGGATAATTGTGGGTAAGAGTGAGGAACGCAGTCCATGGGCTTTAAAGACAAACATCAAAACATCGACCATTGATACCTTCCCGCACCAGAGGATTAATATCCGCTGCTCATTACAACATGGCAAATAAATCACCGAGAAACCCTTTTCCTCATAATCGCTATATTCGTTGCAATCATCATCAGAATAGAATTGTTAAACGCGAGCCTCATTAAAATTATTAATTTACCAAGTACAATTCAGATCATTTCTCGTTATACTGCCTTAAATATTCTTTCATTAAATTCTATAAAACTTTTAGAGTATGCCTGATGAATCCTATTGTATTTGCTTTGCGTCATCCGATAACGATGATGATGATCGTTGTGGCGCTACTCGGTGGGGGCTCGCTGGCACTCACCAAAATGCGGGTTGATATCTTCCCCCCTCTTAATCTGCCCAGAATTTATGTCTACTTGCAATATGGCGGTATGAGCCCCTATCAAATGGAAGGTTTGATCGTCAATCAATTTGAACTCTACTTTCAGTATGTGGATGGTGTTGCTGCAATTGAATCCCATTCATTACAGCAATGTGCCTTGGTGAAACTTTCGTTTTTTCCGGGCACCGATATGGGACTTGCGATGGCACAGGTTTCAGCAATGTCCTTAAGGGCAATGTCGCAAATGCCGATTGGAACCCTCCCGCCTTTGATCATGCGTATGGATGCGGGCTCCGTGCCCGTAGGTTATCTCGTGTTAAAAAGTGAGAAGACCCCTCTCGGCATGGTTGGAGACTTAGCGCAGAATTTTATCCGACCCTTGGTACAGAAGAATGTACCCGGAACCATCGGCACGCCACCCTTCGGCCCCAACGCCCGATCCATCCTGGTAAATGTTAATCCAGATAAATTAAGAACTTACAATCTCTCGCCACAAGATGTGGTGAAAGCAATCATGAGCGGAAATGTGGTCATCCCTGCGGGTAATATTTATATCCGCGACCAAATGCCCTTGGTGCCAACCAACGCCTTGGTTACCGACATTCAAGATTTGGGTGATATCCCTCTTAAAATGGGGATGAATGTATATATCAGGGATGTTGCAACCATTACCGATGCCACTGATGTAAATTACGGTTATGCCCTTGTCGATGGGAAGAAATCCGTCTACCTACCAATCATCAAGAAGGATACTGCTTCGACCCTTACCGTGGTAAAGAATATTGCTGATGCGATGCCTTTCTTTAGAGCAGTCCTGCCTGAGGATGTTAAAATCAGCTTTGAGTTTGATGAATCGCCAACGGTGGTGACTGCGATAAAAAGTGTGGGAACAGAAGGTTTGATTGGTGCTGCCCTAACTGGATTGATGATCCTGTTGTTTCTCGGAGACCTCCGCAGCGTGATCGTGGTGGTATGCAATATTCCCCTCGCGCTTATGGGTTCGCTATTTGGATTATACATTACAGGCAACACTATCAACATTATGTCGCTGGGTGGATTGGCGCTAGCTATCGGTATTCTTGTTGATGAGGCAACGGTATTAATCGAAAATATTCATGCTCAACTTCGTAGCAAGATTTCTCTAGCACGAGCGGTCAGGCGGGCTAATGATATGACCGCAATTGCTCGTTTACTTGCCCTCTTTTGTATTCTTTCGGTTTTCATCCCTGCTTTCATTATGGATGATCCATTGAAAGCATTATTCATGCCTTTGGCCCTCGCAGTAGGGTTTGCCATGATTTCTTCTTACTTTCTTTCAAGCACCTTTGTTCCGGTAATGGCGATATGGCTGTTGAAGGAAAACCACCATGAACACAAAACGGATAAACTCAGTTTGTTTGAACGGGTGGAAAAAGCATATGAAGGGTTGGTGCACTGGATAATAAAATTGAAGTGGATAGTAGTACCTTCGTACATTGGCATTACAGTTGCCTGCTTGGCATTTTTTGGCTCCATGTTGGGGCAGGAATTATTCCCAAAGCTAGATTCGGGGCAATTTGTATTGCGCTTCAGGCCGCCCCCGGGAACCAACTTTGAAATCACACGCATGATGGGTCAGAAAATACTAGAAATCATCGAGCGCGAAGTAGGGCAAGATAAAATTGATATCAGTATTGGATATGCAGGCCAAATTGCTCCTGTCTATGGCTTGAACATTATGATCACCATGATGCGTGGGCCAGACGATGGTATTTTACGCATGGCATTCAAAGAAGGTAGCGGCATAGATTTAACTGCTTTTCGCGAGAAAATGCGCAAAATACTGCCTCTTGAGATTTCCACATGGATTGTCAAGGTCATGGAATCTAAAGGGGTTCCACCCAATGAGGCCAAGATAAACTGCAACAATCTTACCTTCGGTTTTGAACCAGGTGACATGGTTTCCAATGTGATGAGCTTTGGTTCCCCCACTCCTCTCGAAATTGTCGTCTATGGAAACAGTCTTCCAAATGTGCGTGCCCATGCAATGAAGGTGCGTGAAAAAATGAAGGCTATACCATGCCTGCGAGATGTCCAATTCCAACAATCTCTTGATTACCCCACCGTTGATGTGAACATCGATCGCGAAAAAGCGGGCCTTAGTGGTGTTAATGTTCAACAGGTTGGTAACTCCGTTCTCGTTGGCACCAACTCCAGTAGATACATCGCCCTCAACTACTGGCAAAACCCTAAGACAGGCTTCGATTACCAAGTCGAAGTTTTAGTTCCCACCCAACGCATGGTTTCTCCACTTGATGTAGAAACTCTACCACTCTCTCAAGTTACCAACGATGTCACACTCATGGTTCGCGATGTTGCAACAGTCAAGACTGGCAACACCCCTGGCCAGATCGACCGTATTTCATCCCAACGATATATCAGCATCTCTGCAAATGTCGAAGATGTAGATCTAGGTACCGCTTCAAGATTAGTACAACAAGCAGTGAAGGATGCAGGGGCTCCGCCCGCAGGCGTTCTCATCGATACCCGAGGCCAGACTGGCACCATGAACCAAATGTTCACCTCCCTAGGCATCGGGCTTTCCATCGCAGTTTGCGTGATCTTGGTTATGCTCACCGCTTACTTCCAATCTCCAAGGTTGGCATTAACTTCGATTGGCGCAGTGCCCGGCGTTATTACCGGTGTAGTCACCGCATTAGTGCTTACTAAGACTACTCTTAACATTGAATCTTTCATGGGTTCGATCATGTGCATCGGGGTTTCAGTTTCTAACTCCGTGATGATGATCACCTTCATGAATGACCGTTGGAAAGATGGCTTAACCGTTACGGAAGCTGCGGTTCAAGGGGCTGCTGGTAGGCTTAGGCCCATCATCATGACCGCCTGCGCAATGACCACGGGCATGCTACCAATGGCATTGGCATTGGAAGAAGGCTCACAAATGCAAGCCCCACTTGGTCGTGCGGTTATCGGCGGGCTACTCGCCTCCACCTGCTGTACCCTTCTGGTTTTACCCGCAGTCTTTTCTATATTGCTAGGCAACAGAAAGCCTATTTCGGTTTCCATTGATCCTGATGATCCCGAAGGCACCAAGTTCGATGGTGGCGATAAACACGAACCTTTACACCCTGAAAATAAACCTACCGATAAAGTACCTACTGGCACGGAGTTAGCATGACCCATATATTTAAATCGAAAACCCTGACTTTAACTATTCTAGGTTTGAGTACTCTTTCTTTTGCGGGTTGCAGCAAAAACACCGAGCATGCCAAACCCAGCCCTACCATGCCCGAAGTCACTTTGGTTAAGGCAGAGACTCGCAACATCCTAAGAACTGTAGGGCAACCAGGCTTTGTTGAAGCTTATGAACAAACCTCGATCTTTTCCAAGATCCCAGGCTTTATCGAAAAATGGAATGTCGATATTGGCGACAAAGTTAAAAAAAATCAGGTTCTTGCTACCCTCTTTGTCCCTGAATTGGTCGAAGAGTATGGCTTCAAACAAGCCACGGTTTTACTTGATAAAGTTCTAGTGGAACAAGCTGAAAGGCTTGTTGATTCTGCAGATGGTACTCTTAAAGCTTTCATCGCCAAGGTTGCCAAAGCTAAGGCCGATGTTGGAAAATTCGATGCAGATGTTGTGCGTTGGCAATCGGAAGTAAAACGCCTAACCAACTTAGTGGCACAGCGTGTGGTCGATCAACAAATTTTAGATGAATCCACAAAGCAGCTTCGTTCTTATGAATCTGCACGCGAAGCATCACTTGCCCAGGTAATGGTTGCAGATGCAGAACGGGTTGCATGTGACGCAAACCTCGCCAAGGCTAAAGTTGATGTATTTGCAGCAAAAGCGACAGTCAAGGTTGCGGAAGCTGATGAAAAAAGGCTAGCAGCACTTGTTGGGTATATCACGCTACCCTCCCCCTACGATGGTATTGTGGTGCTTCGAAATGCCAACACAGGCGACTTTGTACAAGCAGCAACAGGCGATCAAACTGCAAGAATTATGAGCCCTGATCAATCTTCTTCCAAAGGATCTCCAATTTTTGCAATCGCCCGAACCGATATCGTTCGCATTTTTGTTGATGTCCCTGAAGGGGATGCCAATTTTGTCAATATCGGAACCAATGCTGAAGTTCGGGTGCAGGCATTTAACGATATGCGAATTAATGCCAAGGTCACCCGCACCTCTTGGGCTCTCAATGTTCGTAGCCGTACTCTAAGGGCGGAAATAGATCTTATGAACCCAGATGCAAAATTACTGCCCGGCATGTATGCCTATGGCTATGTGAAAATTGAACGCAACAATGTTCAAGCTATCCCTACCGCTTGCATTACCAAGCGGGGCGACCTTCCTGTTGCCTACATCCTAAAAGATGGAACGTGCCTTCAACTCGGTTTAAAACTGGGCGCAAGCGATGGTGTTTGGCAGGAACTGCTCAGTGTAAAAAACGGGGATACTTGGGAGAAACCCAAAGGCGATGAGGCTTTTATTAAAGGCGATCTCGATGAACTCGACAACAATATTACTGTTAAAGTCAGGGAAAGTGTCAAACCCGAAGAAAACAAAAAAGCCCCCGGCAAAGAGGCTTCCAAGTCCAAGTAACCTTTTTACACCCTGCCTTCTAGTTTTTAGGAGGCAAGGGCGCACTTGATGTATTGTAACTCATATTCGCATAAGGAATCCCAGTTACAGGTGGCAGATCAAATGGTCTGCTGGTATCCACATCGATTTGCTGTCCTGCAGTTTTCTGAATCGCCAGCACTTCTGCGGGAAATCCCACCGACCTGAATAATTTAAATTGTGACCTGTTGTAATCCTGAACCGATTTAAAGTAATTCCTATAGGCATTATCCAACTGTTGCAATGCTGCCACAACTTCTTGGGGCCTGTTCACCAACATGAGAACATCGCCAAACCTGGTTGTTTCGCTCATTCCCTTAAGATTCCCATCATAACTGATGAGGGCATTTTTAAGGCCAGCATCTGCAAATGAGATTCTTTCTGAAGCAGAACTCAACTGCGATTGCGATTGGGCAACTTCCGCTGCAACACGATCTTGAATCATAAACAAATCCACCAAGGCTTGTTGTCTATGCCCTTCGCGGTCTTTAATAAGAGCACGGTTACCAAACCCAAAGTTTTTCAACTCCCATAATATTGCAGCATTCATATCAAAGCGGCTTCCGCCGGTGAACTGTCCATTCACACCCGCAGATGTTGCACCCCCAAGAAGTGGCGCACTGTTACCGTTAGCACCGCTATTACCCTGCAATAAAAGACTAGGTATGAAAGGGCGCATTTTTTCCTGCTTCAGCTTTACTATCGTCGCTTGTACCAACGCCTGATTCGAACTTAATTCTGGCCTGCTGGTAAGACCCAAAGAAATCAAACCATCCACAGGCTGACTTGGTGATATTAGCATCAACGCCAAATGCGGAGGCTCAACAGGTACTACCTGCGCCATCGGATTTAATCTTAGCAGCCTGGCAAGTTCTGCACTTGCAACCTTCCAATCATTGCGTGCCTGGACTGCATTTTCTTCAAGCTCTGCAAGCAACGTTCGTGAACGATCGATTTCTACAGGCGCAGCCAAACCCTTGCTTAATACTTCGGTTTTTCTAACCAGATCTTTTCCTTTGGTCACGGTGTCAATCGCACCCGCCAATCTTCCACGCGATTGCTGCACATTAAAATATGCCACCGCTACTTCCATCAGGGCATCGTTCTTTGCAGCTTGGATTTCATACTGCCTGGCTTTCAAAATCTGTCTTGCAGAGAGTGGTTCATAAATGGCATCGGTGGTTGCAAAAATTGCGGAAAGACCAGGGCCAGCGGTAACTGCCTGCCTACTGTTTGTAATCTGACCTGGGTTACCAGGGAAAGGGTACTGCCCATCATGGCGATAGTAATCGATACCAGCGTAAATGTTAGGCAACCAAAGTACATTGGCCCTTTGAAGTTGTGCTGCTGCAACTAACTCCGCTGCCCGGGCAGCATCAATAATCAATGGCCTAGCATCTGAAAGTTGCATAGCAGATGCAAAGTTGATGGGAAGCGGGAAATCACCTTCCTTAATATCAACCTTTTTAAATTCAGTTGGAGCCTTCGTGTTAGCTTCCTTGGGCCCTGAAAAAATCTCGCCCTTTCCAGAATCATCCAGCCCTAGCTGCTTAGTTGTTTTCTGATAGGAACTTTCCTGTGCCATAAGCACCGTGCCCAAAAGGGAAACACCCGTTAATAATAGTCGAGCAGTTATTTTATTAAGCATTTTAATTCGCATAGTTATTGTCACTTTATCCCAGAATATTACTTCCGGTATTAATTACACACTAACTATGCTTATCGAACGAAATGAGGGTGTGAGATTACTAAAACGGATAAGTCGACAGGAACCTCACGACCCTTTTATTAGGATTAATAAGAATATCCGACCCATCTTAACAATTTAGGCGTTCGAAATGTTTACCTAATTTGACATACTTTAATAAAGGCGTTACACATCACAAACATCAACCGCTTGCTTCAGGCCTTCTTTAGCATTGCGAGTCGGGATGAATTCATGCCCAACAAAACCCTTGTAGCCTACTTCCAGCAACTTCTTCATGATGGGTTGATACTGGATTTCTTGGTTTGTATCGAGTTCATTCCTACCTGGATTTCCCGCAGTATGAATGTGGGCGATGATATCCTTGCACTCACCAATTCTACGAATCACATCGCCATGCATGATCTGCACATGATAAATATCGAAAAGAATTTTGATATTGGGAGACGCCACTTTGCGCACAACCTTGGCAAGCCAATCGAGATCATCACCCTGATAACCCGGATGGCCCTTCATGGGGTGTGAACCATCCCTAGTGTTAAGATGTTCAACCGCAACAGTGACACCATTTTTCTCGGCATGGACAGCAATTTGCTTCAAGCCTTCAATGCAATTTTTTTCGGCATCATCAAGAGAAATCACCGCACTCTTCGGATCATCTGCGTTGGTGTATTTAAAACCGACAAAACCAATCACCGTGGGAACCTTGAACTCTGCACAAGCATCAATAGTTTCACGGGTGTATTTTAAAAGTTCTTCACGATATGCAGGGTTGTTGAACCCCTTTTTGAAACCACCGGGCGCTCCATTAGAGGCAATTGCAATTTCCAAGCCATGCTTCTTCACCGTTGCAAACTGCGCAGGTCGTAACAACTCTATGGAGGTACATCCAACCTCCTTGGCGTTGATGCACAATTCATCCAAGGTCCATTTGTCGCCACCGCTCATAAAGCACCACGAACACGCACTATGCCTGATATTGCCTTTGCGTTTATTATCTGCACCCTGTGCTTGCGATAGAATTGCAGTAGTTGTTCCTGCTGCTATGGCGGCTTGCATCATGTTTCTTCGATTCATCTTTTTCATGGTATATCCTTTAAGTTAGCGAATTAAGCACCCAGCAATAAACCGATTTTTTCTAATACTTCTTCAATGATATCGCCAGAAATTCTGCATATCTTGGAAGCGTTCCTGGCCTTCCAATCCAAACTCTTGACTTGATCTGAAAGTATGGCCCCGGAGGTCTTTAAACCTTTGGGAATTAAAACTTCAAATGGATAGCCCTTTACCTGGTTGGTAATCGGACAGAAAATCGCCAAACCTACTTTACGGTTATAACTGGCGGGAGAAAGTGTTAACGCTGGCCTGCGACCCGATTGTTCATGCCCGGATTGAGGCATAAATTCTAACCAGACAACATCCCCCCGTTCTGGGCAATAGGATTTTGTCATAAAGAAGATTCTCTGCCCACGGATTTTCCAGTATCAGCTTCACCATGGACATTAGAACTATTCACCTTGGAAAGTAATTTATTAAGATCGCCTCGACTTTTTTTCTCTGGCTTAAGAATGATCTTTCCTGCATCCACGGAAATCTCCAGGATAGCTCCATCACGAATCTGCAAGTCTTTCGCAACCAAAGCGGGAATTCGAACAGCCATGCTGTTTCCCCATTTTTTTACGCTGGTCTTCATAGGCAATCTCCTGTAGATACATTGTATAAACATTTTAAAGTTTTGTAAATGCCAGCTTACAGGAGGCCTCTCACCAGTTCCCATCCGCCACGCACGATTGCAAGTTAGCGAATTTTCGCATCAGGTAACGCAGTTCCAATTCCCAGATCCAAGGGCATTACATCTTTTTCAAGTCCCAGTTCCAGTTTCAACTTCCCCAACTCACTTTTTAACTCTCCGATTTTACCAGCGTATTTCGGGTCCTTGATTAAATTCACCCGCTCTTCAGGATCATTCTTAATGTTGTAAAGCTCCGCAAGATGACGGTCAGGCTTATCATCACCATGAGGGTAATGAATAAACTTCCACTCATCCGTTCTCACACCACGCACATTGGGAGTGTAAGGAAATTGTTTTTCGTAGTTGTAATGGTAAAGGAATGATTTGCGCCAATTGGGGTCATCACCCTGAACCATCTTAACCCACGACTTGCCATGAATGTTTTCTAACTTTGGGGCGTCACAAAGCTCGAGAAGACTAGGAGCCAAATCCACAGTAAGAACAAGGTTATCAATTTTCTTTGGGGCCTTCGTATCAGTAAGCTTGGGGTAGCGAACAATCAGAGGAATACGAATGGAAGGTTCATGCATGGTGCGCTTGTCAACCATGCCATGTTCGCCATTTAGCAAACCGTTGTCCCCCATGAAAACAATAATGGTACGATCAAGCTCTCCTCTTTTTTCAAGCTCTTTGACCAACAAGCCAACGCTGTCATCCACAGAAAGAATGGTACCCCAGTAGCTGCGGATCATAGCTGCAAAGTCCTTGACTGCTTCAGGGCGTGCATCGGGGAATTTTTTACGATAATCAAACAAAGGACCATAAATCCCATGCCAAGTATTTAACCTTTGCTTGATCCATTCAGGTTTGTCCGCAAGCTTGAAAGCAGTATCAGGGTAGGGAACTTCAACCTTATCAAAGGAATGAGTATACTTCGCTTCAGGAAAGTAAAAGCTATGGGGCGCTTTGTGTCCGATCATGCAAAGCCAAGGTTTGCTTTTATCTGTTTTATCAATCCATTCAGAAGCCATGTTGGTAACAACATTAGTGTAATAGCCTGGCACAATTTTACGATTGCCTGCGATATTAAATTCGGTATCGAAGTACTTCCCTTGTCCTTTGTGAGTAATGAAAGTGTCAAAGCCAGGGCGCGGGTTATCGTTTTCTTCACCCATATGCCATTTCCCAAAATAAGCAGTCTGGTATCCGGAATCGTGAAGGACACCAGGGAAATTCTTAAGGTTTTCAGGGTACTCGGTGAAGTTATTTACCACCTTATGAGCGTGGGCATATTTACCTGAAAGTATAGAAGCCCTACTAGGAGAGCAAAGGGAAGTCGTGCAGAAAGTATTTTTAAAATTCACACCGCTAGCTGCAAGCTTGTCAATGGCCGGGGTCTTGATGTGAGGATGCCCTGTACAACCAAGGGTATCCCAGCGAAGATCATCACAAAGGATAAAAAGCACATTAGGTTTCTGCGCATGAAGATTTGCAGAAAAACCAAGCCATGATAAGACAATCAACATTAGAATCTTTTTCATAAAAGCCCTTTCTTAAAGAGGTAGCTTAATAGCTCTTCCTGTTTTGCTGGATTGATAAATAGCGGTAAAAAGTTCAACCGTGGCTCTGCCATCTTCTGCGGAAACCATGGGTTGTTTGTGATTGCGAACAGCTTGCACGAATTCTCTTATTTGCAAGGCATGATAATGAACCGTTGCATCAATCTTGGTGAATGCGTTGCGATCTTCCTGCTGGAACCCTTCGAGCAATTTTTCTTCACCCGGAATTGTCCAAATATCGTTAAGAGGAGGTTCAGGAATACTCGTCATGCCTGCAATAAAGGTTGCACCGCGATCAGTTTCAACCCCAACAGATGCACCATTCGAACCATGAACATGCACCTTGGTGTGAATGCCCGGCTTCTGGGAAACACTTGCAAGAATGCTGCCCAACCCGCCATTTACAAAACGGAGTGAAGCCACTGCAGTATCTTCAACTTCAACGCCTGGATGATTGAGGTTTTGAAAATAGCCCTGAACCTCAGCGATGGGGCCCATGAGCCAGCGAAGTATATCAAGTTGGTGAGGCGATTGATTCACAAGCACGCCCCCGCCCTCGGTGCTCCATTTCCCACGCCATGGATCAGAACTGTAATATTCCAAACTTCGCCAAGAATACATGAGGAAGAAACCAAGAAGAGGTTTGCCAATCTTCCCTGCATCAATTGCATGTTTCATGCGCAGCACAGGTTCAAAAAACCTGCGTTGGCTGATCACACCCAAAGTCGCGCCACTGCTTTTTGCTGCAGCAATCATGGCATCGCAATCTTCAATGGATGCCGCCATGGGCTTTTCTACAAGTACATGAACGCCTGCATTTAAAGCAGCAACAGTTGGTTGGCGATGCAAAGGGTGGGGTGTTGCAATCAGTAAAACATCAGGCTTGGCTTTGAGAATCATTTCTTCGATAGTTGTAAAAGATTGAGCTTTATGTTCTATCGCAAACTTAGATGCACGAGAAGAATCAGCATCACAAACAGCAATAAATTCTGCCTCGGGAATCTGAGCAACCGCTTTGCAATGTAAGCCACCAACTTTGCCACACCCGACTAGGGCGACTCTTGTTTTTTTCATCATCAAGCCTTATTAAGAAAAATACTTCTGACTCATCATACGAAGAAAAGCGAGCGACTCAGCCATCTCTTCCATGCCATTCATGCCATCTTCAATACTAACCCATCCCTGATAGTTGTTTTCTTTAAGGATACGGAAGATGGTATCGAAATCGTTGAGGCCCTTACCTGTAACGCCATGCTTCAACTTCGCAGAATATCCGAGAGTGCCATCGGATTGCCGAAGTTCATCAATGTTGGCGCCAGCTTCAAGATAACGATCGGATGCATGCATACTAACAACCCTGGAGGCAACATGGCGTAAAAGCTCAACCGGATCATCTCCAGCAACGATGGCGTTGGAGGGATCAAACTGCACGCCGAAGTTCTCTCTATCTTCGATGGAGTTTACGAGATCAAGGAAGACATCCATTTTCTGAGCAAATTCAGGGTACTTCCAAAAACCATCTTTATAATGATTTTCCAAACCAAGGATGATGCCGTTATCACGGGCCACCGGAAGAAGAGCCTTGATACATTCAGCGGCCCAGGTAAGCCCCTGCGCACGAGAAACCTCGGGGAAACGCTGGCCACTAAGAACCCTGCAAACCGCACCCTTACCGCCCAGCCTGCGGGTCACTTCAATCTTTTTAATATGCGTTTCTATCATCTGCTTACGAACATTGGCATCGGGGTGCGTAAAATCAGGCGAACAGCAAAGCATGGGCATCGCAAAACCAGCATCATGAATAGCGTTTGCAACCTTATCAATGTAATCATTGTCGAGACTGGTAAAAAAACCATCGTACATCTCAAGGCC
Source organism: uncultured Planctomycetaceae bacterium (assembly GCA_937888715.1). Taxonomy (GTDB): domain Bacteria; phylum Planctomycetota; class Planctomycetia; order Gemmatales; family Gemmataceae; genus UBA969. The sequence goes on along the minus strand of CALARU010000152.1, from coordinate 12,463 downwards.
ATCTGCATCGAGGTTCTTCGCCATCTCTATCCACTGAAAAACAGTCATCTCACGAGTGCCTGCAATAGTATCGAGATAGCATTTGGGAAAAGCGGATATTTTCAATGGCACAACTAGGTTTCCTAATTTAATAGACAAGAATAAATCAAACTAACATTACGGGGCGCCTGGAATCTTTTTCGCCTTCGGATCTTCCGGAGGCTTGTCCAGAATAAGATACCCGAACAGATCAGCCATCTCTTTGGGACTGATTTGTTTTTCCAACCCTTCAGGCATAAGGCTGTTCTTACTACGGCTAACTTCTTCAACTTCTGCGCGTGGGATAATTTCTACTTTACCACCCTGCACCTTGAGAGAAATTTTAGTGGTGCTATCTTCCACCATAAGGCCCGTAAGCAATCGACCCTTGGTGGTGACTACGGATGTGGCTTGGTAATCCGCACCAATTACTAGACTAGGATCCAGCACATTAGAAAGGAGTTGTTCGAAATTAGCCCTGCCGTTAAGAGTGATATCAGGGCCCACTTCCTGCCCTTCGCCATGCATTTTATGGCATTGGCCACAAACCTTATTAAAGACGAGCCTACCCGCTTTGGGATCACCCGGGTTTGCGATGATGTGATTTCGCATGTTTGCAAGGATGGTTTCGCGAGCGGGATCACGGCCTTCGCGCACAGTGCCCCAAACAGCGAGCACTTTCTTTTTCAATTGAGGGTCTTTGTCTGCCATCATCTTTCGAGCCTGATTGGTTCCCATTGCGGTAGTCGGGATTTTTTTAGCAGCCATCGCATCAAGAAGTTTATTCGACCAAGTATTTCGCTGCGAAAGCAGTTCAATTGCACGGGGCTGAACATTGGGATCAAGTGCAGGGTAAAGTGAAATTACCATGTCTGCAATAGCAGGGTCTTGCAACTTCCCCAATGCAGAAATCAGGTTTCCCCTTAACCCAATGGAAGTGTTTTTATCGGTGATGATAACCTTTGCAGTATTCAAAGCATTCGCAGGATTGATTGCAACCAAGGCATCGAAAGCCATGATTCGAGAAGGTTCATCTGCTTTTGGATTTTCCAGCACCTTGGTAATTTCACCAAGCGCATCGGCATCATTCCAAGAAGCTTTAAGAATTTTCGTTTCAATCCACGAAGAAGCTTTTGCAAGAACCGGGGTTAATCCAGAACGCAAGGTTTCAAGATCCTTCCCCTTAAGGTCGCCTGTTTGCAACTTCCCAGATAACATCTGAATCACTTGCTTTGCAGATTCTTGATGATCATCTTTTATCAGAAGGGAAAGAAGAGCAATGTTGATTTCAGGATTCACCTTACCTGCAAGCATTCTTTCAGCAAACTTCCCAAGAAGTGCTGCTTCTGCCTGCGAACTAGGGTTGGCCTCTGCTGCCTTCAGAAAAGTTTCTGCAACATTTGCACTTTCAAGCAAAGGCTGAAGATTTTGCCAAACGATGGAGGCGATCACCATATCTTTATCAGCATTAGCTAGCACATCAGATAAAACTTTGGGCGCATCAAGGGCGGTGATTTTCTTAGCTGCAATCGCAAGTTGTAATAGCACATCTTTTGAAACATCGTTTGCCATGCCTTTTAGCTTGGTGCGAATTTCCTGACTAACCTGATGGGTATTTCCTGCAGAGCGAATGCCCCACGAACGCAAAAGAGGATCCGCATTAGAAAGAAGTTCCAAATGAAATACTTCAGGAAGTGGGCCACTGCTTACAAGCACCCAGAGAGCGTGCATGCGTGCCTTATGATTGGCTTTATCATCGAGAACAATCGCTTCAATTTTTGGTCTGATTCCAGGGCTTTTTGCATTGGTAAGCCTTTCGATCAAAAGCCTCTGAGCATTCTCTCGGAAATAGATATTCGGATTTCCCAAATGCTTGAGCAGCACTTCATCCGAATCTGATGCAAGATCAAACTTGGGTGCCCTCGGAGTTTCCTTATAACGAAGTCGATAAAGGCGGCCCCGCTCACGATCAATGCCTGCTGGGTCTCTTCGTGCATCCTGATAACAATGATAACGATCATACCAATCAAGAATATAAAGGCAGCCATCCGGCCCAGTTTTCTGACCCACAGGCATGAACCACGCATCGTTAGCAGTAAGCAAATCATTACGCGGAGTTGCAAAATAGGAAGACCCTTGGCGTTCCAACTTATCAGCATTGATACAACCGCCATGGATGTTGCCCATGTAAAGCACTTCCCGATATTCTTCCGGATAAGCTTCAGAATCAAAATAAGTAAGGCCACAATAAGCAGCCATCTGGTGTTTATGCTTGACGATGGAATTCAGCTTCCAAGTGAATGGCGGGTAAACGCCAGCTTGCCTGTGATAGTAACCACTTTCTGCAAGATGCCAAAGATGATCGATCACACAAGCACTTGCAAACGCAGAACCTTCCTTATCGAATGCAACGCCCCAAGGGTTGCTGACACCTTCCGCAAAAAGTTCGAACTCGCGTGTTTTGGGGTGGATACGAAAAAGCGCACAAGTGAAGTTATGCTCTTTGCCCTGATGTTTGATTTTGCTGCGATTGAAAACACCATTGAACCCATAAAGCCAGCCATCTGGCCCCCAAGTAAGGGAATTAGGAAGCTCATGCGTATCCTCTCTGCCAAACCCTGTAACAATAACTTCGATCTTATCAGCCTTGCCATCGTTATCGGTATCTTGAAGCAAAAGAAGATCAGGAGAGTTAACGACCCAAACACCACCATGGCCCACTGCAATTCCAGAGGGAATATTAAGTCCCTCAGCAAAGATGGTAACCTTGTCGATTTTGCCATCGTTGTCGGTATCTTCTAAAATTTTAACTCGATCTCTACCTTTGCCTGGTTCTAAGCGGGGGTATTCAAGCGATTCAACGACCCAGAAACGGCCTCTTTCATCAATGGTAAAAGCAACTGGGTTTACTAAGTCGGGTTCGCATGCAACCACTTCAACAGTAAAGCCTTCGGGCACTTTCATGTGCTTAATAGCTTCTGCGGGAGTGTAGGCGGGGTTGGGCATGGATTTTTGGGCATGCGGAATAACCTGCTTAGGGGCTTGTGCAAAAACAAATCCTGCAGTAATTCCAACCACGCCTAATAGCAACCTAATATATGCTCGCTGCATAATAATATTCTTTCTTAATCCAGAACTTTTCTTTAAACCACAGGCTTTATTCAGATTAGATAAGGGTATCAGATCTTCTATCGTTTTTCTTTGAGAATTATCACACGTAATAAAAAATCATCCTTCACTCTTAACATCGAAGATGAAAGAATTTCAAACATTACCATTAACACCTCAAATACCGGACGATATAGGAATCTAGTAGGCCATGAAATGGAGCAGGAGTATCTTCCTTAATTCCAGCGATTTTAATTGCCTGCTCTTCCTTATCTTAGATATACTTTAAGCAATAGATACAATTCAATGAATATAGAGGCATATCATGCTTGCCACGTCTTCTACAAATACAAACAAGGGATTCACCTTAATTGAGTTATTAGTAGTGATTGCAATTATTGCAATCTTGATAGGTTTGCTGCTGCCCGCAGTACAGAAAGTGCGCGAAGCAGCCGCCAAGCTGCAATGCCAGAACAACCTGAAGCAATTGGCACTGGGCGTGCACAATTATATTTCCACCAATCAGAAATTCCCCATAAGCACTTCTCCTTGGGTGAATAATAACAATGGTTTTGGTTGGATATTTCGAACCCTTCCCTTTTTGGAACAAGAAGCCATTTACAAACAGATCATACCTTATGAAGCTGGAAACATGTTCGCAGGTGGCGGACTGCTAGACCCAGGTTGCAGAACCGCAATCGCTGCACCTGTAAAAATGCTTTATTGCCCATCAGATGGTTCCGCACTTCCTGGTTCACCTTGGGAAACCAAAATGGCACAAATGGCCCCAATCAAAGTTACTCTCACCAATTACAAAGGTTCCATGGGAGACACCCGCATGGGGGGCGGTTCTAGCATTCATCAAGGTAGAGAGCCAGATTGCCATAATAGTTATCCCTGTTCTGGTATTTTCTTCCGCAATAGTTTCCAAGGGCCTATCAACCTAAACCATATCAAGGATGGCACCAGCAACACCCTTCTTATTGGGGAAGACACCCCGATTGAAAATTGGCATTCCGCTGCATTTTATGCTAATGGCGATTACGCCAGCACCCACGCACCCCTCAATTATGTACCTAATCCCAAGGTGCCAGGCTCCGATCCATGGAATTGGCCGAATGTCATCTCTTTTCGCAGCAAACATTCAGGGGGCGCAAGTTTTGCCTTTGTAGATGGTAGTGTCAAATTTCTTACCACCAATATCGATTACGCCAATGTCTATAAACCCCTTAGCACTAAAGATAACGGCGAAATCATTCCCAGTTATTAATCACCTTGGGTTATCAGAAAGAACATTTATGAAAGCCTTGCTTCAATTGCTTTTCGTTGCCTTACCTTTGGGGCTTTGTGGCTGTGGCGCAAATGTATCCACGATTTCAGGAAAAGTCACCCTCGATGGCAAAATCTTAGATAAAGGTGATATTGGGTTTCATCAAGCAGAAGGCATGATTGTATCCACAACCCGCATCAATTCAGATGGTTCGTACAAGATAGGCGCAGAAGCCAATACTTTGCCAGGTAACTACAAAGTCGTAATCATCGCCAATGAGTTTGCCATAAGTAAAGGCCCCGGAAATGTACTCATGCCCACCCGCATCACCCCCTTGGCTTACAGTAATAAAGAAAAAACCCCGCTGAAAGCAGAGCTTAAAGCAGGGTCGAATGAATTCAACTTCGATCTGAAAACCAAGTAACTTACTTCTTCTTTTTCTTCGTTGCAGTTTCATTTCCTTGAATCTTCTTCAAGGCATCATTAACAGCCTTGGCATAATTCTTATCCCGCTTGGTTTGCTTGTCCTCAATTATTTCCTGTAACTTTGGGATCGCCTCTTTGGCACCCGAGCCAATGCTTCCCAATGCGTTAGCAGCATCAATTCTGGCATTCGCATTTTTCAATGCACCTATCAGGGCTGGCACCGCAGGCTTTGCGTCTGCACCAATTTCACCCAACGACTGAGCAGCCTTTCCGATGAGATCTCCTGTAGGGTCCACTTTAAGACCACCTTTTTTCTCGTCCTTCCCCTTCGTTTTAGTATTTGCACTCTTTGATGGTGCGATAAAATTCACTAAAGGGTCCACCCCTTTTGCTCCCATGCTTCCTAAGCTTCCAATGGCTGCTTCAATCAATTTTGAATCACCCTCCTTGATCATCATTGCGAGAATTGGCACTGCGATTTTCGGATCCGCCTTCGCAGCTCCAAGTGCTTTAATTAAAAAGCGTTTCACAAATACATCATTTTCTTTTTTCAAAGCAGCAATCATATCAGGAGTGGCAACTTTAGCCTCTTCCTTAAGTTCCAAAAGCTTTTGTGCTGCTTTTCGCCTTTCTTCGTTATCAGGGTTCTTTAGTTGCTTCACCAGATCCAAGGCATCTTCTGCAAGGATAGCCCCGGTGAACAATAAGAAAAATGCAAAGGAAAATGCGCGCATGATCTATCTCCTGTTATTGATTGACCCACTTATTAGACATTAAACCAAGAGGCCTAGTTCCGATAAAACCTCTAATTTTAACATTTTTAAAGGGTCTAACCATAAAAATAGGCAAATCTATTCCCCTATCTTAACATTAAACTCCAATTTCCCCTACCTCCTTTCGAAAAGTAACGCTTATCAGCTAAAAACCCGATGTATTAAAGGATGGCATTATACATTGGGAGACTTGTTCCATTTTTGACGACAGCAAAATTACTCTGATGCAAAGAATCAGCGCCCTCTTGATCGGGGTGTTTTTTGTATTTATTTCCTTGGATTATACTCCCGCCCAAGAAATGCCAGCGCCAGTTCAAGGGATTGTTCCCAAACTTTCAATTGTTGACAAAACTGATGAAGTTGAACCTTCTTTTGCTATCAACCTGCCCGTCGCAATGCAACTTGCAAACGCCCGCCCTCTTGATATCGCAATCGCAGGCGAACGAATCACCGCTGCCCAAGCCGACTTATTGCGCGCCAAGGCCCTTTGGCTACCAACACTAAACATCGGCACTGATTACCTGCGAAGCGATGGCCAACTCCAAGACATCAAAGGCAAAGTGTTTGGCACAAGCAAAGGGGCCTTCATGGCAGGCATTGGGCCCACCGCAGTTTTCGCACTCTCCGATGCCATCTACAAACCCCTCGCAGCAAAACAAATTGTGAAGTCGCGAGAAGCCGACAAACAAGCTGCAATCAATGACAGCTTATTAACCGTTGCAGAATCCTACTTTAAAGTACAGGAAGCCAGGGGGGATGTTGCAAGCGCACTCGACACCGTGAAAAGATCTGAAGAGCTTGCAGAGAAAACTCGCCAACTTAGCGCAGGGTTGGCGCCACCCGCTGAAGCAAGCAGAGTAAGAGCGGAACTCGCACGCAGAAGGCAGGATCTTGAATACGCTTACGAAGCTTGGCAGGTTCAAAGTGCGGAGCTTATCAGGGTTTTACATTTGCAATCTGGGTTACGCGTAACCCCACAAGAACCACCTCATCTAAAAATCGATTTAATCGATCCCGCAAGAACCATAGATGAACTAATCCCCATCGGCTTAACATTGCGACCAGAACTCGCCTCACAACAAGCCTTGGTTCAAGCCAGCATTGCACGCTTGCAACAAGAAAAAATGCGACCTCTCATTCCCAGCATCCTACTTCGTGGCGCAGCTACACACCCAGGTGGCACTCTTTCTTCCGGGCTATTCGGCGGGGGCAATAACGGCAGCATGGCTGACTTCGGCATGCGCAACTCCATGGATCTTCAAGTACTCTGGGAACTCGAGAGTTTTGGTATAGGAAATATAGCTCTTAAGCGTGAAAGACAAGCTCAAAACAATGCAGCTGCCCTCGAGCTTTATCAAGTTCAAGATAGGGTTGCAGCAGAAGTTGTTACTGCCCACGCCCAAACCGTTCGCACCACTCGAAGAATCAAAGATGCCGAAGAGGGCTTACAATATGCACTCGATACCGCTGATAAAAACGCTCAGGGGCTTAGTCAAACCCGAAGAATTGGTGATACCATCACCTTGGTTTTCCGCCCTCAGGAAGTTCTTGTCTCCATTCAAAGCCTGCAACAAGCCTATAGGGATTACTACAAGGCGATTACAGAACATAACAGGGCACAGTTCAGACTTTATCGAGCACTGGGCCATCCAGGCCAGCAAGTGGGCGAACATTCTGTTGTCTTAAAACCTAAACCTTCAGATAAAGAAATCTCCATCATGGAACCTGTCTACCCTTCTGCTACAATTGAGCGGGTCATCCCTCTTCCACCGTAATGCCTTCTATCAGAGCCATGCATGAACCCGATTAACTTTGCTCTCAGAAGACCCGTCACCATCTGCGTCATGGTGCTTGGCGTCATCCTTGCAGGGTTGCTTTCCTTTTCCCGCATCAAAATTGATATCTTTCCCTCTTTGAACCTTCCCGTTCTTTATGTTTGCCAACCCTATGGCGGCATGGATCCCGCCCAGATGGAAGGCCTGCTTGCTAACTACTACGAATACCACTTCCTCTATATCGGTGGCATCCACCATGTGGAATCGAAAAATGTACAGGGTGTCTCTTTGATGAAGTTGTACTTCCACCCCGGCACCGACATGGCACAAGCGCTCGCTGAAACCGTGGGTCAGGTCAATCGATCAAGAGCATTCATGCCTCCGGGCACTGTTTCGCCTTTCATCATCCGCTTTGACACAGGTAGTGTTCCCGTAGGCTATCTGGTTCTATCCAGTGAAACCAAAACCATTGGGCAGATACAAGATCAGGCACTCTTTAAGGTGCGCCCCATGTTTGCCAACATTCCTGGAGTTTCATCACCACCACCTTTCGGGGGTAACCAACGCACCGTCGTCATCAGCGTTCTCCCTGAACGACTGCGCGCCTACAAGCTTTCGCCCGATGCCGTGATTGAAGCTTTATCTCATGGTAATGCCATCAGCCCCTCAGGTGCGATTCGAGTGCAAGAAAAAATGCCCATGGTGCCTGTCAACTCGATGGTGCTACATCCTGCGGAGTTAGGTTCCATCCCCATCGATATGAACAGGAAGATATTCATCCGCGATGTTGCAGGGTCGATAGCAGATGCCAACGACATAGCAACAGGATACGCCTTGGTGAATGGCAAAAGAGCAGTCTACATCCTTGCAACAAAAAGAGCGGATGCAAGCACGCTCTCCGTGGTGCAGGCCATCCGCGAGAATATTCCAAAGATGCAGGCAGCTCTTCCCGAAGATATCAAAGTGCGCTTTGAGTTCGATCAATCCCCCCTAGTTGTTTCAGCTTTGGAAGGGGTCGCCTTCGAAGCCCTGCTAGGCGCTATCCTCACCGGATTAATGGTTCTGCTTTTCCTCAGAGATTGGCGCAGCGTAATCGTCGTGGTTTTAAACATCCCCATCGCACTCATCGCAGCAGTTCTTTCTCTTTTTGCATGTGGCTATTCACTAAACCTGATGACTCTAGGCGGCTTGGCCCTTGCAGTGGGAATCTTAGTGGATGAAGCCACCGTCGAAGTTGAAAATATTCATTCACAAATTCCTCGCTTTGGCACCATCGCAGAAGCGGTCGTGCGGGGCAACCTAGATACCGCTGTCCCAAGATTCCTTGCGATGCTTTGTGTTCTTAGTGTATTCCTTAGCGCTGCTTTTCTTAAAGGCCCTGCACTGGCTCTATTTCTGCCGATGGCACTTGCAGTGGGCTTTGCCATGATCGCTTCTTATATTCTTTCCAGCACCCTAGTACCAGTTCTTTCCATCTGGCTTATTCCCAAAGGCCAGTTTCATTCCGATGAAAAACATAACTCCACCTATGGCTCACTCATCTGCTTACTGACAGGCATGAGATGGATCTCCCTTCCCTTGGGTTTGGCACTTGCAATAGGTTTACTCTGGGTTGCAGGGTCGCAAACAGGTACCGATCTATTCCCACCTGTAGACAACGGGCAAATTCAATTCCGACTCCGTGCACCCGCAGGAACACGCATCGAAGAGACCGAAGCCATCGTTCAAGAATCGCTGCGCTGGATCAAAAAAGAGATAGGCGAAGAGAATCTTACTCTCTCGCTTGGATATGTGGGGCTGGTTCCTCCTAGTTATCCCATCAACTGCGTTTATCAATGGATGGGTGGGCCCGAAGAGGCTCTTATGCGCATCGCTATCAAACCCAAAAGCATCTCAGGAGAAAAACTAAAAGCTTTGATCCGCAATGGGCTGGTTTCATACCTCGAAAGCTGGACTGATGAACGCTGGAAAGAATTGCATCACCCCCTAAGTAAAGATCGCATGGCTAAAACAAAGATCGAACTTTCTTTCGAAGCTGCAGATGTGGTTAACGAAGTCATGAGCTTCGGAGCTGCTGCACCCGTTGAAGTTGTAGTAAGCGGACCAAAGATGGCGGACAACCGAGCCTTCGCCCAAACCATTCGGAAGTCCATGGAAAAAATCGCAGTACTCAAAGATATCCGCTACGGGCAGACTCTCGATTACCCCACCGTAGATGTTAAAATCGATCGCGAACGAGCTGCCCTAAGTGGCGTTCATGCTGATGATGTTTCTAAATCTCTGGTCGCTGCAACTTCTTCTTCTAGGTTCACCACGCCCAACTACTGGCGCGATCCCGCCAACGGTATCGGGTACCAAGTCCAAGTTGAAATCCCCCAAGCCATCATGAACTCAACTACGGAAATCGAAACCATTCCTATCAGCCAAAAAGGCCCTGAACAAAGGCTTCTAAGAGATGTTGCCCAAGTAAAAGCTGGAACCATGCCAGGCGAAATAGATCGCTACAATATGCGCAGGCTGGTTAGCATCACCGCCAATGTTGTAGGTACAGATTTAGGCAATGCTGCAAAATTACTCGATGCAGCACTCGCAGAAGCTGGAACTCCGCCCACAGGAGTTCAAGTTGATGTTCGTGGCCAAATCTCCATCCTTAAGGAATTATTCTCCGGGTTATCTCTGGGCCTCATCCTTTCCATCGTTGCCATCTTCCTCATCCTGCTCGCTTATTTCCAATCAATCAGACTTGCTTTAATCCCCATGCTCGCTCTGCCCTTTGTACTTGCTGGGATTGCAATCACCTTGAAACTCACCAACACCACTCTTAATTTACAATCGTTCATGGGAAGCATCATGGCGATTGGCGTCGCCACCGCTAACGCCATCCTTCTTGTCAGCTTCGCCCAGAAAGCAATGATCGAAGGCGCGCATTCTGGTTATGAAGCTGCAACCCTTGCAGCGACCCAACGCTTTCGTGCAATCTTAATGACAGGCTTGGCAATGATTGCAGGCATGATACCGATGGCACTTGGGAACACTAGCGGGGGCGAGCAAAGCGCAGCACTGGCTCGTGCGGTTTTGGGCGGCATCGCAGGCGGATTGTTTGCATCTCTTTTAATGCTGGCACCTGCTTTTGCCATTCTCTTCCCTAACCCTTGCAGCTTCAAGGTTTCGCTTGCCCCTGAAAATAAAAATCTCAACAAAGAGACTAACCATGTTTAAAAAAGTAAACCTTTCCTTCCTGGCAATAAGTCTTGTTTATCTTGTCGCAATTGGTTGTGCAGATAAACCCGTTGCAACCAAAGATCAAAAAACAGCAACTCTAAAGAAGGTGGAAGTGAAGCTAGTCACTCCGGTGAAACAGAAACTAGTGCATATCATCAGCCAGCCGGGAACCTTGCGGGCCAATGAAGAAACCTTGATTCATGCAAAGGTGGTTGGGTATGCAGCATTGGTAATGGTAGACATAGGAGCCAAGGTTAAAGGGCCGGTTTATGAAACGGGGGGCAAACTGATCAAGCAAGGTTCAAAACTTTTGATTGTTGATGTCCCTGAAATTGTCGAGGAAGTACAGCATAAGAAGGCTCTGATGGACTTCGCCAAGGTTGGTGTTGATCTTGAAAAAAAGCAAGCTGAAGTAGCGGATGCTTTTCTTTTATCAACAGAGGCTGGCCTTGTTGAAGCACGAGCCGGAATTCAAAGGGCACAAGCCTCCTACGATCGCTGGCACTCCGAAAACAAACGCATCTCCGCACTTGTGCAATCCAAAGTCCTCGATGAACAAACACGCGATGAAGTCTTAAACCTCGTCAAAGCTGCTGAATCAACCAAAGACGAAATCATGGCAAAGGTAAAACATGCTGAAGCTACAGTTGCCAAATCGAAGGCAGAAGCTGCCAAGGCAAGAATTGCAATCCTCTCTGCTGAATCAAGGTTGGATGTTACCAAAGCGGAACTACGAAAAGCTGAAGCACTTGCAGCATATACCACCATTTACGCCCCCTTCGATGGCGTAGTAACCAAAAGATCCGTTGATCCAGGCAAACTCGTTCAAGATAATAGCTCACCCAACACCGAACCCCTTTTCATCATCAGCCAGATTGATCCCGTTCGTGTCGTGGTTGATGTTCCAGAAATTGAAAATGCCTATGTGAACCCTGGTGAGGATGCCATCGTTACCTTTCATGCACTCCCCGGGAAAGAGTTTTCATGCAAGGTATCGCGTATCTCATGGGCACTGGATTCATCAAGTAGAAATCTAAGAGCGGAAATCGATCTGCCCAACCCCGAGGGAATTCTTCGCCCAGGCATGTATGCATCCATTCGCATCAAAGCTGTACTTGCAGAGGCTTTTGTGTTGCCACTAGGTGCTATCGTTCGCACTCCCGATGGAGCGTTTGGATTTAAAATTGTTGATGGTAAAGCACAAAAAGTTGATCTAAAAATCGGCAGAGTCGAGGGGGAATGGGTTGAGTTGCTAGGCACCCGCGAAGCAGGATCAACCTCAGATTGGAAACCCATCGATACCAAGGAAGCATTTATCAGCGCTAAGGTTGCAACCCTTTCGCCGGGTCAACCCGTGGGCGTCGCAGCCCCCGCTGCAAAATAAGTACCCCAACTATTTTTGTAACAACCAGCTTGTTTCCCTTGCAAATAGCTATAAAAGAACGAATTAGAAGCAATTTAAGCAAACGGAAACATTTTGAGGTAGGATAGACTATTGGTTGAAAATGAAGTGGAATGATTTTTCAGGAGATTTGAAATGAAGATCACTCGGATTACGGTCGATTCGAATCAAATGAATGGCGTACCTTGTGTGCGGGGGCTTAGAATTCCAGTTGCCACGGTTGTAGAAATGGTAGCTCAAGGTATGAGCGATACTGCAATTTTAACCGCATATCCCGAATTAGAACTAGGGGATATTCGCGAAGCGCTTAGCTTTGCCGCCGCCGCCTTGCGCGAACGGGAACTACCTATTGTTGGCGTGGCATGAGATTCCTTATCGATAATGCCCTATCGCCTGCGGTGGCTCAGGGATTAATAATGGCTGGTCATGATGCGGTGCATGTGCGTGAATATGGAATGTCGAGCAAAAG
>CALARU010000151.1 GCA_937888715.1 uncultured Planctomycetaceae bacterium | reverse complement strand
ACTCTTGGTATGGTGACATCGTTCTTTTTGCGAACTTCCCGTTCGCGATGGCGGTCAGATCTGCCTGCAACCCCACCTGGGCGCTTGCTGCCACCTTTGGATTTTCCTTTGCCATCGTCATCTTCTTCATCGAAGGGAACAACAACGGGAACTTGAGGTGGAGCAACTGCCGCTTGCTGATTAAGGGCAACCTGACGCTTAATATCTTCAAAGCGTATGGGCCCGCCACCTTTGCCTACTAAGTCTTTGGGGATTTCGCCTATTTTGCGAGGACCCGTTGGAACAGGAGGTGGCAACTTCTTTTCTTCAACTGGCCTTGGTTTTATAATGGGAGGCGTAGCGAAATGTACCCCAGTTGGTCTCTGTGGAGTCCGAGCCTTTAATCTTCGTAAGCCTGGGTCACCAGCACCTGGCCTAGGGGCTGCATCCAAATTGCGCATGCGCATGTTTCGAACCGAAGGAACCGAAGCAATTGGCGCATCTTTGACAGTTGCAACATCAGGTATTTCGGTTGCAATTAGAGTAGATTCTGGGGTAGCAATGTGCACTTCAGGTGCAATCACATCTGGTGCGGCGGGTACTTCGGGCGCAATCAAATCTGGTGCGGGTACTTCAATTTTCGCAACGGGTGCTGTAGGTATGGCTGTTATTGGGCTTGGTTCGGTAGAAACCTTCGGGGCTTTTGCAGTTGCAGATTCTTTTTTAATTGCAGCAGGTTTTGCAATTGTAGGTGGCTTAGTAGGGGCAATTACCGTGGGGGCAGCAGGGGTTATTGGAACCGAGGACGTGGGTGATCCAGCAGTCGCAATTCCAGCGGTGTTTAAGCCACCTTTGCTGATGATGGTTTCAACCTGTTCACGCTGGACAGGTTCTAAACTGCTCAGTTGATTTTTTATATCGAATGCCAGTCTGTGACAAAGAGCAATCAAATCTTTGCAATCAACGTCCAACTCTTTGGCAAGAACATAGATTCGAATTTTATCTTTTAGCAAGCTTGGCTCCAGTACCTCTTCAAAAAACCCCCGCAAATGCATTCAAACGAATGTCATAATACTATTCTAACGCAATAAAACTGGTTGAAAAGATGAGTTGGTTGATGTTCGTAGAACAAATTCCCCGACCCTTTTTTTCAATCTTATTTGCTCGTCTCTCTATTCCTTAATGCTGGTATCCTCATCCGCAACAACCGTTTCACCTTCAGCAACTGGTGCTGCAGGTTCTACTGTTTCAGCAGGACTATCGGAAAACAAACTATCAAATTCTGATACCTTTGGTTTGGCAACAGGCAACGGCTCACGAACGGCATCCTCATCGTCTTCTTCCGATGCAGCCAATTCTTGTTGGGCTAATTTTTCTTGTTCAACTTGCTCTGCGGCTTCTTCAGCAAAAGCAACCAAGTCTTCGGCCTGCCCTTCGGTTAAGCCTGTCATTTCCGCCAACTGGGCGGGTTCCATGTAAGTGATATCTTCGTAAGAAAGGAAACCTTCTTCGATAAATCCTTCCACCATTTCGGAAGTAACATTAGGCAGCAAGCTAAACCAGCCTTCGGCCTTTTCGATGACAACATTCAGTTCATCATGGGTCATGATGTCGATATCCCAGCCTACTAATTTGGAAGCAAGCCTTACATTCTGGCCTCGTCTTCCGATTGCAAGCGAAAGCTGATCATCTTTAACAAGCACAATTGCCCGGCCTAATTTAGGATAAAGGAAAACTTCTTCGACAACAGCAGGTTGCAGTGCATAGGGGATAAGAACTTGCAACGAATCGTTCCAACGAACGATATCAATTCTTTCGCCACCTAGCTCATCCACAATGTTTTTGATTCTACTGCCGCGAACCCCAACGCATGCACCCACGCAGTCGACTTTTGTATCGATGCTAGAAACAGCAACTTTGCTGCGATAACCCGCTTCACGGGAGACAGCTTTGATTTCGATAGTGCGATCGCTGATTTCTGGGATTTCATTTTCGAATAACCTGCGTACAAAATCAGGATGAGTTCTGGAAAGCACAATTCGAACTCGGTGCCCGACTCTGCGAACTTCAAGAATTACCGCTTTGACTCGTTCGCCCACATGGTGGGTTTCGCCAGGGATTTGCTCGCTGCGGGGCAAAAGTGCTTCAACCTTGCCCAAGGAAATGGTGGCAGCACCTTTTTCAAGGCGTGTTACCTGACCTTGTAACTGATCACCCTTTTGCGCATTGTACTCGTTAAAAACCTGTTCGCTTTCTGCTTCTCTAAAGTTTTGAATCATAAGCTGCTTTGCAGATTGTGCAGCAATTCTACCCACTGTTTCGGGTGATAATATTTCGTCTTTGTAGCGGGCGCTGATGGTGCCATTTTGCCTGTCGATGCTTACATGAATATCTTCTTCTTTGATTTCATCTGGATCTGCTTCAGCAATTGGTGGCAAGCCGTTCGCATCAAGAAGGACTTCGATCTTTTCTTTTTTCTTGGCTTTTTTTGGTTTCGCTGCAGCTAGGGTGGTGATTTGCCATTTGGTAATGGCAAGACGCAAAGCTTTTTCAATGCTAGAGAATATCAGCTCACGAGGAATGTTTTTTTCCCTGTTAAGCAAGTCAACGCCTCGAATAAGATCCTGGCCATTCATCCTAACTCTCCGCAAAAATCGTTTAAACCGCATATAAAAAAAAAGAGTGGGAATAACCCCACCCGGAAGTAAATGCAGGCCGGTTACCTACATTTTCAGTGAATTAACTTTTTAAGGAGTTATCACTTTTAAAGCCCTGAGAGTTACTCCGGCTTACCGTTTGGTGTGTCAAATGAATACAAAGACGAATCAAGCACTCAAGTACACAAGGCTATTTTCATGGTAATTGGGTCGATAGGCAAGCGTAATCCATGAAAAAAAGCGACATAATTGTTGAGGATTGATAATAAGTCCGGTTTTGAAACTGAGAGATGGAGTATGGAAATGCAAAAAACTCTGATGTATTTTGTGGATTTGATTAAACTTCAGCACACGCTTTTTGCTCTTCCTTTTGCACTTATTTCTGCACTTCTGGCTTGGAAAATGACGGATAGCTTCCACTGGGTTCAACTTTTAGGGATTGTTGCCTGCATGGTTACTGCCCGAAGTGCCGCAATGGCCTTTAATCGTTTAATAGACAGTACTTACGATGCAGAAAACCCCAGAACAGCTTTAAGGCACATCCCTGCAGGGTTGCTGAAAAAAACTCAGGTTATTGCTTTTGTAATGCTTACTTCCCTTGCTTTTTTGGCTTCTTGTACCTTGTTTCTGCTCGTAAATAATATCTGGCCTCTGGTCTTTGGCCTGCCTGTTTTGTTGTTCTTGCTCTCTTACTCTTATGCCAAACGATTTACCGCTTTTTGCCATTTCTGGCTAGGGCTCGCACTGGCGCTCTCGCCTTTAGGCGCCTGGGTCGCAATCCGAGGTATGGTATGGCACGAATCCCCCATTCCACTCATGTTAACAGGTGCAGTGTTTTTCTGGGTTTCGGGGTTTGACATGCTTTATGCGTGCCAAGATGAAGATTTCGACAAATCCAAGGGGCTATTTAGTATTCCTGCAAAAATTGGAATCCGCAATACGCTCAGGGTTGCGTTCGTTTGTCATCTTGTGATGTTGGGTTTCTTGCTAGGTTTTTACTGGTTGGCATCGCCCCCATTGGGTGCGATTTATTTAGCAGGCGTTGGGTTTGTTTCTTGCCTAGTGGTATATCAGCATGCCTTGGTGAGCGAAAAAGATCTCTCCAAAGTGAACCAAGCTTTTTTTAATGTCAACGCAGTGATCAGCGTTGGGCTAATGCTAATAGTGCTGCTGCAACTTTATCTGGTTTGATGCAGCAGCGTTTAAGCCTTTATACTTGGGCTGTTGCAACTTTGCCCGAACGCAATGCCTTGTTGGCAAGATGAGCGGCAGCAGCAGCATGAACGCCTGCCTCTACTGGAGTGCTAGGATCTTTTCGTGATCGCATAGCGCCGACCCAATCTTCGAGGTGGAGTTTTTCGCCATCTGGCTTGTCGTAGAAATCAGCACCACGCCTGCCCACGCCAAGGATCAGCTCTTCAGCTTTTATTTTTCGGTTCCAATCTGGGATGATTTGGAAGCACCCCCGATCAACATAAATCGTACCCTCGGTTCCCATGAACTCGATTCTTGCGCCTTGCCTTGCATTCGAGAAACCCCCTTCAAAAAACATTTGAATACCGTCTTTGTATTCCATGATTGTTTGAACCATATCCGGAGTTTCCCAGATGCCCTTGGCATTGACCATGGTGCCAAGGCTGGCAGCAGATATAGGTGATTCGAGGTTCAAAACCCAATGGGCAACATCAACCCAATGAACCATGAGATCGGTAAAGATGCCTCCGCCGAAGTCCCAGAACCAGCGCCAGTTTCGCATTTTGTAATCATCAAAAGGTTGGTCCGCAACATTGCCTAAAAAGGCTTTCCAGTTAACATTAGAGGCATTGGTGGTGGGGTCCCCTTTTTTGACCCGGTCTGAATTTCTGTTCCAACTCATGTGCACTCGATAGACTTTGCCAATCTTCCCTGCTGCGACAGCTTCCTTGGCTTTCTTGATATGTTCCATGCTGCGCTGCTGGGTTCCGATTTGAACCACCTGTTTGGATTTCCTTACCGCTTGGATAACCTTTTCGCCCTCTTCCAAACTATGAGTCAAAGGCTTTTCCACATAGACATCCTTGCCCGCAGCCACCGCATCAATGGTCATGGGGACGTGCCAGTGATCAGGCGAGCCTATCAAAACAGCATCGATATTTTTATCTTCTAGAAGTTTGCGGTAATCAGAAAACATTGCGACTTTATCGCCAGTCATCGCTTTGGCTTGAGCCAGGGCATCTTGGCGGATATCGGAAATTGCAACGATGCTGGTGTTTGGTATGGTGAGAAGAGATTTCATCAGGGTTCTGCATCTGCCACCTGTTCCTATGCAACCGATACGAATCGTTTCGGAAGGTGCTGCGTGAAGAATGGTTCCTGCGGCAAGTGTGACACCCAGAGTTTCAAGTGCGGTTCTGCGTGAGATGTTGTTCAACATAATCAAAGTACCTTGAAGGTGATTAGTTAT
>CALARU010000150.1 GCA_937888715.1 uncultured Planctomycetaceae bacterium | reverse complement strand
TCCGGTTCGGAGGGAGGGGGAAACGAACAAACCGTTTCTCCCTACCCCTATCTTATTTTTCCATGCTGAGAAGGAAAAAGCAGACCCACCCAGCGCAGTGGGATGGGCTTAAAGGCATTGAGAAGAGGGTTGGGAGTAGGGGGAAGAAAAAGAGTAAAAGCAAAAGAGAAAGAAAGAAAAAGGCGTGGGGCGAGCACCAGCGGATTTACATCCGCAGCTCGATAAGAAAAGGTGGGCTTGAGGGTAGAAATACTGTCAGTTGAGAATGTAAAAGCGTTGTTGTAGAGGTACGGCGTTTATGGAGAGATTTTCCAATCGCGGTGGATTCTACCCTTTTGATCGATGAGTGCAATTTCTGTCGTGGTATACCAAGAAACCCTGTATGAAAAGACTTGGTTACGGATATGGTCATCGGTACTTGAAGTGATGTAGGCGATGATGACGCCATCTTTAAGTTTCCAGGTACCGCTGCATCGTTCTTCGCCTTTGAAGAGTTTGGGGAAGAATTTTTTGGATGTCCAGGTAGAGCTGAAAGTATTATCAGAATTCATGGTGAAGGTTTCGATGCGTTCTTCATCTTGATGGCCCCAGGTGCCTACGAGGATTTTGCGAATTTGTTCATCGGAAGTTGCAGGTGTAAGCATAGGTGAGGTAGGAACCACGGGAGTTGTCGCAGGGGTTGGCTTGGTGTTGCTGGTGGTTACAACGGGGGGAGCAACGGGGGTGTTGCCAGTGAGTTTGCGCATGCTAAAGAGCATGGATTTAGAAACCTGTGTAGAAGCGAAGATGGTAGGTCGTTCGTTGGAATCGTGGGCGCAAAGGCAGAGCAATAAATTATTGGAGTCGAGCATGTAAATGCCTTTGCTGCCTATTTTATCAGTTGAGGTTAGGTCGATGGTTCTGGGGTTTTGATCAGGATTTAAAACAAAAGCGAGTTCGCGTTTTTTGTTGTTCACGGGGTTGGTGAAGCGCATGAGGTTTCCTTCGATGACGAGAACGCCATCGCGAATCATGGTTTCGCGTACGCTTTTAAGGGAGATAACATCGCCATTTTCGATGAGGGAATTTACTTCCCAGGCGCCTTGTAACCTAGCAACTTCAGGATTATCCTGTGCATTAAGAAGCGAGGAAGGGATAAGAAAAAGAAAAGATATTGCGAACAATTTCCACTGCATGAGTAATCTCCGATTGGGAACAGAACTAATAAGGGGATTCTGACTTAAATTGGCAAAAAAGGTCAAGAGAAGTGTAATAAAAAAAGCCAGAGGGTTAGTCTGGCTTGAAAGAGATTGCGGTAAAAGTAATCAAGCTTTGGATGCGCTAAAGTAAATATCCCAAGCACATTTCTCGCTGGCTGGCACATTAACCCTTTTAGCGTACCATTTGGTTTCGCCATCGCTTTCTAGAACACCATCAGCGATTTCTTTCAGGTTGGTCATGATTCTGGGTTTTTCACCTTTAGCGCCAATCGCAAGGCCCCAATCGTTGCCTTTGATTTTTGGGGGGTAAAGATAAACGCATTGTGTGCTGGAAAGGTTGCCTGCAAGTACCTTCGCCTTGCTCGAACGCTTGGTAACCCGAGCCACCGGGATTTTTACTGCACCTAAGTTGGTGTTTTCTTTGTTAGGCATTTTATTTCTCCTAATAATTGTAAGCTTAATAAACGAGGAAGAATCATTCTTCCTAGATTTTCTATATATCCTAAACCACGGTTAATTCGTTTGTGGTTCCGTTTTTAGTTATCTAAATCATTATTCGCAGAGCAGGAGATAATATTTCGCTAATTGTTAATAATTTTTCTCAGGCCATTTCAAGGTCATCATTTATAATCGTTACAGTCAATTAGGAAAAGGTCATTTGATGCAAAACTACATTTTCCGTACTGCAAGTAACCAAGACATTTCCGCAATCAAGGAATTGGTCTTTAAAGTATTGCTAGAGTTCGGATTACAACCTGATCCATCTTCGACGGATGCAGATTTAAACGACATCGATGCAAATTACTTGAACCATGGTGGGATGTTTTATGTGATCGAAAATGCGGATGGGCAAATCGTTGGAACAGGTGGAATCGCTTTAAGTTCATCCAAGGTTTGTGAACTTCGGAAAATGTATCTTGCACCATCCGTAAGGGGTTTTGGGCTAGGGAAAAAAATGCTCCACCTATTACTTGCAGAGGCTAAGAAGTTGGGATTTCAACAAGCTACCTTGGAAACAGCAGCGGTTCTTAAACATGCAATCATTCTTTACCAAGGTGCGGGGTTTCATCCCTATCAACCTGATCACCTTTCACCACGCTGCGATCAGGCGTACAAACTCGATCTGAACTAATTTTTCAAGAATCTTATTTAGTTGGTATGAGGCGTACAAACTCGATCTGAACTAATTTTCCAAGAAT
>CALARU010000149.1 GCA_937888715.1 uncultured Planctomycetaceae bacterium | reverse complement strand
ATCACCAAGCGGGATCCTATCATGGGCATGGAAATCGAAGTAAAAGTTGCAGGCATTAATTGGAGTAAAATCTCCGGATCCATGGCAAAGTTCGAACCCAAAGGCACCATACGCATGGCTGATGGGCAATTGACTTTTCCTGACGAAGAACCAGCAGCAGACTGGAAAGAATTGCGAATCGCATTGCCCGCAGGCATGATTACCATTCGCAAAACCCCTACAGGAGCAGCACTTGTTACTTGGGGTAATGTAAGTCAAGAATTGATCGACCAAAGAGATTTATTCGCAAAGATGCTCGAAGAATAAAACGCTTAACTACTTCTTTATCTTTTGTTGCTGATGGGCTTGTTGGTTTCAACAAATAAATAATTGAAGAGGAAGGAAAAGTCTCTGCTACTTAGGGTAAAGACTCCCCCTTTGGTTTCATAACCATTGATAAAACCCTCGGGGCCCATGGGCTTGAAATCATTTCCATGGGGGTTCCAGAGTGTGATCAAATCTTTTGCTTCATCATAATTAAGTACAGCATAAGCATGACCAACAACGATGGCAGGTGGCGGTTTTTTAAGGTCAAGGGGAACACCCGCACCCATTAAGCTTTTGTTTTTAACGCCTTTACTCAACAGATAACGAATATTGAGAAGATCTTCAGGAAGGCCTGATTTCCACGCAATAGTATCAGATTGATGGCCCGTAAGAAGAGAGATGGTTTCACCTATATTCCCACCACGTGAAATACGATCTAACCCAATTGCAGCAGTATCCCCAGGCGCAATAGGTTTGTAAACTTCGCCATACGCCTCTTCAAGAAGATTAATCCAAGTGCCTTGATTTCCTGTGCGTGAACCAAGCGCAATAACAGCCTCAGGAAGTTTATTGATTCTTACAGAGCGCCCATCGGGAAATTCAACCTTGTTAGAACCATCTTCATTGGGTTTGATCATGTTTCTGATGGCATCAGGGTTTTGAAACGCTAGGTTCCCCGCCATCGATACAAAAAAACAATTGCCCATATGCCCCTGCGAAATCCCATCGATTCCTAATTTCTTGGAACCAAACATCTCTCTTGAGGAAGTAAAAAGATGCACGAGATAGAATTCATATTCTTTTTCCATCTTAAAAATATTGGTGAGAGAACCATTGGCAAACGCCATGGTTTCCTTGATGTCGCTGATAAGCTCGGAAAGAGTTGCAGATTTTTTATCAGGCGACTTTAAAAACCAAAAGTGAGAGGTTGCAAGGGCAGCGGCCTCGATGGAACGGATGGAACCATCACGAAGAAGAGCAGCAATTTCGTCTCGATCAAGTCGATCATTTTTATTGACATCCCACTTGGGCAGGAATTGTTCCAAGGCTTTTTTATAAGAAGGGGCTTGAAAGGTAATCTTGGGTGCAGGAGGTTGTTGCTGTGCAAATGCAGCTCCTACGAAAACAAAAGATACCAGCATCAACTGCAGTAACCGCATGAATCAT
>CALARU010000148.1 GCA_937888715.1 uncultured Planctomycetaceae bacterium | reverse complement strand
TAAAAATGTTTGCATTAGCTGTTTTAAGTCTTTTACTTTTATCTGGTTCTATATTTGCAGCAGTACCTGATTTTTAAAAAGATATTCAACCTTTGTTGACTAAATATTGCGTTGAATGCCATGGTGCAAGCAAACCAAAATCTGGAGTAGGGTTGGATTCTTACGATTCTATCATTGCAAAAAGTCGCAAGCAATCGGTGGTCCCGGGCGATCCTGATAAAAGCAAACTTGTTATGACCATGACTGGGACAGCTAAACTTATGCCTCCTAAAAAGTTTACGCCCAGGCCAACCACAGAAGAAATTGATTTGATTAAGGATTAGATCAAGGCCGGCGCTAAAAAATAGTCCAAATAAGTAAGTCGTTTTTGTTGATGATAATAATGAATAAAACCGTTAATACTTTTGTTCTGCTTGCCGTTGTTTTTATGGGCGTTTTTGTTAATTGGATTTTTACATTAAGTCTTCCGCAAAAAATTGCAAATCATTTTAATTTCGCAGGCAAACCCGATGGTTTCATGACTCTTCAGAACCATCAATCATTTATCACTCTTTCCACGATCTGTTTCCCTTTGTTTATGGTTTTTATGGTTGGTGTATTGCCTGCGTGGTTTCCTTCTCTGGTTAATATTTCTCATCGTGATTATTGGTTTTCCCCCGAGCGAAAGACTCAAACTCTTGATTATCTGTTTAGCATGGCTTGTAAACTTGGCGTTCTCATGGTTTTCTTTTTCGTTGGTCTTAATGTAATCATTGTTCTTGCCAATAATTCTAATCCTGTTCTCATGCCAAAACTTCCTTTTTTTGTTGTTATGCTCCTGTTTTTGCTTGGTGTATTATTGTGGGTTGTTATGCTTTTTTTGAAATTTATAAAAGTTGATCTTTTAAAGAAATAAGTTTTAGTAGGTGTTATTCTTTCTGTTTCTCTTCGGTTTTTTAATATTCAGATTTACTATTAATTCCTAGCATAATACAATTAATTTTCACACCTTTAGAGAGGCAATATTTATGTTTCGATTTTTAATTCTATTGTTTAGTGCCACTCCTTTGTTTGCGTTGGAACCTGCAAACATTGTAATAGTTGCCAATAAAGATATGCCGGAATCGATTTCCGTTGCAAAATACTACGCGAAAAAGCGGAATGTTCCTGAAGAGAATATTATTCTGCTGAGTCTTCCCAAGGGTGAAGATATTCTTCGGGCTGATTTTGAATCTAAGCTTGCAGAACCATTGCGTGAAGCGCTTAAATCTAAGAAGGATAAGATCAAGGTTATACTGACTGTTTTTGGAGTACCTTTGCGGGTGGGTGCTAAGGTTCTTTATGGTGATGAAAAAGTAAAAGCCGATGATGTTAAAAGGCAACTTGATGACTCGCGTAAAGAACTTGAGAATGCTGAGAAAGATAAAGCTGAAAAAGATAAACTCGAAGGCTTCAAGAAGAAAATTGCCGAGCTTAATTCCAAACACCGTATCGCTATCGCGGCCGAAAGCCTTGCATGTGTTGATAGCGAACTTATGTGTTTATGGTGGCAACCTTATGAACTTAGCCGCTGGCAACCAAATCCCCTTTATTGGAAAGCTCCTCAAGAAATTAAAAAGCGGTATCCCAACACTCTTATGACATGCAGGCTAGATGGCCCAACTGCAGAGATTGCAAAGCGGCTTGTGGATGATGCGGTTGAAGTGGAGGCAAACGGATTAAAGGGTAAGGTTTATTTTGATGCAAGAGGGATTGGTTTTAATTCAAAAAATCCGGGTGATGCCTCCGGATATGGTGGTTATGATGAATCATTTCGTGAAGCTGCTTCATTGCTTAAATCTGCAGGGATGGATGTTACTTTAGATGATAAGGGGCCATTGTTTGAGCCTGATTCCTGTAAAGATGCAGCTTTGTATTCAGGTTGGTATTCTCATGCGAATTTCATTGATTGTTGTAAGTATGTTAAGGGGGCAGTCGCTTGGCATCTAGCAAGTAGTGAAGCTATTACATTAAGGAATCCTGCGAGCAAAGTTTGGTGCCCAAACTTGTTGCAAAAAGGAGTTGCTGCAACACTTGGCCCTGTTGCAGAGCCTTATACCATTGCTTTTCCCAAACCCGCAGAGTTCTTTGGTTTTCTTATCACTGGAAAGTATACATTGGTAGAAACTTATTCCCGCTCCACATATCTTACTAGTTGGATGACAGTTCTTGTTGGCGATCCTTTGTATAATCCCTACAAGAATTCTCCAATGATTAACGAATCATTGGTTGTACCTAGTCCAAAAGTTAAGCCCATAAAGTGAAAATGATAGGTAAGGTGCAATTGGTTTTTCAAAGTTTGATATTAGTTCCTTGAAGGTGAAACATTGCAGAAATATCAACTAACAGATGGTGGGATTCTTTTTTATGACGGTTCTTTTTTTTCTTCTATTATTTCTGATCAATATTTTTATGAAATTATTGGTTACAGTTCTTGGAAGCAAAAACTTGGGGTTTTTGGCCATCTGCAGTCCCGACTCACTGCAGCGTATGGTGATGATGGTAAAAACTATTGCTATTCAGGAACTCAAAATATGGCACTTCCATGGACGTCTACTTTGTTGCAGATCAAGAAAAACGTGGAAGCTGTACTAGGTTGTTACAATTTTTGTCTTTTAAACCGTTATCGATCTGGTGCAGATAGTATTTCATTGCATTCTGATAATGAGCGAGATTTGGGAAATATTATTTCCACTATTTCCCTAGGGGCAACCAGGAAGTTTAAAATCAAACATAACGAAACTAAAGAAACAAAAGAATTTCTAGTGTCAAATGATACCCTTATCATTATGGCTGGGACAATGCAGCGTTTTTGGAAACATGAAATTCTGAAAACTAAAGAAGTTGTTGGCGAAAGAATCAGCCTGACATTCAGGCAATTAGAAGTATAACTAGTCGCCCCTGAAAAACCCACAAAGATCTTAAAAACTAGTCTTTTCAAGAGA
>CALARU010000147.1 GCA_937888715.1 uncultured Planctomycetaceae bacterium | reverse complement strand
AGCAATTTTATTCTTGCACTTATTTAGTATATCGTGCGAAATCGTTACATTTTCTGATTGAGCTGAGCTAATTCCGGCCCTAAGTTTGTCCATGTTTCGTGATCTAGATAAAAAACTCAAGGTTTTTTCTAGTTCCTTCACTCCTTCATTTTTGTTTAGAGTTTTAGAGGCTGGCTTCTCGGTTTTAAGCTTTTCCAAAGCGGTTTCTATTTTACTGATATTTGCATCAACAGATTGTTTGAAAAGTACCTGAACGGTATTTGTTTCATCGATTTCCCAATGGACCCCATTCCAGGTCATCCACTTTTGCCATGCACCGGCTACGAAAAGTAAATCGTGGCCACAATGCTGAAGCATTCGTTGGGCATTACCTTGGTCTGAAAGATCAGCCAAGTGTTGATACCCACTAGCTGAAGGGTTTGTACCTTCGGAAATTACCACGGAGACTTTAGTTTCGCCGATTAAAGGTGCATCGCTTTGTTCCGAATACGAAGGGTGGGCCCTTGGGCTTTTCAAGGAATCATCAAACTTATGCTTTAGCTCTGATTCCTTCCACGGTTCACCCCCAGTGCCGTTTACATTGTAATAGTTCGCTAATTCCCAAAGCTTTTCCTTAGGGAGCATGTCAAACCTTTGCACTAATTTGCACATATTTGCAAAGGTCGTGTTATGACCTCCCTGACCGCTGATTGCAGGCTTTTCCTTGCAAAGTATTTTAATGTAATTAAGTGCCCGTTTTTGAAACAAATCTGTATTAGCGGGGTAATTTTCCTCCTTGTATTGGTATTCAGTTTCGTAGGGGACTTCTTCAGTGGTTAATATTTTCTCAACTACTGTTTGGTTTGATAGGGCCAGATTCGCTGACCAATCGATGCAGTTTATTATTTGAGACTTAACAACCTTAGGCCTTGTGATATCATCGCCACCTTTGCGCCCTAGTGTGCCAGGGACACGCATTAATCTTGAAGGACTGGAAACTTGGAGATCCACTTTAACTTGTCTGTTGAGTTCTGGAGGGGCAATTATGTTCCATTTCTTTGCGATAAACCCTAGGAATTGTTTGTGCTGGGCATTTGTGATTCCGTTAACTGGATACAGGGCATGAAATCCATTCCCTGAGGAAACGGTTAAAGTGGCTTTTAATCCAAGGTCTTCAAGCATCTGGTTGATTAAGTTGCCTGCAGCAAGAGCACTAGCTTTTTCATCTGGGGCGGCGTTCCATTTATTTGATTGCGAATTGTTTTTTTTTGGGTCGATGT
>CALARU010000146.1 GCA_937888715.1 uncultured Planctomycetaceae bacterium | reverse complement strand
GATGCTCCAGATCTTGTTTCGCCTGCTTTTGAACACATGATGCATTATGGTTCCCTCAAAAGATTAACCGAGGAGCAACTTGCCCGAGCTGTGCAGATTGATCCTAGTCAAATACAAGGTTTTGGACCCACTATGGAACGGTTGATGGAGGTCCTTGAAGCGCGGAAGCGAAAAATTCTTGAAACCTTTGAAACTGAATCCGTGAGCAAGGAAGCTAAAGACGAGTACGAAAATTCTTATCGCAATTTAAAGCCCCCGAAAACTATTGCTGAAGAATTCAAGAAAGCTACTAAGGCTGAGCAATTAAATCAAATCGAAGATCTTTGGTATAAAGCGGGCGGTGAGAAATCACCCTTTGGAAATAAGTTGCTTGGTGTTTTTGAATCTTTAGCCATTAAATATCAAGTGGATGAGCTTGCCTCAAAATATGAATTTACGGGCACCCAATCTCTTGACGTTCCCAAGGCTTTAGAGGTAAAAGCGGAGCTTGAAAAAATTGATGAGCTTTTAAAGCAGTTAAAAGATGCGATGGAGAATGCTCAGATTGGCGTCATTAATATGGAGGAACTTTCTGAGTTTTTAGAATCAGGCGACATGGATCAGTTGAATGCCTTGCAAAAGCAGATTCAAGAAATGATTAAAGCAATGCAGGAAAATCAAGGTATCGACTCCGATGGGAAAAATCTCAAGCTGACCCCCAAGGCTTATAAAATCTTTCAATCCAAACTTCTTGGTAAGATTTTTGACCAGCTTAAAGCATCTCGGTCAGGTAGGCATATGGTTGGGGTTTCTGGCGAAGGAGCTGTTGAAACACAGAAGACTAAACCTTTTGAATTTGGTGATTCACTTGCCAGCCTTGATATTCAATCTTCCATTGTAAATATGCTGGTTCGGTCGGGTGGAAAGATGCCTGAATATCTTCATGCCGGGGATTTGGTGGTTAACAAAACTAAAAACAATCCCAAGTGTGCCACGGTTGTGTTGCTCGATATGTCGGGGTCAATGCGATACGATGGTCAGTATGTGAATGTGAAACGAATGGGATTGGCGTTGGATGGTTTGATTCGTTCGGAATATCCGGGAGATAGGCTGCATTTTGTGGAGATGTATACCTTTGCCAAGATTCGGAGCAGTTCAGAAATAGTATCGTTGATGCCCAAGCCTGTAACGGTTTTTGATCCAGTGGTAAGGCTGAAGGCTGATATGTCCGACCCTGACATTACTGAAATGGATATACCTCCTCACTTCACCAATATTCAGCACGGATTGCAGCAGGCCCGCAACCTTTTGGCTAATTCCGATACTTGCAACAAGCAGGTTATGATCGTTACCGATGGTTTGCCTACAGCACATTTTGAAGGGAAGGACCTGTATCTTTTTTATCCTCCCGACCCAAGAACCGAAGCAGCAACATTGAAGGAAGCGATGCTTTGCGCACGCGAAGGTATTACGGTAAATGTTTTTCTTATGTCGTCTTGGAATCAATCCACGGAAGATGTTCAGTTTGCTTATAAGATGGCTCAAAGTTCCAAAGGTAGAGTTATATTTGTTGCGGGCAAGGATCTCGATCGCTATGTAATTTGG
Organism: uncultured Planctomycetaceae bacterium; assembly: GCA_937888715.1. Classification (GTDB taxonomy): domain Bacteria; phylum Planctomycetota; class Planctomycetia; order Gemmatales; family Gemmataceae; genus UBA969. The sequence goes on along the minus strand of CALARU010000146.1, from coordinate 31,567 downwards.
GATTACCTTTCTCGAAGAAAAACCATTTTAGGTTGAAAACTTAGAAGTTGCTTCCGTTAAACCATCGATTAGCATACTACGATGGTTATAAATGGAGGCTTAAATGACCCGAAAATTGTTAAGTGATTTTGATATCGCACGATATCATGAAGATGGTTTCGTTATCTCGAAATCTTTTTTTGATCCCCAAGAAATTGATCTATTAAGCAAATCTGCAAGGGAAGATCACGAACTTGATAAGCATTCGTTTGGAAGGCGAGATGGCGAAGGCGGCACCGTCAAACTTTCTCTTTGGAATCACCCCGGGGAAGGAATTTATGGAATGTTTGCTCGGTGCGAGCGCATGGTTCGCTCGGTAGAAAAAATCCTTGAGGGTGAGGCTTATCATTATCATTCTAAAATGATCATGAAGGATGCGAAAATTGGTGGCGCTTGGGCTTGGCACCAAGATTATGGCTATTGGTATCAAAACTATGTCCTTCGTCCGCTGCTTACAAGTGTTAGTATTGCAGTAGATCCTGCGACCCGAGAAAATGGCTGTTTGCAAGTTATTGCGGGGTCGCATCATTGTGGGCGAATTAACCATGTGCTATCAGGTGATCAGGCTGGAGCAGACATGGAAAGAGTCAATGATATCTTAAAAAGAATGCCATTGGTTTACTGTGTGATGGAACCTGGGGATGCGATATTTTTCCACCCTAATTTGCTGCATCGATCAGACCAGAATAATTCGGATAACCCAAGGTGGTCGATGATTTGTTGCTATAACGCAGCAAGAAATAATCCTGCAAGGGAATCCCACCATCCCTCTTATACTCCTTTGCATGTGGTTTCAGATGCAAAGATAAAAGAAGTTGGGATCAAGCGTTTCTCAGATGATGCAACGGATGTTGCATGGTTAAGTGACTCCAAGGATAAAAGCGCAACGGTTCTTGAATCCTAGTAAAAGTTTAAGCACAGGGATTTAAGGTTTTGCCCAGACTTGCGCCAGATGTAAAAGGACTTCAACCGCTTTTTCCATCTCTTCGAGACAAGTCCATTCCAAAGGGGAATGGGGGTTGTGCTCACCTGTGGATAAGTTGGGTGTAGGCAGACCTATTTCTGTCATTCTTGATCCATCGGTGCCACCTCTCACTGAAGTTACCTTTGGTTGCAACCCTGCGAGTTTCATGGCTTCTACAGCAAACGGTATTGCCCGTGGTTCTTTACTCATTCCATCCGCCATATTGCGATATTGTTTTGTCACAAGAATATCAAACTTTGCTTCGGGGTATTCGAGTTGGATTTGAGAAGCAAGCTGAGAGAGAAATGCTTCATACTCTCGGAGTTTTTTGGAATCAAAATCGCGCAATAGAATCTTGATCGAAACTTCTGCAACTCCGCCTGCAATAGTGTAAGGATGTAGGAAACCTTCCATTCCCTCGGTGGTTTCAGGGGCAAGTTTTTTCGTAGGCAATCGCTCGATAAAAATAGCAGCAAGACGAATGGCATTAGTCATGCGGTTTTTTGCAATGGACGGGTGGATGTTTCTGCCATGAATGGTGACAGTTGCTAGATCTGCAGAGAATGTTTCGCCATCGATTTCGCCTTGCCCCCCACCATCTAATGTGTAGGCTGCAATCGCCCCTAATTCTTTAAGATCTAGATGGTTTACTCCTTTGCCTATTTCTTCATCGCAAGTAAAGCAGATGCGAATATCACCATGAATAATGCTGTTGTTTTTGATTAATTCTTGTGCAGCTTGCATGATAACAGCAACGCCTGCTTTATTATCTGCTCCTAAAAGTGTAGTTCCATCGGTGGAGATGATGGTTTTTCCTTTGAGGGGTGGCAGGTCATGATTTTCGGTGGTGGTGATAATTTTGGTTTTATCTTTTGGAAGGATGATATCTTTGCCATCGTAGTTTTCATGAATAATGGGGGAGACATTTTTGCCCGAGGTTTCAGGGGATGTGTCCATGTGGGCGACCCAGGCTATCGTTTGGATAGATCTACCTGCATTGCTTGGTATTGTGCCAAATACTAGGCCATATTCGGTTTGATAGGCATCTTTGATTCCAATTTCATGAAGTTCTTTAACCAGCATTTTTCCTAATTCTAATTGTCCTTTTGTACTGGGATAAGTTTTGGAATTCTCATCTGCCTGGGTATCAATTTTCACATAGTCGCAAAATCGTTTGAGTAAGCTGTTGTGGTTCATGATTTCTTTTTTCCTTTAGTTGGTGTTTTAGTAACGCCCTTTTGCGGGCAAAGATCGATTAGGGCGCAATCCGAACACTTTGGCTTTCTGCTGGCGCAAACTTTTCTGCCATGCTCGATTATCCGATGCCCAAATATTGTCCACTCTTCTTCCTTTATCACCCGATGCAAATCCAATTCTATTTTTACGGGATCCTTGGATTTCGAAAGCCCAAGTCTAAAGCTTAATCTACCTACATGGGTATCAACTGGAAGGCCTGGAATGCCAAAAGCATTTCCCAAAACCACATTTGCAGTTTTTCTGCCCACTCCTGCGAGAACCACCAGCTCTTCCATGGTTTTTGGTACTTCCCCTTGATGATCCTTAACCAATGCCTTGCAGCAAGCTATGATGTTTTTGGCTTTGTTCTTATAGAACCCAGTAGATCTTATAAGGGATTCGAGTTCATTGGAGTTGGCTTCTGCTAGGCTGAAAGAAGTGGGGAAGCGATCAAAAAGAGCAGGGGTTACCATGTTTACCCTGACATCCGTGCATTGTGCTGAGAGTATGGTTGCAATTAAAAGTTGCAAAGGCGAATGATAAGTCAGCGCACAATATGCGTCAGGGTAAAGCTCTTTAAGTCTGTTTGCCAATCTTTGGGATCGATCTTTTAGTTCTTTGCTGTTTTCCACGCTTTAACTAATTCCTTTTCTTAAATGCTCCGCTATCAACTATTATTAAGTCTATCTAATGATAAATATGGACTGGAGAACAGATTCCATTACCATGAGGGAAGTTTAATTGTACCAGCTAATGAAAGAAATGATTTTATGAGGCAAATTGGTTTTATTCCTGATCCTGTAGATGCTAAGAAGTTTGAAGACTACCTTTACACTCAGGGTACTCTAGTTCGCATGGACAGGCATAATGCCGGTTATAATGTGTGGGTGTTTGATGAGGATAAACAGATTTTTGGTAAGCAAGAATTGTTGCAATACCTTGAAAACCCGCAAAGTAAGATATATTCCGATGTAGTGTTAATTGCCAAAAATCAGCGGATCAAACAAGAAAAAGACGATAGTGCAACCCCGGAATACAAAGTGGTGTTTTCTGATCAGGTTGTGCAATTTCCCCGAGTCACTTTTCTACTTGCGATTTGTATCCTTGCAGTTAGTGTTCCCATGCTTTTGGATGATGAAAAAAAAGTTCGCATGGTTTCAATCTTTGGTTTGGCTGGACAGGGAATGGGGCTTTTTTCAAACTTGGCTTTTTCCACGCAACCGTGGCGCTTAATCACGCCAGTTTTTCTTCACTTCGGCCCCCTTCATCTACTCTTTAACATCATGTTATTAGTTGAATTTGGGCGTATGATTGAATCGCAACGAGGCGTCTTCAAATTCTTTTTCTTATTCTTAGCATTGGCCGTTTTTTCAAACCTTGCCCAACTTTTCTTGGGTGGTATTAGATTTAACCAAGGTCTATATTTCGGGCCAGCAGCTACCTTTGGGGGCATGTCGGGCGTTATCTACGGGTTATTAGGTTATGCTTGGATGAAAGCAGAGTTTCAACCCGAACTTGGAATAAGTGTTCCAAGTTCTACTGTTAAATTTATGCTTTTCTGGCTTGTATTATGCATGACAGGCATACTGGGCCCCGTAGCCAATATATGCCATGTTAGTGGTTTGCTTATGGGTTTGATTATTGGGTTGCTCCCAAGAAAATTTACCCTTTAAAAGTTAAAGGGTTGGCCCGATACTCCACGGAGCAAATTCTTCTTCTCCAACTCCGTTGATTTCACTCTTGGTTTTTTTGCCACTTGCAACTTCAAGTATTTCTTCGAATATTTGCTTCCCTACCTCTTCCACAGGGGTTCCTTCAAGAATTACGCCTGCGTTGATATCCATGTCGTCAATCATGTGATTATACATGGGCGAATTGGTCGCAACCTTAATTGAAGGAGCGGGTTTGCATCCAAAAACAGAGCCCCTGCCTGTGGTGAATACCAAAACATTGGCCCCCCCTGCAACAATTCCTGTCATGCTCACAGGATCATAACCAGGTGTATCCATAACAACAAAACCCTTTGCTTTAACAGGTTCTGCGTAACGAACCACATCCACCATTGCAGTGCTTCCACCCTTCGCAATTGCACCTAAAGATTTTTCAAAGATCGTGGTAAGCCCGCCATCCTTATTGCCAGGCGAGGGATTATTGTTGATTTCAGCACCAAAAATACCCGTGTACCATTCCCACCATTTGATTCTGTCCACCAGCTTTTGGCCAACTTCCTTGGAAATTGCTCTGCGTGTTAAGAGATGTTCTGCGCCATAGATTTCGGTGGTTTCCCCTATGATCGAGGTTCCTCCTTGGGCAATTAATAAATCCGAAGCAATCCCAAGAGCAGGGTTGGCGGTGATTCCGCTATTGCCATCGGATCCACCACAATTCGTTCCCAGAATAATTTTATCTGCGGAAATTTTTACCCGCTTGTGTTGGTTAACCGAAGGAAGAAGTTCAGCAATGGCTTTAATGCCTGCATCAACGGTTTTTTTAATACCGCCACATTCTTGAATACTTAAAACCAGTGGTTTATTTTTAGTGCCATTCAACTGAATGAGATTCTGGTTTTCGATCAGATGGATTGCCTGTCCTGTTTCACAGCCAAGGCCAATTAAAATGTAGGCAGCAACATTTGCATGCTTGGCAAAGCCTGCAAGAGTCAAATCAAGTTGATTATGGTCGGGGCCATTGTATTGCATTGCGCAACCAGCCTTGTGGGTGATTGCTACCACGCCATCAACATTTGGATATTGCTTTAGTAAATCGGAAGCACGAAAACGTTCGGAAATGTATTTGCTAGTACTAGAAGAACAATTAACGGTGCTTATAATTGCAATGTAATTGCGTGTGCCATACCTGCCATCGCCCCGATCATATCCCATAAAATGTCTTAGTTCAGATGGTTTAGCAGGGTGGGGTGGTAGGTCTGCGCAAAAGGCGTAATCTCGGGCGAAATTTTCCGCACCGATATTGTGCACATGCACATGATCCCCAGGATTAATATCCGTGGTCGCAAAGCCAATAATCTGGCCATATTTGATGACCGTTTCGCCCTTTTTAATATGCTTTAGAGCCATTTTATGGCCTAAACCAATTCTTTTAGAAGGTGCAATTTTATCTCCCCCCACATCGATCGAGACGCCTGTTTCCAGCGTTCGTGTCGCAATTGCAACATTATCTTCAGGGCGTAAATGAATTGCTGGTGGAATTTCAATTTTGCTTGCCATCTTTTGCTCCATGTAAATCAACAAATTGCTTCCTTAACAATTTATTGATTTTAACCATTTTGAGATGCCCCCACATCAACCCTTTTGATTTTGTGAAAAATTGGCCTGCATTAAACATTTAATTTTTTAGTTGTATATTCTTTGCTAGTTTAGTCTTATGAATAAATGATTTATTCAATATTAGGGTTTTTTATACATGCTTAATTGCCATGTAGGAACATTTACAGCAGATATTTCCCCACCTTTAGGCCATCCACTTTGTGGAGGTGGCATCGAACCTGTGCGTGGGCAAGATGATCCATTGGAAGCTGTTGGCATTGTGCTTTTGGGTTGCGGTGCGCCCGTGGTTCTATGTGCTTTGGATTGGTGCGAAATTCGGAATGATGCATATTTAAAATGGCGTCAGGTACTTGCTGAAGCTGCCCATACAACAATCGAGCGAGTTCATGTGCATGCTGTTCATCAGCATAATGCCCCCATAGCCGACATTGAAGCTGAAAAAATAATTCAAATCAATAATGCTTCTCCCCTTTTGGATCTTAAGTATTTTGATCAGTGCCTTTTAAAAACTGCAGAGGCATTAAAAGCCAGCCTTGCAAAAACAAAAAAAATAAACCGAATTGGAACGGGCTATGGCAATGTGAATAAAGTTGCATCGAATCGTAGAATTCTTGATTCAGAAGGCAAAGTAAAATATACGCGCACTAGTGCAACTAAAAGCAAGGAAATCCGCGATTTTCCAGAGGGATTGATTGATCCGATTTTGCGAACTCTCAGTTTTTGGCTGGGCGAAAAACCAGTCGTTGCAATACATTACTACGCCACACATCCAATGAGTTATTATGGTGATGGTATGGTGAGTTCTGATTTTTGCGGCTTGGCGAGAAGAAAGCGGCAGGCTGATTCTCCTTCAGTTTTTCAAATGTATTTTACTGGCTGTGCGGGAAATATTACCGCAGGGAAATACAACGATGGCAGTAAAGAAAATCGTGCCATATTAAGGGATAGAATTTATCTCGGGATGACTGATGCTTGGAAAGTCACCTACACCTCCCCTATTACAAAAATGGAAGTGCGGGTTGAACAGATTAAGTTGGGATCTCGCAAAGAGAAAGAATTCTCCCTGGAAGAAAATTTGAAACTGGTAGCAGATGTCAAAGAAACAAAAGTTAAACGGAACATTGCAGCATTAAAACTTGCCTGGCTGCAAAGGCTAGAACAAACGGTTAATATTTCGTGTTTGGACTTGGGCGTTGCCTCAATATTAAATTTGCCTGGTGAAGCTTTTATTGAATATCAGTTGGCAGCTCAGGAAATGCGCCCTGATTTATTCGTTTGTGTTGCTTCTTATGGGGATGGTGGACCCGGTTATATTCCAACCGACAAAGCTTTTGTAGAAGGGGGGTATGAGCCAACAGGGGCTTTCGCTCCGCCTAATGAAGGGCTTCTAATCAGCACAATCAGCAAGTTGTTGGGCCCAAAAGCCCCGCAAACCACAATTCCTTTTAAACGATTCAAGAAAAAGAATAAGTAAGCTTGTAGAATAGTAGCATAGATATGCTTTAGTAGTCTCGTATTCCTGAGCTTGTTATTTGTTGCTTTTCACGATGATTGGATTATGCAAATGCCTGCTTCTTCTTTAAAAATTGGTATGATCGGTTTGGGTGTAGTTGGTACGGGTGTTGCAAAATTGCTGTTTGAGCAGCAAGAAAGGCTGGCAAAAAAAGCCGGCAGGCCCCTCGAACTTACCAAAATCGCTGTCCGGGACCCCTCTAAACCTAGGGATATAAATATTCCCGACTCAATTATTACTTCCCACTGGGAAGATGTTGTCAATGATCCTTCTCTCGATGTCGTGGTTGAACTTGCAGGTGGAACTACCTGGACTAAGAAAGCCATTTTAGATTCCCTTGCCTCGGGCAAACACATTGTAACTGCCAACAAAGCTTTGCTTGCAACCCATGGCAAGGAAGTTTTTGATTGTGCCAGGAAATATAATCGCTGTGTGGCTTTTGAAGCAAGCGTCGCTGGCGGTATTCCCATCATCGGTGCTCTTACGCAGGGCCTTGCTGCAAATAAAATCATTGGTCTTCGCGGTATTCTCAATGGCACATGTAATTTTATTCTTACAAGTATGAGTGAAACGGGTGATTCCTATCAAAATGCTTTGGAAGAAGCCCAAAAACTCGGGTTCGCTGAAGCTGATCCGACCATGGATGTTGATGGTACCGACACTGCGCATAAACTCGCAATTTTGGTGCAAATTGCTTTCGGCCAAACTGTCCCCTTTAGTGCCATTGATCGTGTTGGCATTGCTGGCTTAAACAACATTGATATTCATTTTGCCCATGAGTTAGGCTATGGGATAAAATTGCTTGCCGAAGCTTGGATCAATGATGGGAAACTCGCAGTTCATGTTTCCCCTGTTTTACTTCGAATGCATTCCCCACTTGCACAGGTTCGTGGTGCATATAATGCAATTCAGGTGATTGGTGATGCGGTAGGCGATACCCTTCATTATGGCCTTGGTGCAGGTCGAATGCCCACTGCTTCCAGTGTGGTTGCAGATATTATCGATATCGCTGTTGGTAGGGCGCAAAATACTTTTACTTCCATGAATTTGTGGTCTGATTCTAGTTCTGTAACTCCTATGCTCTTAAGTGATGATGTTAATAGTAGGTATTATCTTAGGTTGCTGGTGGAAGATAAACCTGGAGTTCTTGCGGATGTTACACGCTTGCTTGCCAATCACCAAATTAGTATCGCTTCTATTATTCAACATGAAGCGCAGGGCGAAAACGCAAACGGTAAGGTTCAACTGGTTATAATGACCCACTTATCAAAGTGCGGAAAATTCAAAGCAGCAGCCAAGGAATTGACTCGTCTCGATTGTGTATCGGGCAGTGCTGTGCATTATCCTGTCGAAGATTAACCCCCATAGGTGATTAAAATGAAGTATGTAATTGTCATTCCAGATGGATGCGCTGATGACCCACAAGTATCCTTGGGCGGAAAAACCCCGCTTCAAGCTGCTAATAGACCTGCGATGAATGCTGCTGCGAAAATGGGGATGGTTGGTTTATCCAATAATGTTCCAGCATCGCTTACCCCCGCAAGCGATGTTGCCACGCTTAGCCTATTTGGTTACGACCCATTGGTAGTTTATACAGGCAGGGCCCCTCTTGAAACCGTGGCGATGGGCATCAAGCTAAACCCAGGTGATTGGGCGATTCGTTGTAATCTTGTGAATGTTGTTGATGGCGTGATGAAAGATTTTACCGCAGGCCACATCGCAAACGAAGATGGTAAAGAACTCATAAACACGCTGCAGGAAAAGTTGGGTGGAGAAGTTAAATCGCCTTCTGGGAAGGTCCTAGGTGTACTTGAATTTCATGCCGGAGTAAGCTACCGAAACATATTGGTTTATCGGTCCAAAGAACCCGCGCCATTTGCTAAAGAAACCAAAGGGCAGCCGCCCCATGATATCCCTGATAAAGCTGTGGCACCCTATCTTCCTAGCGGGCCTGGATGTGAATTGTTGAAAGAGATCATGCAGAAAAGTCAGGCATTATTTCTTGATCATAAGGTGAATAAAAAGCGGATTGCAGAAGGCCACAAACCAGCCACCCAGTGTTGGCTTTGGGGTATGGGTGTATCTCCGGTGTTAAAAAAGTTTGCAGATGTTCATCATGTGAATGGCGCAATCATCAGTGCGGTAGATCTCGTTCGAGGTGTTGGTATGTTGCTAGGTTGGAACCGTATCGATGTACCCACTGCAACAGGATATCTTGATACCGATTATGCCGCTAAAGGCCGTTATGCGATTGAGGCAATCAAAAACCACGATCTTGTTTGCGTCCATGTCGAAGCACCAGACGAAGCTTCGCATGAAGGTCGGGTAGATGCCAAAATTGAAGCTTTGGAACAAATCGATCGGCACATTGTTGCGCCATTGATGGCGGTATTGCCCAGCTACAAGGATTGGCGCATTTTAATTTCGCCCGACCACCGAACACCAGTTCAGACCCGTGCGCATTCGCATGGCGCGGTTCCGTTTGTTATCGCAGGTACAGGAATTCTTGCAAATGGGCAGGAGACTTATGATGAAGTTGCTGCCGCTGCTAGTGCAGTTCTTTTTGCCAAGGGGCATGATTTAATGAAGGTTTTTCTTCAATAAGCAATCACCTGCATTTAAAGAACATGAATGCAGGTGATTGCTTATTGAACTTAGCGTTGAAAAATCGGTATGTACTGTGCAGGCACGGAGAGTGCAATTACAGCAATACTGGTTTGGTAAATAGGCCCAACTTTATGGGAGTCGAGGTTGTTTCCAGACCACGAACCATCCGGCCCTTGTTCTGGTAAAACAAGTTCTTTTAGTTTTGCATACCAAGAGTTCCAAGCAGCACCACCCACTTGATGCATGGCATGGCTGGCATAGTAATGACCATACCAAAAGTGAGATTTACTCTTGAAGTGTTTTTCAAGATATTCGACAGCTAGGGGAATATCCTTGGAGTCGTACTTGCCAGCTAACTGTAAAACACAAAGCCCTGCTGCTGTTCGTGCGAATTCTGGGCCGCCAGCTCTTGGCTGATAACTATAGCCTCCGGTTTTTGCATCTCTGCAGCTTTCGATGTATTCGATTGCTTTTTTTAGTGTTTGATCAGGAACATGAAGGCCAGCATTTTTTGCTGCCCTTAGTGCCATAACTTGCATAACCGTGACGGAAATATCAGCATCAGCAGGAGTAGGGTTATAGCGCCATCCGCCCTGAGGATTTTGGCTCCGGATGATCAAATCGACTGCACGCTTTAGCACGGGCCTAATCGAATCATCCGAGGTCGTTCCCCAAAGTTGGGATAACGTAAGCGTTGCAATCCCATGTGAATACATGCTTTGGCCGCCCCCGCGAGCGCCAATAAGTAAACCATCAGGCTCTCGTGCAGAAGCAATCAAAAACTGTGCACCTTTATTCACTTCAGGTCCATACATACCTTGTCCAGGCAGGTGGCCCTGGCTCATATAAGCCAACAAAGCGAAGGATGTTATAGCTGTGCTGTGCTGATATCCCCCATCAGACCAAGAGCCATCGGGGTTTTGTTTGGTTGCTATGAATGCCAAAGCTTTGGCAATCGCTTTTTTTGTAGACTCATCCAGTTTTGCATGGATAACAGCAGTAGTTTTTTCTTGAGCAAAACCAATGCCTGCAATCCCAAGGATTGAAGCTGTTAAGCAAGAATTAAACTTTCGCCTATTGAATTGGTTCATGATGATCAACTTATCTAGAAGAAGGCAGCGGTGCCTTGCTCGTTTTTTGCTTGTCTGCCAAGTCACGGTAGTATTTCTGAATCATGGCTGAATATTCAGGTGGGAGATTAGCACCTAACGATTGCAATAGAGCTTCGCGTTCTTTTTCAGGAAGCTTAAGAAACCCACCATTGGCCTGAAGTTCAAGCAATTTTGCAAGTGCTGCTTCTTCCGTGCCATCGGGTTTGCGCTCGCCATCACCTTTGGTTTCGGCTTGTTTAGAGTTTGGCATAGGTGAATCCTTGGTTTCAGCTTTGGCATCTGAAGGCTCCGCTTTTTGGTCGGATTTTCCGTCTGCCTTTGCCAGTGCTGTTTCACCAGGAACCCCCATGGGTACATCCAAGGCCTTGGCCAACTCATTAAGCATTTCTAATGCTTTTTCCAAACTCTTGGTAGCTTCTGCTTGCTTAGCCGCAGCTTCTTGGATATTGCCCTTAGCCGCAGCTTCGGCACCCTTTTCAAGCAAAGCTTCCGCAGCTTTCAAATCGCCCTTTAGATTGTCCGGTACCAACGCCTCAGCCTGCATTGCTGCGTCTTTTGCCATGTTTCCTGCATCCTGAGCTTTCGCAAGTTCCTGCGTTGCTTCTAATAAAGCTTTCTGCTCATTTGCCATTTCCTTGGCGCCCTTTTCTGGAGAATCATTAAGGCCTTCCAACGCAGCTTTCTGAGCTTCAATGGCTTTATTAATGTCGCCCTTGGCTAAAGCTTTTGCAGCATCCGCAGCAGCTTCTGCCGCTTCAGGGTTATTATCTTTGGCATTATCAAGTTGCTTTGCGAGGTCGCCTTGCTTCTTTGCAAGATCCATTTCAGCTTTACCTTCGCCAAGTTTTTCTTTGGCATTTGCGGTGGCTTTTTCAGCTTCTTTATTTTTGTCGAGCGCTTGTGCCACCCTGCGTGCAGCCTCACCCACATCGGCTTGCTTCATCTCTTCTTTTGCTTGAGCAACAGCTTTATCCTGTTTGTCCGCCTTCACCATTTCTGCAGCATCTTTTGCAGCCATATCCAGTTTTTCTGCAGCATCCGCAGCAGCTTCTGCAGCTTTTGCTAGGTCATTGTTTTGCAGGGCTTTTTCAGAATCTTTCTGATCTTTTACAGCTTCATCCGTTGCTTCTTTAGCATCGCCCGTTGCGTTTTTAGCTGCTTTTTCTGTTTCTGCCATCGCTTTTTGTACATCTTTTGCAAGATTTTTCGCAACATCTTTTGATTTCAGTGCATCCATTGCACCTTCTTGTTTTGCCTTATCTAACTTCTGTGCGACTTCTTTTTGCATTTCAGCAGCTTTGGCTAATTCGTCAGCCGCTTTTTCACGCTTTGCAACATCATCAGCCTTGGCTTTTTCAGTTGCTACCTGAGTTTTAGCAGCTTCTTTTGCTTTGGTTAATTCTTCCAAAGCTTCTTTCATTTTAGGGGCAGCCTTTTCCAACCCTGCTTTAGGGTCTGGATTATTGACCGCAGCTTCCGCTGCTTTATCTTGAGCATCTGCAGCTTTTTCCAAAGCCTTCTTTACTTCTTCAGGAATGCTGGGTGTTTCTTTGACCGTATCAATGGCTTTTTCAGCTAAGTCTTTTTCTTGTTTTGCAATGTTTTCTGCTGCTTTTGCATCAGGTTTTGCTTCAGGTTTTGTCATGTTTTTTGCAGTTTCATTAACCTGCTTTTGTTTCTCTTCTAATTTCTCGATTTTATTAACCAAGTCTTGGGCCTTGGCAACTGGGTCTTTAGCTTTGTCCATGATCTTTGCAACTTCAGCATCGATTTTTTCTTTTGCAGCTTCTAGTGCCTTCAGTGCTTTATCCTGGGCAACCTCAGCTTTTTTATCTTCTGCAGCAGCAAGAGTCTTGGCAGCTTCTTCAAGTGCTGCTTCCGCCTTTGCTAAATCTGGTTTTGCACTTTGTACCGCTGGTTCAGTAGTCTTTAAAATGTCCTTGGTTACATTAGCCATGTCCGCTTCTTTTTTTGCCACTTCCATTTTGGCTTCAGGTGTCTTGGGGGCATCTTCGTCTTTCATCTTTTCATTGATTTCTTTTTGATCGCGAACCATTTTGCCTACTTTATCTTGTAACTCTTTTAATGTTTGTAGGGTGTTTTTTGGTGCTCTCCAAGCATCTGCTATTTTCTTCATCGCAAAATGATTTTGTACGGTGTAGTTGGAAGCAGGTTTGAAATTGCGAATTGATTCCTGATTGTCACCATATTTGCTTAAATGATCTGTAACCAAAGAAAGTGTGCCTCGAATATTTTCAGCTTTGGCAATTCTCAAACCTTCTTTTAATCTATCTTTGCGCTGGTCATCTAATTTTGATTCAAGATCTGCTGCTTGCGAAAGAATTACTGAAACATCAACATTAAGGTCTCGTTGGCGATCTATTAGCTTCGTAACAATCGTTGGGAACATTGATTTGGTTTTGCTGTTTTTGTCTTCGAGCATGCCGTAAAAAACCATAAGTGTTGCATTGATCGAGAATTCTTCTTTCGAAGCTTTTGCCATTCTTTCAGCAGCAATTTCAAGCGAGCGAATTGCCTGCTGCTTCATCGCTAATTCGCGAAGCTTTTCCAGAATCTTCTGATGGCGAACATAGGCAAGTTTGGTTTCATCATCTGAAGTGATTGTTGATTTTGCCTTAGCAGATGTTTCAAGATGCTTAATTACCGCAACCATATCTTGCTGGCGCAGGGATTTAAGAACAGTGGTGGCTTCGACAACCAACTTTGATTCTTCCGTATCGTTAAGGTTGTAATAAGACAAAATGCTTAATAAAGTTTCAAGGCGTTTGGTTGCCTTTTCTGTTTGTAAGGCAGTTGATTCTTGCCTTTCAATTTTCACTTTTGTAGTGGTTTGGCCTTGGGCCAAAACTGGGAGAGAAATCAGTAAACAAAGCAAAGATAAGCGGATTGTCTTAAACATGGTTTTACTCACCTTTAGGTAGGAATATCATTTGTTATGTTAACCTATATCTAATCAGATTGCCAATGCTAATTTACTTCAAAACCCTATAAATCAAGGTTTGGGCGTTAAATTAGGAAGAAAGCCTTCGAAAACTGTCGCTTGTTTGTTTTTAAGTTGCATTAATTTCTCTGTTTCTTTTTCTTTTCGTCTCCACCAAGCTAGTAATTCATCCAAACCTACAACTTCTTTGATTAGTATTTCAGACTGCCCTGTTTTAGGTTCTACGGGGTTCATGTCGGTGACTTCAACGAAATACTCTATTTTGTCGCCTACTCGAATGTTCTTTAAAGGCCCTATTTGGAAATCAAATCTGCCTCCCGCAAGTCTTCGATCAGGTGTTTTCCATGGGTCATCCGAGGGCAATGGGTAAAAGTCGATGACAGCTTTTGGTGAGCTATTTTCAAATGATCCTGCTTCGATGAGGAATTTGCCTGTTTTTTCTGATTCAGGTTTAAACTCTTGAAGAGGAAGTGTATTCCAATCACCTTTTTCATTGATCCGATACCGGAACTTTGCAACCGATAAACCTGAATAACTTTCAGCTTTATACGCAACCCTGAATTGTTTCCCTATCAAAACGGGAAGACCATCGATATCAGTATCTTCATCTTTACCAAAAACTCTAACAAGGCCTGGAATTTGCTCTGGTAATAGAGAGACCAACGGCTCTGGAGTTTGCAACACAGTGAGTTTTCGCTGCCAGTTGGGGTTGGATTCCAAGCCATCTTGGTTACTGATATTAACCTGATATCTTGCATTTCCCAATTTAAGATTAAAACGAACAATCAGGGTTTGCTTGTTTTCGCCTAGGGCGCAAGGCATTGTCTCGGGGGTAAGATTTGAATCATAATTTTTGACGACTAAAGTTGCTTCTTTGAGTGGTTGCGAACTTTTGAATTCAACTTGAACCGTGCTGCCTTCAATGCCACCGATGTCACCCTTGGGGAAGGTTTTTTCATAGGGAGAACCATCAGGGCGCTTCCCAAACCATTCGGGCATAAGGATTTTCGCAGAGACCATTTCCAAAGTGGGGCGATTTTTTCGGATAACGGGCAATGGCCCTGCTCTGCCGTCCCCAATGCGTATGGTTACAAAGCCATCTTCGATTGAAGATGCCAGGGTTGCTTTCCACTGCCCCATTTCGTCAAGTTCTATTGGGATAACAAGTGCTTTTCCGGCTTGGTTTTTCCAGCGCATTTTACCCATTGATGGGATGTAACCTTCTGTCAGGCGCAAATCGAAACCGATGCTGACTTCTTCGCCTTCTGCGAGCACAATTTTTTCGGGAAGGTTAATGATGGTGGTGTTTCTCGGGATGGGCGAGTTCAAAAGAAACTGGCGTTCTAACAATGCTTTTGCAGAATCATGGGCGAAAAGCAAGGCGAGCACAACAAACAAGAATACTGGTGCGAATCGATAAGAGGATTCTTTCAGTTTTTTTAATTCAAGAGCATCATTGAAATTGAAGTTGGGGTAGCAAGCAATAACTTCGACTGTTAATTCAGCAAGAAGCTTTTCCGACTTTTTGTCAAATCGTGCTTCGGGTCTGGAAAGTTGCAGAACTGTAATAAGGCGGTGATCGAATTCTGGGAATGTTTGTTCGATTTTAAGGGCGGTTTCATCTTCTTTGAATCTTTTAATCGCAGGCAGCACAACATAACTTGCCAAGCTTACCATCAATAGTGATAACCAAGAAGCGGTCATGAGTAATCGGAAGGGCAGAGGAGTTTCTTCTTCGATATCCCAGACCCAATCTGCAAGGCAGGCAATAGCAAGCAAAGGCAGAACGAAAAGGAGGGATTTCGCAATCCCATAAATTATGTCTATGGATTTATTAAGCAGCCAGATTTTCTTAATCTGGTTGCGTATGGGACCCAGGGATTTGTAAATAAGTGCCTCTGCCATAATTAGCTCAGGTTGTTCCATCTTCTGAAAAACCATTCAAGGCTTAATCCGATTGTAAGCACAAGAAAAAGTAAGGGGTTAAGTTTTGGGATTTCCGTGTTGAAAGTGATCTGGAAAAATTTTTCGGGGATATCGGAAAGGATCTTTTCGGTATCGTTTTCAAGAACAAATTGGCCTTTGCTAAGCCTTGCGGATTCAGAAAGCTGGGAAGTTGCCAATCCGCCTTTTTCGATATCTTGCTGCGGGAATACTCGCCATTCAATCCGTGCATCCTGCTCACCGGGAATAGAGAACGAGAATTTCCCGACTTTGTCGTGCGTAAGGTTGAGCAGATATTCACCGGCTTTATCCGGGATTTTTTTCAACTCAATATCTTTGGACTTTGTTTTTGCATCAGTGTTTTCGGGTGCATCAAGCCATTCGATTTTGGCGTTGATAGTTTCTTTGCGTTCGGGCAAGAAGTTTTTATCCAAAACCCGAACAGCAATCTGCCCGCCGGTGTTTAAAAATGGATCGGTTCTATCAATGGATAAACGGATTTGTTTAATGGCCCCAACTCTAGGACCAGCAGCCCAATAAACCCATTGGCTCCAAAATCTTCCGTAAATCGCATCGCCATCGTTATAGCGCCAACGCCAAGCTTCATCAAAACCAAACCAAGCAACCTGGCCTCTGCCGTAGGGTTGGGTAGCTAAAAGGGGCAGTGGGCCTGTGGGAGTTTTTAGGCTAGGGTGGACCAGTAAAGGCGTTGCACCTGGTTTAAGTTTGCTGACAGGGGCGTGCCAGTACATTCCGGGTAAATCTTTCCAAGTGCGGAAGTTCGCTTCAGGTGTTTCAGCAAGTTTCATTGCTTCCTGAACCAAGCCATCTTTGGTTAAAAGGGGGTTAAATATCGTGGTGCGTTTTTCGTTGAGAGAAACGGTGTCATAGGGGCCAGGTTCAATGGGAAGTAAATTACTCAAGGGTGAATCATTCCAACCTTGGTTGTTGTATCGTTTGCCACCGAGGATGATTAGCCCGCCACCTTCTTCACAAAATTGTCTGATTCGTTCGGGGCCATCGGGCCCAAGTTTTTCCAAAGGAATATCGCCAAGAATAATAACATCAAAGGCGAAAAGATCTTTTCTCGAAGTTGGTATTTCCTGAAGGAATGGGTCTTTTGAAGTTAGATCGGGGTCGCCCTCTAAAATCACAAATTTAGGATCAAGTGCTTTACGGGGAGGTTTACCCTCGCCACCGGAGGATGCGGTTTCGCGGGTTAAATTCATCAAGAGGAAGCGAAGATCCCATCTTGGAGATTTATCGATGACCAAGATTTTGATTTTACGATCAATGATTTTTACAGGACGGGTCAATGAATCTTCTGCAGAGGCGTTTGCTATGCCCGTTAATTTTGCAAAAACTTTCACTTCAGAGTTATCTTTGTTTAATCCGGTGAATGGCGGGCGAAACATCAGTGCATGCCGAATGTCTTCACCTGGTTTTGCAGGGATTGTGTCTTTTGCAACTTCAACGCCATCTAATGTTAATCGAAGCTCAACTTTGGCAGCGGGATTGTTATCGAGGTCGAATTTGGAGAGTTTCCATCGAACAGGGACGCCCAATAATTCGCCAGCCTGAACTATTTCAGGTAGAACAAAGTCGCGTAATTCAATACTTGCTGGTTGGCTAAGGCCAAAGCCCACGAAGAAAAGCGGAATGTTTTTTTCTCCTGCAAGCTTTGAAATTTCGTTTAGGTTTGCAGTTGAATTAGTATCACGACCATCTGTGAAAATAATTAAGGATGCGGGTGGTTCCGTTGTGTTTGCGATGGCTTTTTCGATGGAATCTGCAAGCAGAGTTCTGGGCTGGTTTCCTTGCCAATCATCTAAGAAAGAATTGGTTTTTTCTTTTTCATTAATGCGTTTTAAATCATTCCCAAAGAGGTATTTTTTTAATGGGCCTTTGGATTCAAGCGCTTTTAAAAATCCATTTGGGTTGTCTGCAAGAATTGCTTTCGCCAGCTCAAGCCTTGAGGGGTATTTTGTATCAATATTTAATGTGGGATCTGCTAGTGTTATTTTGCCAACAAGGGATTCAGCCCTAGCGATATCATCTTCTTGAGTTCTGGTATCTCTTGATTGCATACTGAGTGAATCATCAAGAATAAGTAGGGTGGGGGAGGGGCGTGTGCCTTTAAGTTTTAGATTGCAGGAAATTGGTTGAAAGAACAGCATGCTGAAAGCGAAAATTGCAGCAAAGCGACTGCAAAGCGCGAAGGTTTGAATTCTTGTGGGGAGCTTTATTTGTTCTGCCCGGTAGAGCCTGATGGAAATAATAAAAAGCGTAACGCATGCCAGTACTGACAAAAATAATGCCAAATACATGGGAACAGTTTCAATTGAAACAATGCTCGCCCCACTTGGCGTATCAATTCCCAGAATATAACCAAGAAACTTGTTCATTCCCCTACCTTATAAAGGTTGTCCGCACCACCATGCGAAAAACATTTCAAAAACAAAAAAGAGAAGCAGTAAATACAACAGCAGGTTGGTAAGTTCGCCGGTGCTACCTGTTATTGAAGCCTCGCCAGTGTTATTTTGGTGCGACACATTTTTTCCAAGAATCTCATCGATTTCGCTTTCCTGCAAAGGATTAAGCTCCGCACCTTCTTCGTTAGAAGCCTGTACTGCGATTAGATTTTTGGTGTTGGTTTTAGAATTTGAAGGTGGTGTGGTTTCCAATTTCCAAATACCAGCATCGGGGGTGAGGAACTCGCCCCGGAAAACAACTTCGTCCACTGATTTTTCCATCGATGCAGCCAATGCCATACCTGTTGGCGAAACCCATTTGTATTTCTCGCCACCAATGAGATCTTGTGGTTGTAATCGCAGAGAAATCTCCCTAGATATCGAAGGGTTCTTTGCCTCATTTAGAGTGTCTAAAATTCGCGAGAGCAAGGTTTGAATGAATGGTACAAAGCTTGGCCTTAATGGCAGATCGCTGTAGGAAAGATCTGGCACCCAAGGCAGTAAGGTAATAAAACCAGCCCGAAGTTGTTTCATTTCTGCAAGTGGTTGGTTGTCGGAAAAGTAGCCCAAAGCTGCTGTTTGGTAGTCCTTTGATGTGTCGAATGTTACCCTCTTACGGAATTCAGATTGATTAATGAGGTTTAAGGGTGCTGAACGGAAGCGATTAAACCATCCTACAGGCGGGAAGTTTTCTGTCGCAATAGTGGTGGGAGTTAGGTTGGGGGTTGGATTCGCTGGAGGCAAAAACTTATCAGCATTTTTGATGTTTGAATCAGAAACTGCTGCATAGTTGCTACCTGCAAAATAGACTAGAGTGTTTCCCATCGAAACCCAAGTTTCAAGTTTTTCCATGAAACCATCACTCACGCTATCCGAACCCGCAAGCATTGGGTCTACCATGAAAACTATATCGGTTTCATCGAGAGTATCTGGTGTAGCGCCTCTTCCTGTAGCTACTTTGACTTCAATACCGGAGTTCGATGAATCAGAAGAACCCGATCTAAGTGCATGATAAAGGAAAAAAGTGTTATCTCGGTTTGCATCTATTTCAGATTTTGCACCCACGATTAATACTTGAAGCTTTTTTCTTGCAAGAACTATCTTTTCTTTTTGATTGTCTCTTGAGAATCGATCATTCCCTGCAACTGCTTTTACAATTTGATGCCCATCTTCTGGAATTAGAAGATCAATGGTGATACTTCGTTCTTCGCCAGCATCTAGTTTTTCAATCACTGCAGATTCTGCAGTTTCAAAGTCTGAGCCCAAGCCAAGGGTGGTTTTAATTCCAGTGGCGGGTTTGATACCCCGATTGCGTACGGTTAAACCCCAGGTTTGTCGCTGATTTGCAAGAATAATGCCCGCAGTTGGTTGGAAATCCATTATCTGAATATTACTATCAACATCGGAACCATGACGAATCATGTGGATGGAAATGGAAGATGGCATGTTTTGCACAAGGGTTTTAAAAGAGCTTGACTCATTCTGCCAACCTGGTCTTTGCATATCAGAAAAGAAGAATATTTTTCTTTGGCTGAAGGATGAAGTTTTTAAGAGATCGATAGCGTTGGCAAAACCCTGGTAGAAATTACTGCTTCGATCTGTTGGTTTAATTTGCAAAAGGGCACTAGCAATCGCATCGGATTCGTTAGAGTTGTTGTAACTTAGTTCTACTGTATGGTCGGTGAGGCTGATGATTCGGGCTTTCGATCCCGTGGGTAAATTTCCTAAAAGTTGCTTTGCAGAAGTAAGGGCCATATCCAATCGGGAAGTTTGGCCTTCTAATGTAGCCATACTTTGGGAATTATCGATTAAAATTACGGCGTCGATGGGCCCACTGCCAAAAAGGGATAGTGTTGAAGGCCTTGCAAGTGCAAGTGCAGCGAGTATTAAGATTGTCATGCGAAGTAGAAGAAGGATCAAATCGCGGAGGCGGATTTTTTTGCTGGTTTCCTTGAGGCTTTTACGAAGAAATTCCATGGGCGCCCAACGAACAACAGTTGGTTTGCTTTTGCGTAACAGATGCAATGCAACAGGTATTCCTGCGCTTAAAGCACCAAAAAGCATCCATGGAACCAGAAAATGCATAGTCAACCTTTATTGAATTTTTGCAACTCGTTTTTTCATAATCCTGAGGGCAAGCATCTTAAGTAGTTCATCTTCAGGGGGTTTGTCCGACCTAATAAGCAAGTGGGTTGCCTGAAGTCTGGTACATGAAACATCAATTTCATCGAGCCAGGTTTTGATTTCTTTTTGATACGCAGTGCGAAGTAATTGTGGTCTGGTTACAAGCGAGCCGCTGCTTTCCAAATCTTCAAATAAGATTTGCCCTTCCATCGGAAAATCGATTTCATCGCTGTGCAATACCTGCACCAATAAAAGATCATGGCCCCGGGCTCGGATTTCGAAAATCTCTTTGAGTAACAAGGGCCAAGGTTCAAGGAAATCGCTGATAACAATGACCAATCCCTTGCGTATTTGTCTTTCGGAAATCTGTCTTAAAGCGGTAGAAACAAGTGGTGGAGAGTTTTCTTGTTCTCTTTCCGGGCCTGGCACAAGAGCGGTAATCTGATTAAGAAGAATTTTTAAACGGTTGGATTTTGTGCTGGGGGTGAATGCAAGTAATCGTTCGGGGTGGGCAGGGCTATCTATCGTTTTAAGCCCAACCGCATCACCTTGACTAGCAGCAATCTGGCAAAGAACTGTTGCAAGTAACTGAGCCATTTCGTGCTTGGATTTTCCTGCTGTGCCGTAACTCATCGAGCCTGATAAATCCAGAAGTACATGGGCGGTGTAATTGGTTTCCTGCTCATATTGCTTGACGATATATTTTTCGGTTCGGGCATAGCCCCGCCAATCGATATGCCGAAGATCATCGCCCGGCACATATTCACGATGCTGGGCAAATTCGACCGAGAAGCCTCGGGTGGGGCTTTTCTGGTCGCCAACTCGCAGGCCTTCTACGAGCGTAAGAGCGCGAAGGCCAAGATACTTGGCTTGCTCTAGAAGTTTTGCCTGATTATGTGCTGGAATTTCGTTCATTCGTGGTTAGCTATTGGTTGACAACTTTAGTTTAGATCGCACTTCTGTAATAATTTTTCTGGTCAGATCATCCGGTGCAATTCCGTCTGCTTGTGCAGTAAACGAAGGAAGCAGTCTGTGCCTGAGAACTGGGTACGCTACGGTTTCGATATCTTCGATGGTGACATGAGGTCTGCCATGTAGTGCGGCTCGTGCTCTGCCAGCAAGAACCAAACTGATACTAGCTCTTGGTCCTGCGCCCCATTGAATCCATTTGGAAGCAAAAGAAGCAGCTTCTTCGGTGTTTGGTCTGGTAGCACGGGTTATTTTTCTTGCAAATTCAAGTGCGGTATCTGAAACAAGTATTTGCTTGGTGATCTTTTGCAATTGTTCAATTTCATTGCCATCAAGCACTGTGTTAATGGTTTCTGCATCCAAGGCGCTTCTGCGCATAATTTCATCTTCTTCGGTATCGGTGGGGTAACCCACTTGGATTAAAAACAAGAATCGATCGAGTTGGGCCTCTGGAAGGGGGTAAGTACCTTCTTGTTCAATGGGGTTTTGGGTTGCAAGTACAAAGAAAGGTGAAGGCAGGGTGTGATCAACCCCTCCCACGGTTACTTTTCTTTCTTGCATTGCTTCTAAAAGGGCAGCTTGGGTTTTTGGTGGTGTTCGATTGATTTCATCCGCAAGAACTAAGTTTGAAAAAATAGGCCCTTGCAGAAATTTGAAAGCGCGCTGCCTAGTTACAGGGTCATCTTGAATAACTTCAGTCCCAGTAATATCTGAAGGCATTAGGTCGGGGGTGAATTGAATTCGTTTGAACCCGAGGTGCAAAGCTCTTGCAAGAGTGGAAACCATCAGGGTTTTTGCCAACCCGGGCACGCCAACAAGCAGGGCATGGCCTTTGGCAAGAATTGCGAGCAACAGTTGTTCAATAACTGCATCCTGCCCAACAACGATCTTGGCAACTTCTTTTCGAAGAATCGTGCATTTGGCGCCAAAGCGTTCCAAGGCTGCAAAATCAACTTGATTATTCTGGCTCATTGCTCATCATCTCGGTTTGTGAATTTCAAAACACACTTCATGGAAGGAACACCCATTTCATGGCAGGAAAAATTATGATAACAATCGGATTTACAAGGTAAAGCTAAAAGTTGTTAAAGTTGTTGTTTTTTATTAAATTCGATAGTCCAAGCTAAACTTAACTTGTTTACTCATGTTTAATAAAGCTTTTTTATTCACCTTTTAATGCTATTTGGTTGCATTACCAGTGAGGTGTTTAAGCGCATCTTCAATTTTTGGATAACGGAACTCGAATTGATGCTCCAATAATTTCTTTGGAGTAACCCTTGTGCTACTTAGCAATAAATCTTGAGCTTTTTGGCCCATGAATAATTTTAAAAGAGATGAAGGCACTGGTAGAAATGTATTTTGATTAAAAACTTTTTCGAGTGCGCAGATGAATTCGTAATTGGTGACGGGGTTGGGTGCTACAAAATTAACAGGCCCGTTCATATTATCATTTTGCATGCAAAATCCAATCGCACCCAATAAATCATCCATTGCAATCCAACTCATGTAAGCTGAAGAGGCTTTTCCCCAGTATGCCCCCATACGCATTTTAAAAGGGATTAAAAGTTCTTTTAATGCTCCACCCGCAGGGCTTAAAACAATACCAAAGCGCATGTTTACAACCCTGATTCCTGATTTTGTTGCGCTTTCGGTTGCGCCTTCCCACTCCTCTGCTACTTCGGTGAGGAAGCCTTCTCCATGCGCAGAGTTTTCATCCAGGAGTTCATCTTTTCGGTCGCCATAGATGCCTGTTCCCGAGGCGCAGAGCAAAACTTTGGGCGGATTCTTCAAACTAGAAAGAACTTTGCTTAAAGATCTTGTGCTTATAACTCTGCTATCGCGAATGCGCTTTTTTTTAGCGTTGGTCCAAATTCCCTCTGCGATGCTTTCGCCTGCCAGATGAATTACAGCGTCTGCATTTTCAAAAATTTCTGGGGCGGGGTCTCCTAGATTCGGGTCCCACGATGCGCTATTCTTGGTGTTATCTTTTTTTCGGCCTACTTTGCTAACGGATAGTCCGATTGAATCAAGGTAAGCACAGAGATTGGTTCCAACGAATCCTGATGCACCGATGACCACCACTTTTTTAATCGGACTTTCTTTAGCCAGAATGGAATCTTCCAGGTCTGCGCGCATAATCTCATGGCGATAGCGGAACATTTTCTCAAGTTTTTGTTTGATCATAGCGCCACCAAAAATCTTCCCAAGGATTCCCATGGGGAGTTTGTATTCAATGTGGTCGGTGAGTGTGGAGGTGTTCGGGGTCAGTGGTGAAACGCGGTGTTGGTGTTGCCAATATGCAAAGGGGCCGGTGATCTGGGTGTCGGTGAAGGATACGCCTTCGGTGTAATCCGTATGTTCAGCAATCCATCTTTTCCAGATGGGCCAGATTCTGACATCGATTATAGTTCGGGCGCCTTTTTCGATCCCATTGCTTCGCTCAACGATTTTAACTTCATCCCAGGGTGGTGAAAGTCTTTCAAATGCAGATTGGTTTTTGTGCCAGTCAAATACTTCTTTTGATGAAGCAGTAAACTCAGAAGCATATTCAAAAACATCTTTTGCCATTGATTGCCCGCCTTTATGAAATTTGAAAGTTATGGCGCAGTAGGGATGTGGTGATTTGGGTTAAGTTTGGGCTTACTACTTTCACACCATATGATTTCAAATCGGTTCGAAGATCATCCGCAATGATTAAAAGCACATTGGGCTTCGAAGCTTGCAAAGGTGCTTCGCTCGAAAATCCTGCGAAAAGAAAATGAAGAAGGGAAGTGTTGATCATGAGGGTTCCTGTTCAATGGCGTAAAAGATATCGCCTGCCATCACTATCAAGGGATGGGAAAAAAGCATCCAGCAGTCGGCATTGGTTGTACCCGTGAACAGGATATCATCTTTGTTTTTAGAGGGGACCGAGTTTTTACAAATGATGATGTTGGTATGGGGTTTCAATTCTGGTAGATGAATCTTCTCTATTTTTCGCTGTTCTGAAAAAGTGTATTTAAAAAAAGGTTCGTGGTACAGTTTCAATTGTGCATTCTCTTGGGGTTAAAAATTAATCAATTCTTATTCTTATTATAGTCGAAACAAATCTCATCAATCACTCATCTTTAAGGAAGTTTTTAAATTGCTTGTTAGGTGGCAATAATAGTTTCGTCAAACATTCCAGCACTCCTGATTTTCACTTCCAACTTCAGGGCTAATAAATTTTATCGCATCCGCTTTTGTGGCTGCTAGGTAGTCGTAAACCCATTTACCTCTTGGGAGGCTGATTCCATGGCTTTTAATTTCAAAAGTTTTTTTAATGCTGGCGGTATTGGAAAAAATCGGAAGTACTCTTCTCCTTTTTTGGAATTACTTGAAGAAAGATTGGAGTGTGCAACTCGCGTATGGGATGGCAGTGCAATCCCCAACGGAACTGATGGCCCGCCCCCTGCTTTTGGCGATCCAACATTTAGCTCGTTTCTCAATACTTTGGCTAGCAACTGGAGCCCTTCAAGTGGGCAACCTGGATTGCCTCAAAATGGCGATAGTCTGCTTTTTCCCAACCTTATAAATAGTCCTTCAGTTTTGGCAACTCCTTTCGCGGGTGTATTTGGAAATCTTTCTCGACCTGATCCTAATGGCGGTACCTTGCCCATCCCGATTTCAGTTAATGTTATCAATGACCTTTCCCTTGATTCAAATGGTAGCATGGCGTCCTACCTTCCTGGAGGTGTGCAGTCGTTAGATTTTGTTAATAACATTGATCTTTTTGGGTCTGGGTATTATATCTTTGCAAGGGATTATCCTCAATTTGGTCCTGCAACACCCACCACTTCTCCGGGGCCTGCTCTTGGGTTTTATCCAACCGGTGGCGCATCTGCTAATCCGTTGAATGTTCAAACTCAAATCAATGCGGTTTACTCAGGTTCATCTGCATCGTTCCCTGATAACACTAATGCCAACTGGGTTTATATGCCTGTTAAAATAGGCCAGAACAATTCTGATTTTGTTTTTAATGTTGCTAACGAAGGATCTTGGTTAGTTTTTTCAAACCGAATAGATGGAACTGTTGACGCCAATTACATCAGTATTTCCGATTTGAATAATAATAAAATAATCAAGCGTGGTTCCGGCGTACTTGTATTCGATGGCAAGAACTCTTACCAGGGTGTTACTTCGGTTGAAAATGGTGTTCTGGTTGTTTCCAACGATCAAGGGTTGGGTAGTTCTGTGGTTAACGCCAATGTCGAAATTAATGGCGGAACCTTGCGCTTGAGTTCCTCGGATTATTCCCAAAACGCAATTGGGAATCTTTACAATGGCGGGGCGCAAATTGCTAATCGCAATCTTATTCTTTTTGGTGGAGATGGTTTTGTTCCAACTCTTGGGACAGCGGGAATCAATCTTGGAATTCCCCAGGGTTCTTTGGATGGCATGACTGCTTCTTCTGCAGTTCCCAATCAGTGGAATGGTACAGTTACCTTGGTTGCAAATCCTTCTGCTATTCAGACTCCTGGTGCACTTAATCCCAATGGTGACGCAAGTGTTGGCCAGCAGTTTGGAAGCACGATGGAAATTAATGGCGCAATAGGTGGTTCTGCTGGGTTAAGAAAGTGGGGATTGGGCACTGTAGAGCTTACACAAGCGAATACTTTTACTGGTGATGTCACTGTTTTTAATGGGTTTTTAAATGTTCAAAACGATGCAGCCTTGGGTATTTCGCCACAAAGTTCTTCCTTAAAACAAATACTTGTCAGCCAGGTTCCCGCAAACCTTCTTGATCCTAATAACCCCACGCCCCAGTTTGGTGCTTTCACCATTGGTGATTCAAATATCGGTGGTCAGTCTTTTGTTTTTGGTGCAGGTTATCAGTTGGTGATTCAAGGGGGGAGTGGGCCTGATCAAAATCCTGGCATTCCTTTTACTAATTCACAAAGGTTAGAAGGGCTAGGCGCTTTTCAGATTATATCGCCTTCGAGTAATCCAAACTCTGCGGATTGGCAGGGGAATGTGGTTATTCAGGATGATGCTTCAATAGGTGGTACACCTGGGGGGACTTTAAAAATATCTGGTGATGTTTCGCTTTCTGCTGCTGATACTTTAGAAAAAAGGGGATCGAATACCTTAACGTTGTCCGCAACGAATTCTAATTTGCTGGGTAATGTGTTGGTAAGTTCCGGGAATTTGAAGCTCACTAATAGTGCTTCCATTGTAAATGCCAGTTCAATTACCGTTACTCAAACTTCTGCCTCGCCTCCTAGGCTTTCTGGTGCGGGATCTCTTCAAATTGAAGGCAATGGCCTTAACTTTACAAATAATATCACGGTAGGAAGTACTGGTTTTACTGGTCTGGGCGGCTTGCAAAGCATCGGCGTTAATTCTTGGTCAGGTGCTATTACCATCGATCAAACTTCCTCTTTTGGGGCTGCAGCAGGCAGCGAGTTGCAGATATTAGGTAACATCACTCAGTCTGCGAACGCAACAAGTCTGAATTCGCAGTTGATTAAAATCGGAGCGGGCACGGTAAAAATTAACGGCCCCACCACTCTCACCCTTCCTGTTTCTGTGCAAGAGGGCACTTTACTTTTGCAGAATTCCAACTCGCTTGGCTCTAGCCCTGCTGGTGCAATTACTGTCTCCACCTCTGGCGCTTCAGGCCCTGCCACGCTTGCCTTGCAGGGTAATATTGCAATCTCAAACAGAACTCTTAACCTTGATGGCAATGGCGTTGGTAATCAGGGTGCACTTCGTAGCGTCTCGGGAAATAACTCTTGGGCTGGAAACATTACTTTGGCTGGCACTTCGCTAAGTGCAGGCATTGGCGTTGATCAAGGTACACTTGCTGTTTCCGGAAAAATCGATGGTGGTTCAACTACTCTTAGAAAAGAAGGTGCAGGCACACTGTTAATTACTGGTTCCAATAATTCGCAAGCGGCCTCGGTTGTTAATGGTGGAACTCTCATTCAGATTGGCTCGGATAATGTTCCAGTAACTGTTCAAAACGCTTCCACACTCATGGGGTCTGGTAAAACAGGTTCTCTTACAGTTAATTCAGGTCAAACCGCTTTTTTGGCGCCAGGGCTTGCTACTAATGCTACCTCGGTTCTATCCACTGGTTCTTTAAATATTCAAAGTAATGCAGCGATTCTTAGCATTGATTTAAATGGATTGGGCGTATCTTCCCCCGTAGCTGGTTCAGACTACGATCAGTTTAAAGTTCAAGGGAATGTTTCTCTTTCAGGTAGCCCCACACTTAATCTCTCACTCAACTTTTCCCCTAATGTTATCGGAACTAAATACACCATTATTAATAACGATGGTGCTGATGCTGTTATAGGTACTTTCTCGGGCCTTGCTGAAGGGGCACTCGTTACCTCTAATAATTTTTCCTACAGAATCTCTTATGTAGGGGGCGATGGTAATGATGTTACTTTGACTGCTGTGGGAGTTGTTACCACCACCACGATTTCTTCTTCAGATGTTGATAACGTTTCGATCTATGGCCAAGCCATAACCTACACCGCATCGGTAAATGGTTTAGGTGGCTCAATATCAGCAGGAACCGTTCAATTCTTTGATAATGGTTCTGCGCTTGGTTCTTCTGTTGCTGTTATGGGTGGAAATGCAAGTGTCAATGTTTCCACTTTAAGTGTTCCTAATTCTCCTCATGTTATAACGGCCTCATATACTGGCGTTGGAGTTATTGCTTCCAGTAATTCCACCACCCCCATTGTTCATACCGTCACTAAAGCATCAACTTCGGTTACGGTTTCAAGCCCAGCGGCTGTTTATGGAACAGATTTACCTTTGACATTTACTGCAGTGGTGACTCCGCAGTTTTCAGGTGGGTCTGCCACAGGGCAGGTCTTATTTGATATTGATGGTGTTCTTCAACCGTTACAAACCATTAATACCGCTTCAACAATAGATGCCACTGGCGCAAGGGTTGCAACTTTTACAACATCGTTTTCTACGACAGGAACCCATCTCATTCGGGCTCAATTCATCGGAGATTCCAATTACCTGGCATCTTCTTTTTCAACTGCGTATTCTCAATCTATTCTTACCACGCATGCAACTTCTTCCCAGATTATTTCCTCCCAAAATCCTGCCAGCAGGTTTTCGCCCATCACCTTTACAACCACGGTTGAATCGGTCAATCCTGCTGATGGAGTCCCCATTGGGAATGTGGTTTTCCTTGATAATGGTGTTGCTATTAGTGGTCAGATTCCTTTGGTCAACGGCGTGGCATCTTTTCAAACCAGTAATCTTCCTGGGGGCAGGAGGATGATCACTGTCCAATATCTGGGCGCGCCAGATGTTTCCAACACCTTCTTTTATTCCACTGCAACTTCCAGCCTCGTTCAATCAGTTGGGGCTTCAAATAATCTCATCATCGTAGGAGCTAATGCAGGAGGTGGGCCTCAGGTTAATGTTTACGACAAGATTGCTAATACTCAGGTTAGCTTTTTTGCATTTGACACCGGGTTTAGTGGTGGCGTTCGTGTTGCAGGTGGCGATATCAATGCGGATGGTATTGAAGATATTATCGTCGCAGCAGGCCCGGGTGGCGGCCCAAATGTTAAAGTTTATGATGGTTCAAATTATTCTGAAATCCGCAACTTCTTTGCCTACGCTCCGCAGTTTTCCAGTGGTATTTTTGTCGCTTGTGGCGATGTCAATGGTGATGGTTATGCCGATATCATCACCGGTGCAGGTGCAGGGGGTGGGCCGCATGTTCAAGTTTTTAGTGGCTTGGATAACTCGATTATTGCCAGCTATTTTGCTTATAGCACTGCTTTTACCGGTGGTATCTCGGTTGCATCTGGTGATCTTAATGCTGATGGTTTTTCTGATGTAATTACCGGTGCAGGTGCAGGGGGCGGGCCTCATGTTTTAGGGCTTAGTGGCAAGGCCCTTATCGTAGGTCAGCAAGTTGCGTTGGCTAATTTCTTTGCTTTTGATCCAGGTGTTACCAGAGGTGTTTTTGTTGCCTCGGGGGATTTTGATAATAATGGTTCTGCGGATATCATGGTTGCTGCTGGACCGGGTGGCGGGCCTCATGTTAAAGTTTTTAACTCCTTTGGCACTGCAACTCTCGATTCTTTCTTTGCCTACCCTGTGGAATTCTCTGGCGGTGTAACTATTGGTGCTGTTGATGTTAATGGTAATGGAACCATTGATGTTGTTACCGCACCATATACTAATGCTCCTTCAGAAATCAGAGTCTTTGATCAGCTTTTTGGGGCGATTGATGATTTCTTTGCTTTCCCTGTTGGCTTTACTGGTGGCGCCTTTGTTGGTTAAAATCAATTTTCTTTTGCTCTGATTCTCTTGATTCTTCTATCTCAATCCTTCATGATATGAATGTTCACAACCATCATTCAGAAGGATTGAGCCATGAAGACTCGCTTGCTAATTTGCTTGGTAATTTTTGTTTGCTTTGGCGCTTCCTTTGTAATGGCAGAAGAATGGCCCCAGTGGCTTGGACCAACAAGAAATTCTGTTTGGAATGAAAAAGGTATCATCAGGCAGTTCCCCAAAGATGGGCCCAAAGTGCTTTGGAAGAGCAAGGTCTCGGGCGGGTTTTCTGGCCCTGCTGTTGCTGGTAATAAAGTTTTTGTCCCAGACTTTGTCGTTAAATCTGGCGATAGCACCAATGATTTCAACAAGCGTGATGAACGCTCGGGCAATGAAAGGCTTCTTTGTTTTGATGCCAAATCCGGTGCTCTTCTTTGGAAATATGAATACCCTGTTGTATATAAAATCTCTTATGCTTCCGGCCCACGGGTGACCCCTTCGGTTGTTGATGGCAAAGTTTATGGCTTAGGTGCTGAAGGCAATTTCTTCTGCCTAGATGTTAATACTGGTAAGCCTATTTGGACCAAAGATTTCAAAAAAGATTATAACGCGCCCACCCCTCTTTGGGGCTTTTGTGGCCATCCATTAATTAAAGGTGATTTGGTTTATTGCCTAGTTGGTGGCGAAGGTAGTGTTGCTGTCGCCTTCAACAAAGATACAGGCAAAGAAGTTTGGAAAGCACTTTCAGCTTCCGAATCGGGGTACTGCCCACCCACTTTGATTAATGCTGCGGGCGTTGATCAACTTTTAATCTGGGATGCAGACAAACTTAACAGCCTTGATCTTATTTCCGGTAAGGTTTACTGGTCGCTTCCTTTGAAGCCGAACTATGGTATGTCGGTTTCTGCTCCGGTCAAAGATGGCGATTTACTTTATGCAGGTGGCATTGGCAGCATTGGGGCTGGATTCAAGCTTTCTTCTGATAAACCGGGCGCTTCCATACTCTGGCAGGGTACTCGTGAAACCGCTCTTTACCCCTGTAATAGCACGCCTTTTGCAGAAAATGGCGTTGTTTATGGCACGGATTGCCATCAAGGTTGGCTTGGTGCTTTCAAGATGCTATCGGGCGAAAGGCTTTGGACTGATTTCAAGCCTACCACCGGCAAGCGAACTACTCATGGCACTGCTTTTTTGGTTAAAAATGATGATCATTTTTATCTTGCTTCTGAAACTGGGGATTTGATTTGCGCCAAGGTTTCTCCCAAAGGTTATGAAGAAATCAGCAGGGCGAATCTTCTAAAACCTACCAACGCAGCTTTCAATCGTGATGTGCTTTGGTCGCACCCTGCCTTCGCAAACAAGTGCATTTATTGGCGTAATGATGCAGAGCTTATTTGTGTTTCCCTTGCTGAATAGAGATTCTTTTATTCTAGGTTGATCGCATCATTTACCAGATGTAATTTCCCTGAGTGATTCTTAGCAGCATTAGGACAGAGCTTAAAAACCCCGTTGTATCGAATGTTTGGTAGTAATTCACTGGGTAAGGTTGAATCATCACAGGCGGATAGGGCTGAATCACCACGGGGTAGTTCAGGTTTTCGTTGGGTACTGTAATGATTGAAAACCGGTTATTGAATCGATCGTAGCAGGTAATGTAGTTGTAATGTCTGTAGTTATATCCGTAAAAATAGCGGTTGTTATTTACCCATGAGTAGGTGTTGAAGTTGTTGGTATAACCTTGGTTCCTGGAAATGGGCTGAGGGTATTTTCTTGTATGCTCATAAAAATCTCTGACCGTTTGTTGATGATAATAATTCTGATTGTTAAGTGCGTTCCTTTGGTTGTTTCTATCTGAGTAAGTCGTATATCGGGGAGCTTCTTGAATTGGTGCTTTGGTAGGTTGCGTTGGGAGGAGTGGTTTTTTATCTGAAACTATTGGCCTGCGAAGAGGCACAGGTGTAGGTGTTGGCTTAACGACTTCGGGAATAGATACTGGTGGAACGATAGGCTTTTTAGGAAGAGGCATAGGCTTAGGTTTAACGACTTCAGGAATAGA
>CALARU010000145.1 GCA_937888715.1 uncultured Planctomycetaceae bacterium | reverse complement strand
TATGCTTCGTCAGCAGCTTCAGATTCCTTGAATACCCGTTCTTCCTGTTCGGAAAGATATAGCAAACGGTTACATGATTTGCACGCTACAAATAAGTAGCTGCGAACCTCATTCATCATTTGTGAGGTGATTTCGGTGGCACAGGAGGAGCATGTTTTGCCTTCCAAAGGCGATAGCGCTTCATGCTTGAATGACTGCACAATGCGCAGGTATTTAGGCAGGTGCTCTGCAGAAAGTTGCGATTCCGCAGCTTTTAACAATGCATTCGTTTCGGTAAGTTGCTTTTCCAATTCCGCTTTGCGATCGGTGGAATTCTTCTCGATGGCAGCAGCTTCAACCTTGGCAGCTTTCAATAACTTTTCCTGTTCAGGCAAGGCCGCAGTTTTCTCTTCTTGCTCGGTGATTGCAAATAGGATTTCGTCTTCCACCTTTGAGATTTCAGCTTTGGTGGTACCAATCTCTATTTTTAGGGCATCATATGCCTTGTTGTCGGAGGCTTCATTTTGTTGCTTCTGAAGCTTGGCAACCTTGGTGTTGAGTTCCTTGAAGGAAACTTCTTTTTCATGGATGGAAACTTTAAGTTTCTTGAGATGGTCCTGAAAATCTTTGAACTCTTTTTCCATGCGTTCGATTCTGGTCTTTTGGGCCTTGATCTGTCTAGGAATCCGCCCGATATTTTCCTGCAATTCAAATGCATGCTTACTGTACTTGTGGATTTCCTTGAAGATTATTCCTGGCTCGGTCATTGCTATTTCGTCCTTGTAATTGAAGATTGACTCGGTGCAATAAAAAAGGGCCCTTGTGGGGGCCCTTTGGTTCTACTGTTTTAGTGAAAGATCGATAAAACCTTCCAGTTGCCTGCTGCGCACAGGGTGCTGCAGTTTTCGGACGGCTTTCGCCTCTATCTGCCTTACTCGCTCGCGGGTCACTTTGAAAATCCTACCTACTTCTTCCAAAGTGTAAGTGTAACCATCGCCTAGGCCGTAGCGCAGTTTGATGATTTCTCTTTCACGGTAAGTCAGGGTTTTCAGAACGCCATCGATTTTGTCTTTCAGCATTTCCTGAGCTGCTGCATTCACTGGTGAATCAACAGAGTTATCTTCGATGAAGTCGCCAAAGTAGCTGTCTTCGCTCTCGCCCACTGGCCTATCAAGGCTGATTGGGTGCCTGCTGATTTTCATTACCCTGCGTGTTTCTTCGACGCTAATTTCAGCAGCTATCGCAATTTCTTCGATGGTGGGTTCTCGGCCCATATCTTGCAGCAACTTCTTGGTTACATTGCGAAGTTTCGACATGGTTTCGATCATGTGCACAGGGATGCGGATGGTTCTGGCCTGATCTGCAATTGCACGAGTGATCGCTTGTCTGATCCACCAGGTAGCGTAAGTACTGAACTTGTAACCTCTACGATATTCGTATTTATCTACTGCACGCATAAGGCCGGTGTTGCCTTCTTGAATCAGATCAAGAAAACTTAAACCACGGTTACGATACTTCTTGGCAATACTTACTACCAATCGCAGGTTGCCACCTGAAAGATCGCGCTTGGCTTGTTCGTATTCCATGAACCGGGTATGCACAGTGATGACTCTTCTGCGCAATTCTGGTGTTTCTTCCATGGTGCTGAACATGTAATCGCGGAGTTCTTTTTCCAAAGCTTGAATATCTTCTTTGGAACCGCGGATGTTGTTGAGATAGCGGATCTCGGTTTCGAGTTCTTCCATCCTTCTGGCGATTTGCTCCAACTTCTTCATCAGAGGTTGGATTTTTTGGGTACGAATGCTCAACTCTTCGACCAAACAAACAGCTTTGCGTCTGCGATTTCGCAAGGATCTGCGGAAATTTCTGCGGGTTTCTTCATCGAGTCCCGCATTCATTATCTGATTAAAATCTTCCTGGTTTTGCTCCATCAATCTTTCCAAGGTTCGAAGATTGTGCGGCATTCTTTGCAGGATTTTGTCTTTTTCAAGATTTTCAGTCAGCGATACCTTGATGGTTCGATCAAAAGGAAGTTCGCCCGAATGTACTCGCTTTAGGGTATCAACCACTTGGTTCATTGCACCATCACACTCTAAAACTTTTCTGCGGAAGCGCTTGCGTGTGACTTCGATTTTCTTCGCAAGGTTGATTTCTTGTTCACGCTTCAAGAGTGGAATTTCGCCCATCTGAGTCAGGTACATGCGCACTGGGTCATCAATGCGTTTGCCTTCTTCTTGTTCGATAAAGCTAAAATCAAGGTCGGGTTGGGTTTCTGTGGTTGCTCCAGTGGCGGCGCCTTCCCGATCTTCAACCTCGGATTCATCAATCAGTTCGATTCCCTGTTCTTCAAGAACAAGCAAAAGCTGATCGATCTTTTCGGGGTTGGCATCATCTTCGGGCAGGTGTTCGTTGACTTGGGTATAAGTCAAGAATCCTTTTTCTTTGCCTGCTTCCAACAATGCCTTGAAAGTAACTTCAATCTTTTCCATCAATGGCCTCCATCAAGACGGGAAGGGGTTGGAACCGAACCGGATCCAACCGAACGGGACTGCAATTTTCTTAGAAGCTCCATGGCGGTTTCGTGGTCATTCGCAGCATGTAATTGGTCTTGGAGGACCCTTACTACCGGTTTAACCTTGCGCTCATTGAACCGTTCAAGAATATTACCATACCATGTCACGGGTTCTGGATTTCGCCGACCTTGGTCTGCTAAATCCAACAGCCTCGAACCAATCGGGCTGTCACCCATGCGGGCGCGCACTGCATCCAAGTCAGGAGTTCGTTTTTCATCCAGTAAATCAAACAGGATGGAAACAATCTGCCTTAACCCGGGATGATTCAAATCGTCGATGCTCAAATCCTGTCTGGCACGAAACACCAGATCAGGGTTTGCCAGCAGAACTTCAACCAGTTCTTTTTCTTCAGGGACTGGCTTGGCTCGACGCGACTCTTCAGTTGTATTAATTATATTCGTGTCCACTTTACGAGATTCTGTTTTTGGCCTTAACTCGTTCACTCGGCTTTTCAAGGTTTCATCACTCAAACCTAATCTTTTGCCTATCCGACCCAACATTAATTGCATCTTTAGCTGCGAAGATGGGCTACTTTCTACCGGAATCCTTGCCAACACACTTAAAATCGAATCCGTCGCCTTGCGCTTCGTCTCTACTGATGCGCCATCTCTGCTTATTTCAGCAAGGATCGAACTCAACTTAAACTCAAGTGCATCCACTGCGCCTTTTAAAACTTCTTGAAATGCTTCGGGCCCATCGTTTAACAACATATCGCAAGGGTCTAATCCCTCGGGAAGCGTTGCAATTGCTAAATCCATGTCATTGGTCACGAATAATTCCAATGCCCTATCCACACCTTGCTCACCGCCGGCATCTGCATCAAACACCAACACAACTTTGCTGGTCCAGCGCCTAAGTTGGCGCAAGTGCCTGGCATTAATGGCTGTTCCCATGGTCGCAACAATATTCCCGACGCCCATTTGATGTGCCATCATCACATCGGTATATCCTTCGACAACTGCAAGATACCCTACTTTTCCAATGGAATTGCGGGCCTGATCGATCCCGTAAAGTTGTTCGCTTTTCGAGAACAAAGGGGAATCAGAAGAATTGTAGTACTTGGGCGCTTTATCTATGAAAGGAGATGATGGCATTATTCTGCCACCAAAACCAACCGTATTCCCTAGCACATTACGGATCGGGAACATGATTCTGTCCCGGAATCGGTCGTAAAGCCCAGGCTTATCTGTTTTGCGGCCTATCAAGCCTACTTGTTCCAACATTCCAACATCCACCCCATCGTTATGTGCAAGCTCCAACAGCCAATCCCCTCTGCGTGGAGCAAAGCCCAATCCGAACTGCCTAATAATTTCGTCTTCTAATCCCCGGCTGGATAGGTAACTTCTCGCTTCAGCAGCCAAGGGTGATTCTTGCAAGCACTGGTGATACTGATCTGATGCCCAGCGCACTGAGTCAAGCATTGACCCGCGCAGCCGGTTCTGCACTAAATTTTCTTTTTTTTCTAGATTTATACCAGCCCTCTTGGCCAGAATTTCCAAAGCTTCGGCAAATTCGACTTTTTCGTACTCTTGCACAAAGGTGATTACATCCCCATATTTGCCACAAGACCAACAACGGTAACGACCCCTTTTCGGGTCAACATCAAAAGAAGGCCTGTGATCA
The DNA here is from genome assembly GCA_937888715.1 of uncultured Planctomycetaceae bacterium. Taxonomy (GTDB): domain Bacteria; phylum Planctomycetota; class Planctomycetia; order Gemmatales; family Gemmataceae; genus UBA969. The sequence goes on along the minus strand of CALARU010000145.1, from coordinate 13,227 downwards.
TCATGAAAAGGGCAAAGGCCCTTGAAGGTTTGCTGGCCAGCAGGGCGTAAAGAAATGTAGCTTCCAACGACATCAACAATGTCGCTGGCTTCCTTCACCATTTTTACCCTGTCATTATCCAAGTAGATAAACCTTTTGAATTTGCAGTTTTTTAGTAAATTTCCGGGCCATTATTACGATTAATTAAACCATAGCTAAATAAGGTAATTAAAAAGATACTCGGGGTTTAGCTAGCCTTATAAAAATATTGGTTGGAGAAAGCATCAGCTGACCTGTTGGGCTTACGCGTTATCGGAAAAACTCCTGATACTTTGCAATTGGGTGCATGGCGTCGGGCCGTTTGAAAACAAATCATTGAGTGGCACTCCTTTGCCAATTTTATTGCCCGCCTTTAGGTTTGTTTCACAATCCAAGAAATAACTTGGATTACGACGCACCTACTAATAATTGTAATTTTTTCATGAAGGGGGTCAAGGACAGCAGGCATAAAGACTTAGGGAATGTCTTCTATTTATTTAATGACTGAAATTAAATGGGTTGACAAACGCTCGTACACTCTATACCTGTTTTTCGGGTTATAACCTTTGTGCAAACTTTTTTGATTTTAACATCAACTTCCACCCCCTCTTTTGCCGATCTTATTTCTATATGGGGCTTTCTCCCCACTTTTTTATTGGTTTCTGTGAAGGAGTTTGGTATGCGGAAGTCTTGGAAGTTTGCTGGTCTTTGTTCAGGCACCCTCTTTTTATTTGGCACAGCCTTGCCTGCTTTTGCTGCGCCACCCGCCGCTGCGGCCATTCTTTCTTTTAAACCCAAACAAGAGGGAATATCTTTTTCGACCCCTTCGCCCGAGGAAGAATCTGCTTGCAAAGTTGAACTTACCAAGGGTGTTAAAAAAGGCTCAGGCTGGATTCTTAAAGATAGCCAAGGCAACCTCGTTCGTAAATTCTTCGACTCGAACGAAGATAATCGCATCGATGTTTGGTCTTATTACAAAGATGGCGTCGAAGTTTATCGCGAAATTGACACCAACTTTAATGGCAAAGCAGATCTTTATCGCTGGCTTAATGCAGGCGGTACCAAAATAGGCAACGATGAAAATGAAGATACTAAAATCGATTCTTGGCAAGCCATCAGTGCAGAGGAAGCCAGTCAGGAAATCTTGAAGGCCGTCGCTACCAAGGATTTCTCCCGCCTTAAACCACTTCTTCTTACCGAAGCGGATTTGAAAACCCTGGATCTTCAAGGGGATACTGCAAGAAAAGTAAGAGAACAAGTGATCGCTTCGACTGCAAAGTTCCAAGCCACACTTACCAAGCTTCCAACCTTGGATGATAAAACCACTTGGCTTCATGTTGAAATGGGTATTCCTCAATGTCTGCCCGCAGACCAAACCGGAAGCAAAGCCGATATCTTTCGTTTTGCAAAAGGTACCATCCTTTATGAAGCCGCTGGAAAAACCGATTGGCTGCAAACAGGCGAAATGTTCCTAGTCAATGGCGCATGGAAACTTGCTGATTCACCAATCCCAGGCGCTGTAAGCGAAGAAGAAGGTAGCATTCGCCCAGGCACTAACAAAATTGATCTCGAAAAAGATCCTGAGTTGAAAAAATTGGTTGATGAGCTCGCTGCAATCGATACCGCAGTGGAATCAAACAGCACCGGTGGCGCCAGCGCTACTCTTGCAAAACATCACCTTCGTAGAGCGGATCATCTCGAAAAAATTCTCGCCAAGGTCAAACCCGAAGATCGTGATCCATGGATTAGGCAACTTGCAGACAGCCTCAGCAGTGCTGCTCAAAATAGTGTCGTTGGCGATATGGTTGCATCCAAGCGCCTTGTTTCCCTTGAAGATCAACTAGCGAAAGGTTTACCGGGCAGCAACCTTGCAGGCTATGTTTCCTTCCGTGGGTTGCAAGCCGACTACGCTGCAAAAATTTCCAAACCAGGCGAAGACTTCAACAAAATCCAAAACGACTGGATGACCAAGCTAGCCGCTTTTGTTCAAGCCTACCCCAAAGCCGATGATGCCCCTGATGCCATGTTGCAACTGGGTATGGTGAGCGAATTTTTGGGCAAGGATGTCGAAGCGAAGAACTGGTACACCCAGATCGCCAAAAACTTTGCTGGCAAACCTCAGGCTGCCAAGGCTGCGGGTTCTATCCGCAGGATGGAAAGCGAAGGCCAACCCTTCACCCTTACTGGCACAAGCCTTACAAACCCCAGCCAAACTTTCGACATCACTTCCATGAAAGATAAAATGGTTGTGGTTTATTACTGGGCAAGCTGGAATGGCCAGACCCTTGGCGATTTCGCCAAGCTCAAACTCATCATGGAAACCTATGGGCCTAAGGGTTTGGACTTGGTCTGTGTGAATCTGGATACCACTTCCGAGGAAGCCAATACCTTCTTAAAGAGGTCGCCTTTCACCTCCCAGCATCTGTATCAACCAGGTGGCTTGGAAGGAAAACTCGCAACCGACTATGGTATCCAAGTGCTTCCCCAAGTGTTCTTGGTGGGCAAGGATGGCAAGGTCGTTGGCAAGAACCTTCAGATCTCCACAATTGAAGAAGAGATCAAAAAGAGTCTCAAGTAAGTTGTACTAAAACAATTGCGCCACCGGTTTGAGTAATCAAGCCGGTGGCTTTTTTGTTTGTATGCAGTCTTCAAAGCCAATGGCCCGCGTTACATGAGAGTCCCATCATGAACTTTCCTGCAGGCAATAAAACCATTTCTAATTTCACATCTTTGCCAAGGTCTATCACTTCGACCTTGCATGGTTTCACCTCCTAGGCAAACAAAGACAATGCGCCCACTAAACCAAACATCATTATCAACTTAATTATTCGCTTCATATTGCACCTCATAGAAATAAAGTTAAATAACACCCTAATTTTTTGAGCATTGGGAAACAATATCATTCAATTAAATTGGAAGCGATGAATTTGCCTGTGCATATTGCATTTAGAAAAAAACCATACCCAATCATAATCATTCAAAACTATTGCACTGCAATATGGTTTAAGTGATACTAAAGCTTGCAGTGCCTGCCGACTATGAATTTTCTCGCTATGCCATTTTGGGCAATGCGGTTGCGATTTGTACAAAGGTTGTTTCCATGAAGCCTTCCCTTCGTTATCTGGTTTTTATCTTTTCTATAGCAGCAACAGTACAAATTAGTTTAAAGACTTCGGCCAAAGAAACACAAAGCCGGGAAAATTCCAAGGCTAAAACAAATTCCATCATGTGGAGATATGATGGTAATGGAAACTTTCCCGACATAATCCCGCCAAAGCAATGGAGTAGCAACAAAACCATTCTTTGGAAAAGTACTGTTGATGCAGGTGGGTACTCTTCCCCAATCGTGGTAAAAGACAAAGTTTTTGTAACCGCCGAGATGGGCTGTCTGATTTGCCTAGATCTTACCAACGGAAAAACCCTTTGGAAGAAAGACTTGTTCAGCAAAGAAAGTAAAGATATTCCAGAAGACTTATCCAAGCGATTGATGCGGGGTTGCGGTGGCGACAGTAAACAGTCCACCCCGACCCCCGCGAGCAATGGCGAATTTGTTTTCTACATAAATGCTATGGGGCTTTGCGCCTGCTACGATCTGGATGGGAATCAGAAATGGATCCAGATTATTGAAACAGCCAAGGAAGAAGAGCACTTCAGTTCTTCCCCGATTTTCATCAAGGACCAAATCGTACTTTCTTGGGGATGCCTTCTGTCTTTAAACGCAAAGGACGGTAGTACATTATGGAAAGCAGTCAAGGCAAAACCCACCCATGGAACCCCCACAATTACAAAAATAGGCGGGGATGAAATCATCGTGACTCCTGGTGGTGATATTGTAAAACTGGCAGATGGCGAAATCATTTGCTCAGGGCTTTTTGAATCACTCTACACCACCCCCTTGATACATAACAACATTCTTTACATGATAGATTCCGAATCCAAGGCGTTTGAACTTCCTGCAAAATTAACGAAAAACATGAAACTGAAAGAGCTTTGGAAAACAAACCTAACGGGTACGGTCATGGCATCGCCCTCCTATAAAGATGGCCTAATTTACACCACAGAAAACCAAAGGTGCATCCTGTATGTCATCGACTCCAAAACTGGCAAAATTCTGACTTCATCCAAGACCATGGATGAAACCACCAAAAAGAAAAAAACTGATCCTGGAATTAAAATCGACGGATTAATTCCTGCGAAATATGTCTACGCAAGCCCTGTCCTTTCAGAAAAGTATGCCTATTTTTTTGATGATGCCGGCACAACCGCCGTTCTCGAATTAGGCCCTAATTACAAACCCGTTGGAATCAACAAAATCGACGACGCCCTTGTTGGCACGCCTTTTTTTATTAATGATAAAATCATCATCCGTGGCAGCGAAACAATTTACTGTATTGGCGGGAAAAACCAATGAACATAAAATACATCTTGGCAGCTATTTTTTTTGCTTGTAACCCCATAGCAAACGCAGCAGACAAAACGCCTGCCAACCCACAAAGCAAAGACTGGCCCAATTGGGCTGGCCCCAACAAAAATTGCACCTCGGATGAAAAAGACCTTTTAAAGAATTGGCCAAAGGATGGCCCCAAGGTACTTTGGAGAATCAAGGTTGGGACTGGGTCTAATCATCCATCGGTTGCAGGAGATGACCTCTGCTTTGGCCAGTTAGATGAAGATTCATTACATGAAACTTTCAAATGCGTAAGCGCTGCCACTGGCAAAGAAAAATGGGCTCATACCTATGAAGTTCCACCTGTGTATACGGTTGGCTGGGGTGAACTTGGTGTTCGAGCGACCCCCACGATCACCGAGAAAAATGTTTTTGCAGTTGGAACCTTCGGAAATGGATTCTGCTTCGAAAGGCCCACCGGAAATATTGTCTGGAAAAGTAACTTCAGGGAGCAATCACCTTACTTAGACGGATCAATAAAAAACAATGGGAACCTTGAATGGAAGGGGTTCAATGGGTCTATTTTACCGGTAGGTGATAAGATCATCATGTTCTATTGGCAGGGGGGAAACCCCGCCATACCTGCTTGGGCAAAGACGGAGGTCAGCGACAAAATGCAGGTGTACGCTTACAGCACAATAACTGGAAAAGTGGTTTGGAAATTTGAAGAAACCTGCACCCAAGGCACACGCGGTCCGGGTTTGGTTACAGGAACTGGATTGCCCATCAACTTCAACAAGGAAGAGTGCATGGTGATACATGGCAATCGCCAGTGGAAAATTCTTCGCCTTTCCGATGGCAAGCAAGTTTGGAACTGGCAATGCTCTGGCCCAAACGAGGCACCTGCTTGGGCTAGCGGGGCGCTCAAGCCTGTTGGACCAAACCTTTACATGGACGAACTAAATGGCTGGCAGAAAGCTTTGGTCGAATGTGATTTTTCACAGGCAGATCCCAAGCCCAAAATCTTATGGACGGGCAATCAGGTTCATGAAGCCATCACCCCGCCAGTGATAATGGAAGGCCACCTTTATGGATTCTGGGTCGATAATCGAAACGAAGCTTCCGAGTTGGGTGGCAGTCCAGGAAAAGCAAGTTTTTCCCTTCGATGCACCGAATTAAAAACAGGAAAACTACAATGGTCTCAGCCCGGATTTTTTATGGGTCTTTCCATGAGCGGTGCCGATGGTCATGTTTATATTCGAAGCCATCAAACCTTGACATTGATTGAGGCAAATCCAAAAGCATATGTCGTGAAAGGCAGGGTAGAAAAACTGCATGACTTGAAAAACACCGGACCCCGAAGCCAAAAAGGCCTGCTTGATTGGAGCATGCCCGTGATTTCCAATGGCCGGATGTTCATCCGAACACCCGGAGAAATCATTTGCTTTGACATCCGCGAGCGCAAAAGCCCAGCAGCAGCTCGAAAAAACAACTAAAGCCCTAAAATACCTTATTTACTTACTGCAAATAACGGTTAAACTTTACGGAGTAAAACCTTACTAATGTTCACCAACATTTAGAGACCTCTTCGTGCCTTCCCCTATTATTTTAACTTTCCAATTGGCAATAGTTTTAGCCCTATTCATCCTTGAGGCCAACCCCTTGCAGGCCAAGGATGATGGCTTTATGACCGATATCCGCCCGATCATTTTGAAAAAATGTGCGCAATGCCATGGCCCAGATGAAAAAGCAGGGAAGATCAATTTTACAAACATCGCTGATAATAAGTCCGCGGCGCTGCAAAGAAAACTCTGGCGCAAGGCGATGGCGCAAATTGAAGCTGGCTCGATGCCTCCCGAAGAAGCAAAAGAGTTGACCAAAGAAGAAAAACAACACTTACTTTCTTGGATGAAACGAACCGTTGAACTCGTGGATTGCAATGATCAAGCAAACCGCGACCCTGGCCCAATTGTTATCAGGCGTCTTAGTTTGTCTGAATATAATCGCACCATTCGCGACCTCATGGGCTTTGAATTTGATGCAGCTTCCACCGTGGGCATGACTGCTGATACTAGTGAAGGTAATAGCTTCGGAAATCTAGCAGCGGCGTTGGATATGCCCCCGGCACTGATGGAGAAATATTTTGCTGCAGCAGATAGAATTCTAGACAGGTTTTTTGGTACGGAATTAAGTTCCTCGGTGGATGGCCGTATTCAAGAACAAGCTCGGAATAGTCGGGAGCAAATGTTTTCGCTAAAGCCAGGCGATTGGCGCAAGTTTGATTACGAGGTTACCCCGCCCGCTGGAATCGAGCCTCGAACTGCTGCAAAATCATTGATCACGGCATTCGTAAGGCGGGCTTATCGTGGCCAAGGTACCCCGGCAGAAATTGATCAATTGATTGCGCTTTTTGATCGCGCAACTCTCTTGAAAAATAGTTATCGCGACTCTATTTCCATCATGCTTAAAACGGTTCTTGTTTCGCCCAAGTTCCTTTATCGGATTGAAACATCACATGGGCAAAAGCCCGGAGAAATTGTCGCAATCAATGATTACGACCTTGCGGTCCGACTTTCCTATTTCATATGGTCGAGTATGCCCGACGATGAATTACTTGATCTCGCAGATCGAAAAAAATTAACATCCACTGCGCAATCTACCGAACCCGTGAAGTTTTCTGGTAAAGCAATCTCCGCTGCAGGTTCGGAATCGCATCAGGGTAACAACCGGGAAAAAGTTTTTGATGGCGATCTGCAAACGAATTTGGATGGCCCAGATGCGAATAGTTATTGGGTCGGCCTTGATCTTGTGGATGCAAACCCGATTACCCTGGTGCGGTATGCAGCAAAAATTGGCCAAGAACAACGATTGGTTGGCGGGAAATTCCAGGCTTCCAGCACTGCAGATTTTAGCACGGATGTGGTCGAACTTTTTGAAATCAAGACAGTTCCTTCGCGAGGTTGGGTCACTCGAAATCTGGATCAACCTGTTGTTAAGCGATTCATCCGTTACATACCTCCAAAAAATTCCTACGGCAACATTGCAGAGATCGAAATCCGCGGGTCTGGCAAAGGAACTGTTTTGGAACAACAAGTACAAAGACTTTTATCAGACCCAAGATCCCGGTCTTTAACAGAAAACTTTGCGGTTCATTGGCTTCAGATAAATAAACTTCCAGTTGCCCGGCCAAGCACAGAATTCTTCCCCGAATTCAATGGCAATATTCGACAGGCAATGTTCGATGAAACCGTGCTGTTTTTTGATTCTCTCCGCAAAGAAAATCGAAGCGTTCTAGAACTGCTTGACGCTGATTATACTTTTGTGAACGAGGAACTTGCCAAATACTATGGCTTGCCTGAAGTGAAAGGCAAGGAAATGCAAAGAGTAAGTTTGAAACCTGAGGACCATCGGGGCGGTTTACTTGGCATGGGAAGTGTTCTTTCTTTGACTTCGCACACATCGAGAACAAGCCCAACAATGCGCGGGAAATGGATTTTGGAAGTTGTATTTGGAACCCCACCTCCACCTCCACCCGCCAATGTTAGTCAGATTAAGGAAGAGCCAGGCAAGAAGAAGGACGCCCAGACTTTCCGTGAAAAATTGGCCCAGCACGCTCAAGATCCCTCTTGTACTTCATGCCATCGCAAAATGGACCCTCTTGGTTTTGCGCTCGATAACTTTAACGCGGTTGGCCGTTGGCGCGACAAACAGGGCGAACAGCCGCTAGATGTCACAGGCGAACTTCCATCAGGAGAAAAATTGAATGGTATCGCTGATTTAAAACGAGTGATCCTTTCCCGTAAAGATGATTTCGTTCGTAATCTGTCTGAACAAATGCTGAATTATGCCATTGGTCGTGAATTGGAAGACACCGATGATTGCCCTGTTCGCCAAATCACGAACCAATTAAAATCAAATGATTATCGTTTTTCAACGCTTGTACTCGAAATAGTGAAGAGCTACCCGTTTCAATACCGAAAGAACCAATTGGAGAAATGACGCAAAGTCTTTCTTCAATCCTAGATAGGCAAAACCTTGTAATAGAAAGTTTGCAGCCATGAAACCAATTTCCCGCAGAACCATGTTACGCAATACAGGCGCTGTTCTGTCGTTACCATTTTTCGAATCGTTATTCCCAGCACGATTGGCGTCAGCATCAACCGCTGGAAAGCCCCCTCTACGACTAGGAATCTTTACGGTAACAGGTGGCACAGTACTCGAATCTTGGAAACCTGCAGAAGCAGGCCCCCTTACAAAACTGCCCTCCATCCTGCGTCCACTTGAATTTGCGAAGGATGATATCACCGTAGTTTCTGGATTGTCTCACGCTGGGCGTTCAGACAATCTAAACGCACATGAGCATTGCGCGATGTTACACCTTACTGGTGCAAGCTCTGCAAAGAAGGAAGGTGGAAAGTTATTCGCAGATATTTCGGTTGATCAGGCGGCTGCCAATGTGCTAGGAAAGGAAACCCTGTTGCCTTCCATGGAAATCGGCCTCGCTGGCGGGGAAAAAAACTACTCCTTCCGATCACGCGATGTTTTGGTTCCTTATGAAGGAAACCCCCGGTTGATATTCGACCGAATGTTTAGAGGCCGTACACCTGTAGTACCCAACTGGAAACGCAGGGCCGAATCCGCATCAAGCAATCAGGTAAAACCTCCTGAAAATGTATCACTCGAAAGAAGCGTGCTGGATCTCGTACTTGGGCAGGCCAACGACCTTAGGCGTAATCTTGGAAAGACCGACCAGCAAAAACTGGATCAATATTTAGACTCCGTACGATCAGTTGAAAAGCGAACGGCTTTCCTTGAATCTAGACAACAGCAAGATTTACTCGACCTGGCTAGTCCTGGTTCATCCAAGCTTAAAATCCCCGAGGCATTGCCAAAACTTGGAACCCCTATTTGGGAAATCACCCGCCCTACCGATCACGATCCTGCACGCCATGCAGACTACATCCGCCTGATGGCAGATATGATGGTGCTGGCTTTTCAAACCGATACGACACGCGTTGTTACTTTAGCTGCAGGCAGCGATGATTGCATGTTTCCTGGCGTTGTAACGGTGGGTTATGAACGCCATTGCCATACGCTGGAACATCAGGGCAATGCATCACGACCCGAAGATGCAGACCCGATTGCGCGAGAAGCCTGCCGCCAGATTCACGCATGGTACACCCTTCTATTCGCTGAAACAGTGCGGAAAATGAAGGATATTGACGAAGGGGGCAGCTCGCTTCTAGATAATACAGTTCTGCTTTATACTTCTTATATGTCGGACGGCGGCCATGGCCGTGATGAATATCCCGTCGTTCTTGCAGGCAAAGCTGGTGGGGCACTTAAAACCGGCAGGCACTTGGCGTTTCCCAAAAAAGCACCCATGGCCAACCTGTATGTCGAAATCCTAAACCTACTCGGTGTCCCAACCAAATCCTTTGGTGATAGCCAAACCTCAAGAGTTGCAGGCAACCTCAACGGGCGATTACCCGGATTGATTTAGTACCGCCCGAGAATGCGCCGTTGATGAATCAACCTGCAGGCCAATACTAGAATAGATAAACTTTGGTATGAAACTCATGAATCAAGATAAATCAGTTTTTGTTGCTGTGGGGCATCGCGGATTGCGCATGACTTCGTCTGATGGAATCAAATGGAACCATTTGCAGACGGGTAAAGAAGGGGAAGTCTATCGTTCGATAAGTTTTGGTAAAGGTAACTTTTCTGCAGTTGGCTCGTTTGGTGGCGCTAATATCATTGCCTCTACCAGCGATGGTATCACTTGGAAAACCACCACTCGTGATGCCAAGTATGCAAACTACCTTCGGGGTATTGCCTTTGGCAAAAACATGTTTATCGGACTGGGTGGCGATCCGGGTGCTGTTGGCGATTCTCGGCCTTTTATCATGACTTCCGAAGATGGCCAGACTTGGAGCGAACTCATACCCATAGCAGGGAAAAATATGCTCCGTAGGATTTGCTTTGGGAATGATTTGTTCGTTGCAGTTGGCGATCGCGGCCGCAGGGCCTCTTCCAAAGATGCCAAGATCTGGGTTGATACCCCTGGCGTCAAAGCTATCGACACACTAATTGATATTACTTTTGGCAACGGTATCTTTGTTGGTGTCGGACTTCACGGATTACGCATCAGCAGCGAAGATGGCGTGAAATGGAACGAGCGCCTGATCGGCGAAGAGGGCGAGCATATAAATTCAGTTTTTTGGACGGGTGATCGCTTTGTTGCTGTCGGTCAGGGCGCAACTTATTTCTCCACCGATGGTAAGAAATGGGATAGGCAACCTAATTCAAACCCTCCGCTCGTTGCAGTTTTTGGCAACCGCAATTTCATCGGTTGCAATTGGCGCGGCCGTATCCTGCAATCAGCCGATGCAATCACTTGGAAAGATGTATACCAGGCAGAGCATCATGTCGAAGCCCTGGCGTTCGGATGATTTAAATAACTTCCCATCGAATGCCCTTTGTTACTTATTTCACTTGAAGATAAACGATCACCAACTCCCCTTTATGGAATTCTAGAACATGCAACTTTTGATCCGCGCATCGATTATGCTTTTAGTTTTTATCACCCCTGCAATTTCGATTGCACAGGATGCAGGCAAAAAAAATGATGCTTGGCCAACCCTGCAATGGAAAAAAGTTGCTGCGACTTCCTTCGCAAGGGTTGAATCCCCCACCGCTATCGCCGATGGAAAATTGTACTTGTTCGGGGGCTTTACCGAATCCCTTGATGCCTCAAATCAAGTTGATGTCTATGATGCTGTTGCCAATTCGTGGACTCGTAAAAAAGATATGCCAACTCGGCTTACCCATTTAAACCCTGCTGTTGATGGAAACACCATATGGTTTGCTGGTGGTTTCAAAGGGAAACATCCCGGACCTGTTACTGCAGAAGTTTGGAAATACGATGTTGCATCAGACACTTGGAGCGAAGGCCCCGCATTGCCGGAACGACGCGCAGGAGGCGGATTGGTTGTTGTTGGTCGTAATTTGCATTATTTTGGAGGCTACAAAATTGATCGAAACACCGATGCAGGCGATCATTGGGTTTTATCACTCGATGGGGGAAAGGCATGGCAACGCGAAGCTGATTTGCCCGACCCGCGTGGCCATGTAAGTGCCATTGCTCTCGATGGAAAAATCTACGCTTTAGGTGGTGATCATGGGCATGATGTAAAGCAGATTGATGTTAAATCTTGTCATCGTTTTGATCCCGCAACGAAAAAGTGGAGTGAGATTGCCAGCCTGCCAGATGGTCGAAGCCATTTTGAATCCAGCACTATGGTTTACAATGGCCGTATTACAATTTTTGGTGGCCGATGCAATAGTTCCCAGCCAGTAAGAAATGTTGTAGGCGATATTCTTCGATATGATTCAAAAAATAATCGGTGGGATGTAGTTGGGAATATGCCGGAAAAGTTGCTGGCGCCTTCGGCAGTTATAATTTCAGGTCAATTTGTAATTGCAGGTGGAGGCCTAAACAATCCCCGCCCTCTAACAGCTAACACCTGGGTCGCCCCACTTCCCGCCTTAAATAAATAATCAATAGTTCGTTTTAATAAGCGCCCCAGTGACGGGATTTTGAACTAAGCCCTAACTACTCATCTTTCACCAAACGAAAACCGTTCACATGGATTCGAAGCGCTGGGGCGCAAATGATCCGACTGCAAGATCGCGCCCTTGAACTATTAACTGCGAATGATCCACCTCGTAACACACGGTATTGCCCTACGGCTGGCCCCTTCGGATCTTCAACCGGCCAACCGGGATATCCCCCATACCAATCTTCACACCACTCCCATACATTTCCATGCATGTCATACAAGCCAAAATCATTGGGCTTATAATTTCCGACCGCTACCGGTTTACCAATATTGGATTCATCGTAGTTGGCATTCCTAGGCGTGATGTAATCCCCAAACGCATACTCTGAGGTTGTTCCCGCCCTACATGCGTATTCCCATTCCGCCTCGGTAGGCAGGCGATAACCTCCATCCGTCTTCGCATTCAACTTCTTGATAAACTCCTTGCAATCATTCCAAGAGATTTGATTAACTGGCAGCTTTCCACCTTTAAAATAGCTTATGTTATTACCCATAACAGCCCGCCATTGTTCCTGCGTTACTTCATACTTACCCATGTAAAATGGATTGGTAAGTGTTACTTCATGCCTTGGCATATCGTTTTCATAACGGCCGTTTCCGAATGAACCCATCTTAAAAGTGCCCTCTGGAATAAACATCAATTCCAGGTTGATACTTTCGCCCAAGTCTACTTCTAGGGTTTTAGGAATGTCTTCGTATGAATTATCTGTAAAACTTTCGCCATTCTCTTCAGCCAATTTTTTATCATGGGCTTTACGCAATCTCGGTTGTGATAAAACAGCAATTGCTTCGTTAAGTGTTTTCATCATCACTTCAGCAGATGCGTCGCCGATATTTCTATCGGGGTGATATTGCATTGCCAATTTATTAAATGCTGCTCGGATAATTGTTGGATCTGAAGTTTGTTCGATTTCAAGAATCTTGTAATAGTTTATCAAGGGCATAATCGTTTTTGTTTTTCTTATCAGACTTCATGCTTCATGAAAAGGCGTTGCTCTATCTCATAGATTATAACAAAGTTTTTAAAAATCTCGAACGTAATAGCCACGGAAGGACGACTAAGCAGAAGCATTAGCCACGGAATTAAGAATAAGCATAAGCATAAGACTAGCCACGGACGAACACGGAAAAACACGGAAGGAAGAACAAAAATAAGCAGAAGATTAGACACGGAAATAAAACAAATCATTCAGAGCCGGA
>CALARU010000144.1 GCA_937888715.1 uncultured Planctomycetaceae bacterium | reverse complement strand
AAAAGCACTATTTCCGATAGTGGTAACGGAATTTGGAATGTTAATACTTGTTATTGAAACCTTATTGATAAACGCATTCACCCCGATAGTGGTAACCGGAAGGTTATTTAAAAAAGCAGGAATATTCACTGCGCCACCAGGGCCATTATATCCCGTAATCGTAACGGAAGTTCCATCATCCGTGAAGTATAAGGGGCCATCTTGCTGATCTAATACTATGTTTGATTTGTCCCAAGCTGCTGGAGTGGCCTGCAAACTTGCCGTCACTAAGCCAGCGTTATATTCTAAGTTTGTATCAGCGCCTGCACCTGTGGGATTGCTGCTTGCTGCTACATCAGCACCTGTAAGACCAGCCAGAGTTGCTACAAAATTCTTTCCTGATTCTGAAGCAGCAACAGAACATCCGTAAAGTAAAATATCAGCATCAGGGGCCAAAGCTTTTCCCCAAGAAGCAATTTCACTACCACGACTTAATAAAACACTTTGATCCATTACCTGATTACCAAATAACAGTTCACCATCTTTGCCATGGCTAATGATGCGAACAGTATCTAACCCACTACGGTTGGCCAATTGGTTGCTGATTTGACTAATGACATCCTGAGCAGGATCCAAAGTTACCACGGTTGCATTTGCTAATTCTTGTTGAGGCACTTTACTTAAAAGATCTTGGGTGATGATTACCAGATTATGTTCTGGTAATTGAATAACAGGGCTGCGGTTTACTGCAGGAGTGATTCTTTCTTCAAGTTTAAGAAGCTCGAGCTTATGAAAAATATCCTTGTTCAAGGAATTCCTTGACTTCTGTTTTTTGAATAAGGAAGAGATGATTTTCGGGAACATAGAGGCTCCAAATGTACTTTGAAGAGGGCGTAATAATTATTAACAACAAAAACATTCTAAAAAACACTACTACCGATAATAATCGGTTCAAAACAAAACCTACAAAACGGATTAGAGAGCTAAAAAATAAACTATATGAGAAAAACTACCCGGTCGACAGCAATCAACAGTCATGCTTTGCCTAAACTGCCCGCCTTAATGAATAAGGTTGTAAGGATTAGAGAAATGAACCACCCTGGCTCATCTATATATCTTCATAATTACTGGTCCAAAGAATCTATTAAGGCAGGTATAAATCGATTACTTTCAAGCCCGAGTTCTGGTATATTTTGAAAAAGAACATTATTTAAGAAAGGCCGTTCAAATGACCATCATTCGAAGAATAGTTTGCGCTGTATTGATTTGGATACTGATGCCAGAGATTGTTTTTTGTGCAGATGCAAAAAAGCCCAATATCATTGTTTTTCTGGTCGATGACATGGGAGTGATGGACACCTCGGTTCCATTTATGACCGATGCCCAAGGCAAGCCAAAGAAGTATCCGCTCAATGAATACTACCGCACCCCTAATATGGAAAGGCTTGCATCGCTGGGCATTCGGTTCAACAACTTTTGCGCAATGAGTGTCTGCTCACCCACCCGAATTTCGATCATGACCGGCCAAAACGCAGCACGACATCACACAACCAACTGGATTAACCCAGATAGTAATAATGCAGGCCCCAAAGGCCCAACCGATTGGAATTGGAAAGGCCTTAACAAAAACAATGTGACACTCCCCGCGTTAATGAAAGCCGATGGCTACCGCACCATTCATGTGGGCAAAGGGCATTTTGGCCCAAGAAATTTCGAAGGAGCAAACCCCATGAACATTGGGTTTGATATTAATGTTGGAGGGACTTCGATCGGTCAGCCTGGAAGTTATTATGGAAAACAAAACTATGGTAATGATAAAAACAAAAAAGCTTCCCATGCTGTACCGGGCCTTGAGAAATACCATGGTAGCGATACCTTCCTCACCGAGGCCCTTACTCTTGAAGCGAAATCGCATGTTTCTGATGCAGTAACTGCTGATAAACCTTTTTTCCTTTACCTTGCGCACTACGCAGTGCATGCGCCATTCAATTCAGACCCGCGGTTTGCAGATCATTACAAAACTTCAGGCAAGAATGCACAGGCGCAGGCATTTGCAACCCTAGTCGAGGGTATGGATAAATCGCTAGGCGATTTGCTTGATCATCTTGAAAAACTTAAAGTCAGCGAGAACACTTTAATATTCTTCCTAGGCGATAATGGCTCCGATGCTCCCCTTGGGCATCAACATGCGGTAGCCTGTGCTGAACCTTTACGAGGGAAGAAAGGATCACATTACGAGGGAGGGATGCGGGTGCCATTCATCGCTGCATGGGCCAAACCCAATACGAATAATCCCAATCAAAAAAAGCTGCCTATAACTGCCGGGGCTATTCAATCTCAGCAAGCTGCTGTTTATGATCTATTCCCCACTATCCTTACCTTAAGTGGGAAAGAGATTCCAGAAGGCCATACTATTGATGGAAAAAAACTTGATACCTTGCTAACGGGAAATCGCGATACTAACAGAGAGGAAGTTTTTCTGATGCATTATCCACATTCGCACCGTACGGATTACTTCACCAGCTATCGCAATGGCAATTGGAAAGTCATTTATCATTATTTTCCTTCCGAAGTTTCAGAGAATTCGCATTATCAGTTGTTTGATCTTGGGGCAGATCCTTTTGAGCAAAAGAATCTTGCAACCACCAATCCAGTGGAACTTAAGCGAATGATGCACGAATTAATTAAAAGGATGGAACTGCAAAAAGCGCAATATCCTGTGGAAAAAGACACCAAGGCTCCTGTGAAACTCAAACTTCCCCAATAGGGATTGCTTGACAATCGCAAGGTAAAAGGGCAACATTAAGTTTAGGGAGGATAAATAATATGATCATTACTTGGATGCTACTATTAAGCCTGTTTGGCCAGACCGAAGCTAAGCCTGCTAAGCCTGCTAAGCCTGCTAAGCCCGATCCATCGGTAGAGTTTTTCGCATCGAAAAATGTACTACGCATTTCAATCGATATCGAACCAAAAGAAATACAAGCGTTGAAAATGGCAGACCGCACTTATGTGCCCTGCACTATTCGGGTTGAAGGTGGCTTGACTTACACCAAAGTGGGAATTCATTTAAAGGGTGCAGCGGGAAGTTATCGTGCGTTAGAAGATCGCCCTGCGTTATCGCTGAACTTTGATAAATTTGTGGATGGCCAAAAATTCTACGGCTTGGATAAACTTCATCTTAATAACTCCGTGCAAGATGGCACCTATCTTAACGAACTCGTTTGCAGGGAACTTTCTCGGAATTCCGGTTTGCCCACAGGCAGGGCCACCCATGCCATGGTTAAGTTGAACAATCGTGATCTAGGGCTTTATGTCTTGTTGGAAGGATTGGATCGGACTTTTCTCAAGCGCAATTTTGGGTCGCCCGATGGCAACCTCTACGATGGTGGATTTTGTCAAGATATTGACCAACCGAAGAAATTGCTTGCTGGAAAAAAGGGCCAGAAGGATGAGCAAGCACCTTTAAAAACACTCGTAGTGGCCTGCAAAGAACCCGATCCAGCCAAGAGATTGTTGTTGCTGGAAGCCCTTGTGGATATTGATGCTTTCTGGACTTTCATCGCACTCGAACAAATTACTTCGCACTGGGATGGCTACAATCGCAATCGCAACAACTACCGGATTTATTTTGATCCCTCTAAGGGGAACAAAGCTGTCTTTATTCTTGCGGGAATGGATCAGATGTTTGGTGATCCAAATTTTGATCTGCGTGGGATGAGCTGCATCCTTGCCAATGCCCTACTACCCTGCTCTGGAATGTATTGGCGTTATAACGAGGCCTTGCACAAGGTTTACCATCAAGGTTTTCTATTGAGCGAAATGAATAAACGCATCGATGAAGTTGTGGAAAAGTTAAAGCCATTGAAAGATATCAAGGGCGGTGGCGAAGATATGAAACGAAGGCTTGCAGAAAGAGGCAAGGTTCTTGATAAGTTGATTGGAGAAATGCCTGCAAGCCCACCGATTTTTGGACCGGATAAAACGGTCAGCCTTTCTGGTTGGAAACCCGCTTTAGAAACAGGGCCTTCACTTTTATTACAATCCTCATTCGAAGACAAAACCTGCTTATATATCCGCAGCTCTGCTGATTCTGTAGGTTGCTGGCGCAAGCCTGTTGCTTTGGACCCAGGCAAATATAGGGTTGAGGTGATTGCAAAAGCAGTGAATGTCAAAAACCGCAACGAACCAAATTCGGGTGTCGGATTGCGCCTATCTAGTGGCGAAAAAACAAAGTATATTTCTGAATCAACAGGCTGGGAAAAAATCACTTTTGAGTTTGATATCGCTGCACCCAAAGAAATTGTTTTGGTCTTGGAGATGCGCTCCTTAAAAGGCGAAGCCTACTTTGACACTTCTTCTATGAAGCTTGTCAAAGTTAATTAATACCAACCAAGAGACTCATGGCTTTAATACAAAAATCTGTCTGGTGGCGTCGCTATGCTTCAGGCGCTATTGGTTTGATATCCCTATTGGGTTGGCGGGGCGCAAGTTTTAAGATAGATCATCTTTTAAAAAAAGCGATTCGAGAAACCGGGCTGGATGATTTCGGCCCTGATCACTTTCTTGAACCTTTGAATATTCTTATCAAAGATTTTACAACGCATAATCAAACAGACTCTCTAGGCCGTTTTGTTTATTCTCAAATGATTCTTTCCTCGCTTAAGAACCGATTAAACCTGCATCATGTACTAAAGAAGTACCCAGAAGTAGAAAATGTGCCTATCAATGCTCCTTTGATTGTCATCGGCTTACCCCGAACTGGCACGACTTTTCTTCAAGGCTTGCTTTCGCAAGTATCGACACTAAGGCCCCTGCAAAATTGGGAAACCCATCAATTACCAGTACCCCAATACCTCGCTACAACCCAACAAGTACAACAGCAGGAAAAAACAGCGCAGGCGCAAATTGATGGTGTCAACAGGTTATCACCCGAGTTCATCAAAGCGCATGAATTAGGCACTATGGAACCAGAGGAATGCAACCCATTCTTGATGTCCTCTTTTTTTGCATTGTTGTTTTGCCAATTGGTTTATGCACCCGATTATTTCCAATATGTTCTCGCATCAAATTTTGGTGATAGTTACACCCTGCATAAGAAACATCTGCAAGCGCTTAGCTTCAACAGAGAAGAGAAAACTTGGTTTTTAAAGGGCCCCGCACATATTGCTTCGTTGGCGCAACTCTTGGTTGTTTATCCTGATGCTCGTATAGTTTTCACCCATCGCAAGCCTTTGGAATGTATGCCTTCCATGGCAAGCCTTACCGCAATGATTCGAATGGTTTGTTTGCCTACGCAGGATTTAAAATTAATAGGCCCAGGAATGGTAAAGCATTTGCAACAAATGCTGGTTGTAGGTTATCGCACGCGAGATGCCTGGCCTGCTACCGCAACTCCATTTCTAGATATCACTTATAAAAAGTTGGTTAGTAATCCTATTGATACAGTGCATCAAATACTAAATCATTTCAGTATTCTTATTCCTGAAGGAATGGATCAAAAGTTGGAGAGTTATTTGGGTAAACGAACGCAGCACAGGCATGGCATTCACAAATATTCGCTGGATGAGTATGGCCTCGATGAAGCTGAACTCCTGCAGAATTTCCAACGCGAATCTGATCTCGCCAACGGTTGATCTTTGCTAGGATAATATTTTAATGATCGACTTGATGATTGCAAAGTTGGTATCCCAGCCACAAAAACCCGCAAGGCCCATAAGAAATCCTAGGGTTGCTGGGATAAGGGCGATGTAGAAAAGCCACCACTTCTTGGTTAATGCAGTTACACCCATCAAAGCCAAGCCGACCGCTAAGGCTGCATTACAAAGATCGAATTGATCATCTTTGTCGTTAAGTTTATCGTAATCTTGTTGTGCCTCTTCTGCATCCGCTTTTTGTTTCTCAGCTTTCTTTTCCTGGGAGTCTGCTTTCTTCTTAAACTCTTCTGATTTAGCTTCGCGGAACGATTTGATCTCCGGAGTTTCGTTGGGTTGGGGCACGCTTAATTCCGCAGCCACCCCTTCATACACTGCTTGGCGAATGTTCCTTGCCTGAAACCATGCCCAGTTATCGTTTCTTTCCACTTGCTTGAGTTGCATCTGCTGCACAATATTATCATTCTTCACATTGCAAATACCAATGAAGGTTGCAATGATCACGACCATCAAGCCAATCAATCAATCCAAGGGGTTGTTTGTCGCACTTGATTTTTCAGGCAATTCTATTTCAGCCATGGGGCGATCCTTTATGCATTTTGGTTATCAGACCCAAGCATCTTAAAAATGCTAACTATAAATGTCCAGTTATAATCATAAGTGAATCATTTATTTTCCCGCTTGATCCTATCTTCTTCTTAGTTGATGATTTAATCATTCCTACCTTCTTGAGGGTTTTACAATGTTAAGCATTAAAGCGTTTCTACTTCTCAGCCTTTTATTTCAACAACCCGATTCTGACAAATTACTATGGAAAGAAGCTGCAGAGATAGGCATCGAAAACCAAGGCTGGAAAGAAACTCTTGCTCCCTACGATCGACTTCCTAAAAGTGTGGAAAAAAGTGTGCGCCCACCCGTTTGGAGCCTATCCCGAAATAGTGCAGGCCTGGCTTGCAGGTTTATCACTGACTCTTCCAAAATTCATGCCCAATGGACTTTAACATCGCCCAATCTCGCAATGCCCCACATGCCCGCAACTGGTGTCAGCGGTTTGGATCTTTATGCCCGTGATGATAAAGGTGCTTGGAAATGGGTGGGCAATGGCAGGCCCTCTGCAGTAACCAACAAAGCTGCACTTGCAACCGGGCTTTCCAAAGGAAAGCGCGAGTACTTGCTTTATCTCCCGCTTTATAATGGTGTCAAAGAAGTCAAGATTGGTATTAGCAAAGGTGCAACGCTAGAAAAAGCCCCTCCTCGCGCTGCTCACTTGATCCAGCCGATTGTGTATTATGGCACCAGCATTGCTCAGGGTGGTTGCGCTTCCAGACCAGGCATGGCGCACACTAATATTCTGCATCGCATGTTGGATCGCCCTGTTATCAATCTTGGTTTTTCAGGCAATGGCACACTGGACCCAGAGTTTGTTCCACTGTTTGCTGAAATTGATGCTTCGGTTTATGTGCTAGATTGCCTGCCTAATCTTGATGCAAAGCGTATCGCTGAAAGACTTGAACCTTTTGTAATTGCATTACGAAAAGCAAAACCCCTAACGCCAATTCTTCTGGTTGAAGATCGCACCTACACCAATGCCAGCATACTTTCGGGGCCCAAGCAAAAAAATGAAAGCAATCGCAAAGCGCATGCCGAGGCTGTTCAAAGGCTGAAGACTCGGGGAATCACCGGTTTGTTTGTTCAACCGGGTGAACCTCTGATGGGCGATGATGGGGAAGCGACCGTTGATAGTTCACACCCAACTGATCTTGGATTTATGCGCCAAGCACAGGTGATGATGCCAACTTTGAAACCATTGCTTCCAACTCCTGCAGCAGCAAGGCCAGCAATCGAAGGATACTTTGACAAGCTTAGTTATCTTCCCGGAGAAAAAGTTTCGTTGAAGGTTTCTTCAAAGGCGTCCTCTTTCGGGATTGAAGTTGCAAGGCTTGGCGCCAAGCGGGAAGTGGTGCTTACCAAAACAGATTTAGTATGTTCGGAACAGATGATTCCCGATAATGCATCTTCGCATGGTTGCAACTGGAAAGAATCATTCGGGTTTGAAATCCCCAAAGAATGGCGCCCCGGTTACTACAGCGCAACTCTTAGTGTGAAAAACAAGGAAGGGAAAGTTCTTACAAGCGAAGCGTTCTTTGTAGTGCGAAATGCCAATCCGGGTAAAGATTCTAAGATTCTAATTCAGCTTTCCACGAACACCTATAACGCCTACTGCAACTGGGGCGGTTACAGTCTCTATTCATTTCATGGAAAATATAAGGTGCAAGGTAGGCGGGTTTCTTTTGAACGACCCATGCTTGGCCAGTTTCGTTCTTGGGAATATCCCTTCATCAAATGGGCCGAGGAAGCCGGGTTCGTTTTTGATTATGCAATCAACAGCGATCTGGAACATCACCCCGAAATTTTAAATAACTACAAACTCGTTCTCAGTGTGGGGCATGATGAATATTGGTCTACCCCCATGCGCGATAACCTTGAAAAATATATTTCCAACGGTGGCAATGTTGCTTTCTTCAGTGGCAACACCTGCTGCTGGCAGGTGCGTTCTGAAGATTCAGGCAAAGCCCTTGTTTGTTACAAACAGGCATTTCGTGATGATCCTCTTTTTGAAAAAGGCGACCCTAAACTAATATCCTCGCTCTGGAGCCATCATTTATTACAGAGACCAGAAAACACTCTCACAGGCGTTGGGTTTCTTTATGGCGGGTACCATCGCAGCCATGGCCAGTTCATGGATGGCTCTGCTGCTTTCACGGTGCATCGGCCTGAGCATTGGATTTTTCAAAACACTAACATGAAAAAAGATTCCACCTTTGGTGGCAAAGATACCATCGTTGGTTACGAATGCGATGGCTGTGAACTTATTTGGAAAGATGGCCTACCCTTCCCTACCTTTTCAGATGGAACGCCTAAAAACTTTTCCATCATTGCAACTGCTCCAGCTAGATGGCACCCAGATGATTGCGAATGGTATGAACGCTGGGAAAAAGGCCGTACTGGAAATGCAGTGATAGGCACTTATTCCAACAATGGCACGGTAATCACCGTAGGCACCACGGATTGGGCACATGGCTTAGCCGGGAAGGATCCATCGACCATGGCGATCACCCGCAATATTATTGAAAAACTCATGCAGTAGCGGATTCTTCGGTTTGCATTATTCTAATAATAAACTGCAATTCATTCCGCATCTAGAATGATGATCAAGCCAGCAAAAAGATCAAACTGTTCTAAATCGGGTTTAGGGTTAGGCCCTTTGGGGAGTGGCTTCTTCTTGTAAACATAAACTAACACCGAGGTGCTTTCTTCACATTTTTTCAAACTTGAGGCGAAGCCTGGGAGCTTTAATGGCCCTCGCATCTCAGCAACACTTTTCTTTGTGAATTTCCTAATGTTTCCTTTCTCATCAAAAAAACCACCGGGCGGAAAATTACTCCGCACATTGCAAGGGCTGCGAAGTACCAACTCCAACACATCACCTGTTTGATGAACCAATATTATCTTGGATCGAAGTACTTGCAGATCTGCTAGGCCATTTTCTAATTCTTGAACAACCTCTTCCCGGGCTGGAGAATTCTTGGGTAACCCCATTCCTTTTTGTCTGATTTCAAGCAACTTCTTGCGCATGGCTTCTGCACGCAAAGCCATGTCTCTATCGATTTCCCCAAATTGATGAGCCAAACTGATGCGAATTTTTCCATCGCGTGGCGGGCCGAGTAATTTTCCAGCAAGGCTGCCCACATGGACCCAATCAGCTTTATCATCTGCTAAAAGCAAATTAGAAAATATCGGAAATATCATTACTAAAAGTAAGATTAGCCGAATAATTTTCATCATCCATTCCCCTATTTTTATCATCAACATATCTTAATCAAACTGCATAGAAATTGCACCTTTGCATTTTTGATTCAAGAGTATTTTTGCTTGTTCTCTTTTGCATTATGCAAAGATATTTGGTATTAATGAGGTCATGAAAAATATCATTTTATATACCCTTGCGCTACTTGGACTTTTCTTCAACAACTTGCTTTGGAGTGCCGAAAAGCCCCCAAATATCGTGCTTATATTTGCAGATGATCTGGGCTATGCAGATCTAGGCTGCTTTGGATCGACGACGATTCGCACCCCAAATATTGATTCCCTTGCTCGCGAGGGCATTAAGCTTACGAACTTTCATGTGCCCCAAGCAGTTTGCTCTGCTTCACGTGCGGCTCTTCTTTCCGGGTGTTATCCAAATCGAGTTGGTATTCTTGGTGCCCTTGGCCCTAATTCAAAAAACGGTATCAAAGATGCAGAGTATCTTCTGCCCGAATATCTAAAAAAGTTAGGTTATTCCACAGCCATCTTTGGTAAATGGCATCTGGGTGATTCCTCCCAACACTCACCATTACGCCATGGGTTTGATACTTATTTCGGCTTGCCCTATTCGAACGATATGTGGCCCAATCATCCGACTGCCAAAAACTTTCCCCCTTTACCATTACGCCAAGATGACAAGGTTTTGGAACTCAACCCTGATCAATCAAAATTAACTGGATGGTACACCGATCGGGGTGTGAAGTTCATTGAAGCGAACAAAGATAAACCTTTCTTTTTGTACATGCCCCATTCAATGCCTCATGTACCCATTTACGCTTCAGAAAAATTCAAAGGTAAAAGCAACCTTGGGCTTTATGGAGATGTCATCGAAGAAATTGATGCTTCCGTTGGTACCATTCTCGAAACCCTGAAGAAACATTCTTTGGATAAAAACACCCTCGTAATCTTCACTTCGGATAACGGCCCATGGCTTTCCTATGGGCATCATGCTGGTTCGAAGGGAATGTTACGTGAAGGCAAGGGCACCGAGTTTGAGGGAGGTGTACGGGTTCCGTTTGTTGCACGATGGCCCGGAAAAATTCCCGCTGCAACTACCAGCAATGAACCCACCATGACCATCGATCTTTTACCCACCCTTGTTGGTTATGCAGGTGGAACTGTTCAAGCAGAACCAAAAATTGATGGCAAAAACATTAGCGATTTACTCGAAGCCAAACCTAGGGCTAAAAGCCCCCATGAGGCTTACTATTATTATTGGGGCGATGCACTTCATGCGGTTACCAGTGGCAAATGGAAATTACATTTCCCACACCCTTATTTGCATATCATTGAAGGTGGAAGCGATGGTAAACCAGGGAAAGGCGAAACCCGTAAGATTGAGCTCTCCTTGTTTGACCTCGATGCAGACATTACTGAATCTAAAAATGTTGCAGATCAAAACCCCGATGTAGTTAAAAAATTACAGATGCTGGGTGATATAATAAGAGAAGAGCTGGGCGATTCACTCACCGGCAAAAAAGGCTCCAAACTTCGATAGGCACTTTAATCATGCGAAAAACACTTGGTTCAATCATCCTTTCTTTTGCTGTCTTTGGTTTTGCATATGCATTCGATTCCAACCCAAGCGATTGGAAATTGGTTTGGAGTGATGAATTCGAAGGTAAAGAAATCGACCATTCAAAATGGGACTTCGATCTAGGCAATGGTTTCTACGATTATAATGCAAAACAATGGATCAACGGTTGGGGCAATGAAGAGCTGCAGTACTACACCCGCGAACCAGAAAACGCTTTTGTCAGAGAGGGCTTGCTTCATATCAAGGCGATAAAAGAATCGATTCATAATTGTGGTTATACTTCCGCACGAATGAAAACCAGGAAAAGAGATGGCAGCGCACTGTTCAACCAATGCTATGGTAAGTTTGAATTTCGTGCCAAGTTGCCTACTGGAAAGGGTGTTTGGCCCGCGCTTTGGATGCTGCCACAAAGCGACAAATATGGCACATGGCCTTCGTCAGGTGAGATCGATATTCTTGAAGCGCGAGGGCAGGAGCCAAATAAAATCTTAGGTACATTGCATTTTGGTTCACGCTGGCCCGCCAACGCACATAAAGAAAACAACATCCTTCTTCCCAACAATGGCACCATCGCAGATTTTCACACTTATGCGATTGAATGGGAACCGGGCGAAATTCGCTGGTTACTAGATGGCAAACAATTTGCAGCACAATCATTCTGGTGGAGTAGCAGCAAAGTTGCAGCCAACAAAGGGCTTCAACCAACCAAGGAAGACGATCTTAACACTTGGCCTGCACCATTTGACCAACCTTTTTATCTGGTCATGAATGTTGCAGTAGGCGGTAAGTTTCTGGGCAACCCTGATAATACCACACTTTTTCCTGCGGAAATGCTGGTCGATTATGTGCGTGTGTACGACAAAGTTGGGGGCTATGCCAAAATCAAACCCCGGGGCGAAGGCAAACTTCCCTTTGGCAAACCGTAATATTACACTAACTCAGCTCCCTTGATTTATAATTATAATGTAGTTACAATATAATTATGATGAATCTTGAGTTTTCTTGGGATCCAGATAAAGCCCGAATTAATCAGAGGAAGCATGGAGGTTCTAAACCATGAGAAAAGAATATAATTTTTCGAAGGCGACCAAGACACCCTACACGAAAGCTGTGAAAAAACAAATCACCATCCGCCTCGAAGTTGAAATCGTCGAGTACTTCCAGAAGTTGGCAGAGCAAACAGGTATTCCCTACCAAAACCTAATGAATATGTACTTACATGATTGTGTTCAGTCCCAACGAAAACCCATTTTCAAATGGGCCTGAAAAATCAGTTATACCCATTTAATCTCACCCCATTATTACTTCTTTGGGAATGGCGGGGGTGGGGGCAGTTTCTTTTCCTTCGTCTTTAACTCGTTGAGAATTTCTTCGATGGCCCGTTCCAATTGTTGATCCTTCCCGCCGTATTCAATTGCGGGATCGTTATCAACGATGATGTCCGGGGTGACACCCTTTCCTTCAATGATCCATTCCTTGCCTTCAATATCATAACGGCTAAATTCAGGTTTGTTCAAAGTACCGCCATCCAAAAGTGGAAGTGTGCCACGAATGCCTATCACCCCACCCCAGCTTCGTTTACCAATCAATTTTCCAAGCTTGTGTTGACGGAAACGATAGGGAAATAAATCACCATCCGAAGCAGAGAATTCATTCATGAGGCAAACCATGGGGCCATGCATCATACCGCGGGGATCAACCGATGGTGGGGTACCACGGGCGATACCGACCATTGCGATTTCCCTACGAAGCCGTTCGATGAGCATGGGTGAAACATTACCGCCCCCGTTGCCACGCATATCAATGATCAACGCACTCTTTTTTAATTGCGGATAGAACTGCCTTGCGAATTCATTCAGGCCCGCTTGCATCATATCGGGTACATGGATGTATCCAACTTTGCCCTTGCTAGCTTCATCAATGCGCTTGCGATTTTTTTCAACCCAGTCACGATAATAAAGAGGCCCTTCATTATCGATCGGAACAATCACGACTTCCCTTGCGCCATTGGCTTCGGGCTTGGAGTTGATTTTAATCACAACAGGCTTACCAACTTTATTCACCAGCGCCTGATAGGGTGAAGCCATTTCATTGACAGGCTTGTTATCAATTGCGATTAGGTAATCACCAATTTTTGCATTCACTCCCGGTGCAGCAAGGGGAGAAGCCAGTCCTAGTTCCCAAGTTGAACCTTCAAGGATCCGGGTGATTTTTAAATATCCTGATGGCGCGTGCTTTTCAAGCTTTGCGCCAAGTTGCCCCAAGGGAATCTTTCGCACAGCAGGTAAATCACCCCCGCCTACATAAGCATGGCCTGCATTCAATTCGCCAATGAGTTCGCCAATCACATAGGAAAGATCAGCACGATGCCTTACATGGGGGAGAAGGGTTTCGTAGCGATTGCGAAGTGCAATCCAATCAACGCCATGAAGATTGGGGTCGTAGAAGAAGTCGCGCAATTGGCGCCAGCATTCGTGGTAGATCTGCTTCCACTCCGCCTTGCGATCGAGTTGTACTTCCATGCCGGAAAGATCGAGGAAGGAAGAAAGAGTAACCGATGCTTTGGGCAGATCGATGACCGCAAATTTTCCATCAACGGAAACGAGAGTTTTTTTGCCATCAGCAGTGATATCAAAGGAACCAACAGAGCCTAGGTTGGTTTCTGCGCGGGTTGCAAGATCATAGGTTGCAAAGATGGATCGTGGATCTTTGCTGGAAGAGCGAATATACCAGACAGCAGAACCCACGGATTGAAGGTTGCGGTAATTACCTTGTGGCGTGGGGATCTGGAAAGTTCGTTCTGAAAAACCTGTGAGATCGATTTTAGAATCCTTATCCTTGGCATCTGTTGCAGGCTTGTTTTCAGGTTCATCGGTCTTTGGTTTAAAGGGCGAGGGTGTATCCTTCGCAAGGGCAACGGCATAGATGCGTGCCATATCGCGGTAAGCATGGTTCCACTCGGTGGAACTATAAATGGGGTTTAAATCACGGTTAGAGACAAAGAAAAGAAATTTCCCATTGCCTGAAAATGCTGGCGAGTTAGATTCATGCCAACCATCAGTGACATCGGTAGCAACTTTCTTTTCAAGGTTGTAGATGCGGATCTTGTCCATGCCAGTGTCGCTGGTTTCCGACCAAGATAACCATTTGCTATCGGGGGACCAAACAGCATCGTTGATTTCCCAATGTTTGGATTGAGCCACTTCGATAATTTGCTTGGTTGCAACATCAATATAGCGAACTCTGAACTTGCGATCGGTCCAAAGAATTTTTTTAGAATCGGGGGACCAAATTAGAGAATACTTGTAGACATCCCCTTTGGTGGTGAGGGCGGTAGGAGCGGTTTTGGCATCGGATGCAACGAGCATAATTTCATCTTCACCTGAGATATCAGAAATGAATGCGATATTTTTCCCATCGGGTGACCAATGAGGATCACGGTCATGCGCCCCAGGTGTGTTGGTGAAATTGCGAGTGATGCCAGGCCCTGCGGGGATGGTAAAAAGCTCGCCTCTTGCGCTTAAGCAAACTCGCTTGCCATCGGGGGAAGGCGTACCTGATGCAACTTTGTCTGCAACAGAAAGCAATGCTATGCGCGAGGTCGCGAAATCTTCATTAAGTTCGATGCGAATCTTTTCGTACTTGTCGGTTTCAAGATCAAGCTTCCAGATAAACCCAGCTTGTTCGAATGCAATCGCCTTGTCTCCAAGAGATGGAAACTTGACATCAAAATCTGCAAAGGTGGTGACTTGTTTGACTGCTTTGGTTGCAAGGTTAAGCACATAAAGATTCATACGCTTAGAGGGATCGCGATCGGAAAGAAAATAAATGCGATCCTTAAACCACATGGGTTCGATTTCTTGATCGAGAGTATCTACAAGTTGTTCGGTTTTCTTGGTCTTAAAATCATAGGTCCAGATATCATCACACATACCACCCCGGTATCGCTTCCAAGTCCGGAACTCGCGGAAGATACGGTTATAAACAATTTTGGAACCATCAGGAGAATAGGAAGCAAAGCCGCCACGGGGAAGAGGCAGTTCTTCATGCAACCCACCATTGGCATTCACTGTGTAAAGCTGACCCAGAAAATCATTAAAAGTGGTCATGCGCGAGCGAAAGAGAACATCTTTGCCATCGGGTGTCCAACCGAGGGTGATATTGTTTGGGCCCATACGATCTGAAACTTCATCCCTGCCTAGGGTGGAAGTCCAAGTCAATCGCTTAGGTTCCCCGCCTGAAGAAGGGATTTTATAAATTTCAGTATTCCCATCGTACTGGCCAGTGAATGCAATCGATTTGCCATCGGGCGAGAACTTTGGAAACATCTCGAATCCAGAATGCGAGGTGAGTCTTCGGGCAACACCCCCCTTGGAATTAGCTGTGTATAAATCACCAGCATAGGTGAAGACAACCTGATCGCCATGAATTGCAGGAAAGCGTAGTAGCCTAGCTTCCTCAGCAAAAGAAACCCCCGCACCAGCAAGCACAAGAAAAATTCCAAGAATGCGAATTGAAAACATGGCTTCACCCTAAGTTGAGAAAACGACACACCTAAATTACGATTATCGCTTAATTCAAAGCAAATATCCACTATTGTCAAGCTGGATAGCTAAAAGAGGCGGGATAATTTTTAACGATTGCAACGATTATGCGTGGGTGAATGGGAAAGGAAGAAGAGTTAGTCGGGCTTGGATTTTAACTCGAAGTTAAAGGACCTTTATCATTTCGTCATTCCATTTAAACTTGCTTTCATACCGGTTTGTATTGTTTCACTTGATAGTTCCTTTGCCCCTGGTTTCTATTTAGGTTAAAACACTAGTTATAAATTGATTTTCTTATATCGAGAGCAACATGAACATTTTTCTTTCCTTGGTTTCCTGCATTGCAATGCAAGTTGCCCTCCCAAAAGTGAACACCCCTGAAATCATTCGTGAGTTCATTTACTTGGAAGCCCCCTTCCCACAATGCCATGCAACCACCATCGCAGAAACTCCCAAAGGATTGGTTACCGCCTGGTTCGGTGGCACACGCGAAAAAGCTCCCGATGTTGGTATCTGGGTGTCAAGAATTGATTCAGGGAAATGGACTACCCCCATCGAAGTAGCTAACGGCGTTCAAGCCGAGGGCAAACGACACCCTTGTTGGAACCCCGTTTTGTTCCAACCTAAAACTGGACCATTGATGCTGTTTTATAAAGTTGGCCCAAGCCCTTCGACTTGGTGGGGGGAACTCCGCACCAGTGTGGATTCCGGAAAAACATGGAGCACCGCCATAAGGCTTCCCGATGGAATTTTAGGGCCCATCAAAAACAAACCCGTGCAACTTCCAGATGGTTCTATTCTTTCGCCCACAAGCACCGAAGAAAATAAACTGTTTGGCTTATGGAAAGTGCACTTCGAACTCTCCAAGGATTTGGGAAAGACATGGAGCAAAATCGAGCCCACTCCTGTCACACTTGAAAAATCAATTCAAGCCATCCAGCCCAGCATCCTATTTCATGACAACAACAAGTTGCAAGCCTTGGGAAGATCTAAGGGAGGAAAGATTTTTGAAACTTGGTCGGAAGATCTGGGTAAATCATGGTCCGCTCTTTCTTATACCAATCTTCCCAACCCGAACTCGGGTACTGATGCAGTTACCCTAAAGAATGGCACCCATCTTTTAGTTTACAATCATACCGAAAAAGGCCGTAGCCCATTGAACCTTGCAATCTCCAAGGATGGCAAAACTTGGGAGGCTGCATTAGTGCTCGAAAAAGATCCTGGCGAATATTCCTACCCTGCAATCATCCAAACATCAGATGGCATGGTGCATATCACCTACACTTGGAAAAGGCTTAGAGTAAGGCATTTGATGATCGACCCTGCAATGCTTTCAGGCAAAGCAATTGTTGGTGGGGAATGGCCCAAGTAGAAATGTTCTTTCGATGAATTATAAAAGTAAGGAAGGCCCGCTGAAACTTATTCAGCGAGCCTTCTTTCGTTTAACCATCTTCAGATTATTAAACCATCATGCTGCCTGATTTTATCATTGAGCCAGTTGGATCAAGGGCAAAAAGATAATCAGCGGTTGCTGCAGGCGATGAAGTTACCGTTGGTGCTGAGGCAGCAGCAACGGTGGGGGATGTTGCATCCACTACTGGGGAGGTAAACACCTTGAATATTCCGGAGAACTCATAAGGTGTTTGCAAGATGCTTGAAGAGAAGTTGTCGGTTCGCGACAGCACTCCACTTGCATTTTGCAAATCACGGTTAAGCGACCAGAAAGACAACAACCCTAGGTTTTTCTGTTGTGCAAATGCCAGCACTTCTTTAGCTTCTTGCTGATCAAACACCTCGGTCAAAACATCGTTTCGACCTATCATGGGTGT
>CALARU010000143.1 GCA_937888715.1 uncultured Planctomycetaceae bacterium | reverse complement strand
GATGGTAAGGGCCTTTATCTTACCACCGAAAAAGAATTCGCAGATTATGAACTTCATCTTGAATACAAAATGCTGCCCAAGGGCGATAGCGGGATCTACCTCAAGTACACTCCACAAGTGCAGATCTGGGATTTCTTGGATAAAGAGAAATTCAAGATTGGTGCAGATAAGGGTTCTGGCGGCCTTTGGAATAACTCCCCAGGAGCCCCAGGCAAAGATCCGCTTGTTCTTGCTGACAAGCCTTTTGGCGAATGGAATAAGTTCCGCATTATCCAAGTAGGTGCTCGTACTACTATTTACCTCAACGAAAAACTCGTTGTAGATAACGCCATCCTCGAAAATTATTTCGATCGCAAGTTGCCACTCCTTTATAAGGGCGCAATTCAGTTGCAAACCCATGGCAGCGAAATTCGTTGGAAGAATATCTTCATTAAAGAGCTTTCTCCTGATGAAGCCAACAAGCATCTTGCAAGCAAAGGCAACACTGGATTCGAATCCATCTTCGATGGTAAAACTCTTAAGGGCTGGACTGGCTCTAGCGATAACTACGAAGTTGTTGATAACTCCATCCAGTGCAAAAAAGGCAAGGGCGGTGTTCTCTACACTGAAAAGAAATACAGCGACTTTGTCGTTCGGCTCGAATTCCTAGTTCCCCCAGGCGGTAATAATGGCCTTGCCATTCGCTACCCCGGTGGCAACAAGGATTCCGCCTACATTGGCATGACCGAACTTCAAGTGCTCGATAGCGAAGATGCACGATACGCAAAGCTTGATGCCCGCCAGTACCATGGCAGTTCTTACGGCATGGCTGCTGCACACCGTGGTTACCTTCGTGCTCCTAATACTTGGAATTATCAAGAAGTAACTGTTAAAGGTTCTACCATCAAGGTTGAACTCAATGGCAACATCATCCTTGATACCGATCTTTCGAAGATCACCGATTACATGGCAAAAAGCCCACATCCTGGCAAGGATTTGAAGGAAGGTCACTTTGGCTTTGCTGGCCATAGCGACCCTGTAAGATTCCGTAACTTGCAGATCAAGCCGATTGTTGCCAAGTAAATTTGATCCGTTTAATCCGAAGCCGTCATGTGCACTATCGCATGACGGCTTTTTTTGTTTCTATTTTCCCAACTATTCACTCAAATCCATTTTTTGTGGGTTATAATCAGATCAAGCGTTGTACTTTAACTTTTACGGATTTCTTAGATATGCCTTTGTTAAAAGTTCATCCATCTAACTCCCGAAACGCATTCACTCTCATCGAACTTCTCGTTGTTATTGCAATCATTAGCATTTTAATTGGGTTGCTTCTTCCTGCAGTGCAAAAAGTTCGAGAATCTGCAGCCATGATGCAATGCATGGCTAATGGCAGACAATTATCCTTGGCGATGGCGAACTTTCATTCAGTAAATAATAAGTTGCCCAGTTACCATGGCACTTTTCCCGCAGTCGACCCAGCAAACGGCGGTACCAATGTGCAAAACGCTAATGTCTTTGGAAGTTGGATCGTTCACTTATTACCTTACATCGAACTAGATAATTTGTACAAACAGATAGAAGCTGATGTGTCTGCCAATAATAACAACGGCGCTTCCTCGATAAATTCCAACCCCTGTGGTAAATCCATTTGGGTGCCTGCGCATTATACTGATAGGCCAACACCACCCACTGGCGCAATGGTAAAAACACTTGACGCAGGCACCAATCAGTGGAACCCAGCTTGTGCTGTTCAAGATATCACCGCTGCCACCTCAATTGGAATCTGGAATCCTAAGATTCGCACTAAAACAATTTCACTTCTTCGCTGCCCTTCTGATTCTAGTCTTCCATTGAATTCTCTTTCTTCCGAGGGGTGGGCCACCACCAACTACCTCGCTAATTGGAATGTTCTTGGGGCTTCTCAAGGTGATGCAACTACTCCCTTTGGACTTTGGAGCAAAAACAACCTCGGGTTCTTTTCCCCTCCTGTTTCCTTTTCCACTGTTTCTGATGGCCTTTCCAACACCATCCTCGCCGCAGAAGGCTTTGCCCTTTGCGATGGCAGAAGCCGTGTTGCTTTTTATGCCGCCAATCGACATAACCTTGGCATAACTGAAGGTGGCCGTATTGTTGTTCCCGAACAAGTTATGGAAATCCCCAAAGGCGATTACGATGGGCCCAATGGTGTGCCTAACACCATGATGTTTCAAGTCAAACCCTTTGCTGGTTCCTCTGATGCAAATCCAAATAATCAAGATTGTTGCCATCGATGGCGGGCTCAAACCCCACACCAAAC
>CALARU010000142.1 GCA_937888715.1 uncultured Planctomycetaceae bacterium | reverse complement strand
CTGCAAAATCATTGGAATTAAATGGTTTGACTGTTCTTACGCAACAGGTTGCAGCATGCCTTTCCAATTTCAAGGGAAAACTAATTCTCGATGGATTAGAAAACCTTGGAACCGATGTGGCGAGAGAATTAAAAAACCATCAGGGCGAACTAAGCTTTAAGGGTTTAAAATTTCTTTCTGATCAGGCTGCGTTGGATTTGGCACAGCATTCATCCAAAGTTGACTTATCAGGTGTCATAAACCTTTCTGAAAAAGCTCAAGATGCATGGGCCACCCGTTTCAGCCTTCCCGGGCGCAACTGGGATGTAATGTATGAACTTAAAGGGCTTTGCTCGGTTAGTTCCACAGCACTTGGAAAATGGATTGCAGACGATGGAGTTAATAACGAAAGTATTATTGAGATAACAACCGAGGCAGCAAAGGGCATGGCAAGCAGCACAAAAACTCTTGAACTTGAAGGTATCAAGAGTCTGCCCTTGGAAGTAGCCCGTGAATTTGTCAACTTTCGTGGTGATCTATCTCTGAATGGAATCCTTGAGCTATCGGATGAAAATGCGCAAGTCCTTTCTAAATTCCAAGGAAGAAAATTGGAATTTGATAACCTCGAGGTACTATCACCCGAAGGGGCAAAATGGTTAGCCAAATACCGAGGGGAATTGGAATTACCCGAGCAGTATGCAAATCTTGTATATGAATCAAAGACCTTGCTGGAAAAAGCTCTTGAAAAAGTCAGGCAATGGAAAATCAATCATTTCAATCGTTTCACCACAGATGATGATGAATATGACAATGATGATGATGATAAATATTTTGAAAATTACGATGCTCATGACACTGCAAATGCAGCAATTTTTTCAGTTCATTTGGATCTGACCGAGTTAACTCATGGCGAGTTCGCCTTGATATTGGCGAATGAAAAAGCATCATCAACACCTTGCCTTGATCCTGAATCCATGGCTGAAGCAGAAAGTATGCTTTGTGGAAATTATCTAGATTTCAATCAGTCAAACATAAACAGCAAGCTTGCGATTTTTTTCCTGATGCAGGATCTTTCAGAGAGCAATGCAATCTCCATAGTTGCAACGATAAAAAGTCTTCTGAAGGAAATGATAAAGCACGAAACTGGATACACTCCATCCAGCGCAGGCATGGAATCCTTTGTCTCCAATTATGAAGAATATGATCCAAGTTCCTCAGAGGAGGAAGAAAATTCATCAGATAATTCAGATTCTCCCGGCCGGATGCTTAAAGAAGCATGCAAGGCAGGTGATATTCAGAAAATAATCGAGTTGCGCCAAAAAGGGGCATCTTTTTACACCTGTTATGCAGAGTTCAAAGAATTTGAGCAAGGTACAATATCTCGACAAGGGAATCACGAAGTATATTCTCGACAACTTCCATTTGATGACGCCCCGTTGGCAATCCCATTCGCTGATATTCTAAAGGTAGTTGGCCCAATATATGGTGGTGCAAGTTTCTCGATAGGAGAAAGGCCAAAAGGTTGGGCACGAGCCGCTGCCGAAAACAGAATTCTATCCCTGTCTGACCATGGTTTTGTAGTTTCAGGCGACCAAATTGTAGATATTGATTCCAGATATATAACCACAAATCCTATTCCCGTGCCATGGAATACCATAATGGTCGGCTCCATGGAAGAACTCGAATCTGGTACTCTTCCTGAAGTTCATGCTACATTTATAATTCCGCAAGAACTACAGGACCTTTCATGGGCAAAATATGGGGTCGACGAAAAAGAGTTTTCAGACGATGACGCAAATCGAATGGCAGGAATGTACATTTGCCTTCGAAGAGACCTTTACCTTAAAAGGAATTACGCCGAATTTCGGGAAGTAAGAGATGTATTTATTGTTGGAATTCTTGAAAGTCCGCAAGCCGAAACTAGGCCATTCCTAATGTTGTTGTACTATTTTGTGGATCCAAGCTCCAACGAAAATGACGACTTATTTACCAAAGCAAAAACCAATGGGATAGACCAAAAGGGAATGCTCCTTTGGGAATTATTGACTTGGCGGGTAGATATTTTTTACACCGAAAGGGACGATGATAAAATTAAGGAGTG
>CALARU010000141.1 GCA_937888715.1 uncultured Planctomycetaceae bacterium | reverse complement strand
CAAGATCTTGCAATCGACCTCGAGGCTTGGGTTCGAGGCGAGACCACTTCCGTTCGTTCGGGCAGCCTCGGATCGTTCTCTAACTTCTTCAGCAGAATGCTGCGAGATACTCATCATGCCATCGTTCTTGAAAACTGGGGTTTGCTTTGGATGATGCATAGCGCCATGATTTTTTCGCAATGCGTTGCAACTTGGTACATGGCTCGAGTTGGTATCAATAGCCCTTGGTGGTACATTTTGCTATGGGGTGGCGGGTTGGCCTTATGGGGTGCAATATTCTGGGAGTTGCGCAAGCAAGGTGGACCCGTTCTTTTTGTAGAAAGGCAAGTAGGCCACATCTGGGCTGCTGCGGTAATTTCTACCATCGGAGTGTTTTTTACGGAAATATTTTTAGGCATGCCAGTGCTTACACTTTCGCCCATATTAGCTATTATTGCGGGCACTGTTTTTTTCACTAAAGCAGGCATTTTGAGTGGAGAATTCTACCCGCCCGCTATTGCTCTTTATCTCACCACCATCCCCATGGCCCTATGGCCTGCATATTGCCAGCTTATTTTTGGTACCGTGAGCGCTCTGTGCTTTTTCATTCCTGGTTTGAAGTATCACAAATTACGCTTGCGCTCACGCCTTGCAAGCAACCGTGGCGATGTTTTGGGGGGCAGTTCTCAAAACAATTTGGTTACAATCCAATCTGCAAGATGACGGCCTCTGCGGGTAAGGCTTAAACTTTCCCCATCGTCTTTCAATAAGCCCTGCTGCACTAGGTAATCTTTCTTGGGGCCCGTGATTTCATTAAGATGAAATCCAGTGCGCATGAAAAACCGTTCGCGATTAGCACCTTGCATTCTTCGCAAATTCAACCCCAGCGTTTCAACAGCTTCTTCTCTAGGTTCGAGTTGCTCTGATTGAAATATTGTTTCCTGCCCGGATAAAGATTTTTGAATATACGAATCTAGATCGCGTGTGTTCACTTCGCGCTTGCCCGCCACATATCTTGCAGCCCCCATGCCAAACCCATAATAGGCGCTATTTTCCCAATAAACTTGATTATGCCAACATCTTTTGCCCTTCTTTGCAAAGCTCGATATTTCATAATGGTCCATCCCTTGAGCTTCCAGCGTATCGATAGCAGCTTCGTAATGAGCCAGCTCTTCTGTATCTTCCAATGGAATGATTTCACCCCGGTTCATTCTTTTCCAAAGAGGGGTGCCTTTTTCATAAGTAAGACCATAGGTGGAAAAATGATCAGGCTGCATAGCCAGACCACGGGTAAGATCATACTTCCAAGATTCAAGCGACTGCCCTGCTGAACCAAAAATCAGATCAATGCTAATGGATGGGATTTTAAGCTTCCGAGCATCTTCGATGACTCGCTCGACCTGGGGATTTTTATGTTTACGATCCAACAATTGCAGCACGGGTTCTTGAAATGATTGCACTCCTAAGCTAAGCCTCGTTAAGCCATAGTTTGCAAGGACTGCAAGTTTATCTTCCGTTGTAGAATCAGGATTGGCCTCGATCGAAAACTCCGCCTCACCAGTCAAAGGCAGCCATTGCTTTAATATTTTGCATAATCTTTCCAACTGAATAGCGTTAAGTTCGGTTGGGGTGCCTCCACCAATAAACCATGACTGCACTGGATGTGCTCGCCCGAGCTTAGAGATTTCTTTTTCGAGTGCATCGAGATAATTATCCCTAATTGCATCTTTACCAATGGCGATTGCGAAGTCACAATAGCCACAATGTTGGGCACAAAAGGGAATATGAATATAAGCAGCTTCGGGCAGTCGCCAGTTTGGAATGGGATTATTTGCCAAGGTAAATAGCACGCTTAAAGTTCCCGTTTGAAAAAATCCCCAAAAGATGGTAATGACAATACTAATGTAGCAAAATCTAAGGAGAGAAAAGAATGAAACTATCAGGAAAAGTGGCACTTGTAACCGGGGCATCATCAGGAATCGGCCGGGCTTCTGCAATTGCGCTTGCAAAAGAAGGCGCAGATATTGCGCTTAATTATCTCACAATGCCTGAATCTGCAGAAACAGCTAAAAAAGAAATCGAAGCACTAGGAAGAAAATGCCTGCTATATCCTGTAGATTTGGTGGATCAAGCTGCAGTTGAAACCATGGTTTCCGATGTAGTTAATAAACTTGGGAAAATTGATACGCTTGTTTCGAGCGCAGTTTTTAGCGATCGCGAAATGTTCCATGTTGCAGACATGAAAGGTTTCCACAAAACCATCGATGTTTCTATGTGGGGCGCTTTTCATGCCTTAAGAGCATGCACCAACCAAATGTTAAAAAAAGGTAACGGCGGCAATGTCGTGATTGTAAGCTCGCCCCATGCCGTTGTGCCCTACCCTTCCTGCATGGCCTACAATATGGCCAAAGCAGCATTGGACATGATGGCAAAAACAGCAGCTATTGAACTAATCAAACACAACATCCGGGTAAACATAGTTTACCCAGGTTGGACCGATACGCCTGGGGAGCGCAAATTCTTCGCGGAAGATACCCT
>CALARU010000140.1 GCA_937888715.1 uncultured Planctomycetaceae bacterium | reverse complement strand
AATTCGATTAAGCGTTTTCTTCGTATTGAGCAATACGATTGATGGTTTCTTCAAAGTCTTCATCGGTGTCTGAAGGCAATTTATATTGCATCAGATATGCATCTTCATTGCTATCATCATAAAACGAGCGAAGCACTCTTATTGCTTTAAAACCTTGATTTCTGAAGAATACCTGGCCCGATAAATTGGTTTCTCGGACTTCCAAAGTGATTCTTGTTCTACGGTGGCTTGAAAGCTTTCCAATCAATTTAACAGCCATCTGTAATCCTACGCCCGACCGTTGGTAATCAGGGTGCACAGCAAAATTCAAAATGTGAAGTTTGTTTTTGTGAAGTTCATAAATCATGAACCCGATCACTTTGTCGCCAGCTTCTGCTACCATCCCAATGCAATTGCGTTGCCTGAGGCAGCGTAAAAAATCTTCTTCAGTCCAAGACTGTGCGAAGCATTGTTGTTCTGCTTGTAATACTTCTTGCATGTCGCGTCTAATCATCCAGCGAATATGTACTTTAACTTGTTCTTTTTCTGTCTTATTACCGCTCATTAAAAACTCCTCTTGTCCGTTAGCATGGCATACCATGGTTCCGACATGTAAATTAGCCATGTTCCTTTGCCGACCAATTCGGCTAAAGGCCTTTGCAAAAAAGAAAGAAGGTTAAGACCTTTCGATCAGTTAAGCGGGCGGAATTTAGCAACGGTCGAGACAATTTACAAGACCAAGGTTCGTAAAACCCACATATATAAAATCGGTATTTTTAGGCACGGAAATCACCGAGGTTAGAGGTGTTTTAAAAAAAAATGTTGGAAATTTGAGAAGCAAGAAAAGGATGATAAAAGGGGGGATTCCCTTCCCCGTTAATCTGCGCTTCCTTGGCGATCCAAGATGAAATCTCATCTTGGGTTGAAGTGACTAAGATACAAAAATATTGTTTGATGAACAACCAAATATTTACACAATGAAAATAAATTGTGTGAGGATGAGCCGATTGGTTAGGGTAGGGGGGAAACAGTTATAGAGCACGCACTGCTGCGCTTGATGTTTCCAATACCATATTCAACGACCACGCGGAATTCTCCAGGGCTGAGGCCCTTTAAATTTACCGAATAAATCTTGTCTGCTCGGTTTGCTAAAACAGGAAGATCATCGAAATTTAAGTTCTGTCCGTTGAGCCCCGCAATGGTTGGCCCATTCCAAGCCAATGGAACAATTCCATCGGGAAAAAGAAACCGAACACTGGTGTTGTTTAAATCAATCGAACCATTGTTTTTCAGGGAAAACCTAATTTCGCTTTCATTGCCCAGGGTTGCTTTTATGGTTGGAGGTGCAAATACACCTTGGATCTCAGAGGTGCCT
Source organism: uncultured Planctomycetaceae bacterium (assembly GCA_937888715.1). Lineage (GTDB taxonomy): Bacteria > Planctomycetota > Planctomycetia > Gemmatales > Gemmataceae > UBA969. The sequence goes on along the minus strand of CALARU010000140.1, from coordinate 9,194 downwards.
TCAATGCGTACCAAAAACATCGACGCGGTATCTGCACTATTCTCCATTGAGGCCTTTGCATTTAGTTGCCAATCGCCTGGTTTTGCTGCTTTTAATCGCAGCTTTGCAGACCATTTTCCCCCGATAACTTGCGGGTTATTCCAGACAAGTAATTTATTTGTAGGAGCAGTTGATTCAAATCTCGCTTGAGGGTTACTGCCTACAATTTCGAGCCCTTCAGGAATAACAGTCTGAATGGCAATCTGGATTTGCCCTGCTTTAATGGAATCAATTTTAGCTTCAAGAATCATTTCGAGTTCGCCTTTGGCGGTATCTTCCCAAGATTTTTTCCACTGAAGGTTTATCTGCCCATCACTGACAGAGATATCTGATTGATAGAGTTTTTTTTCGCCATTGGTTGATGCTACTTGAATGTTCTGAGAGAATTTCCCGTTTTCCACAGCAAGTGTTTCAAGTCGAATAGATTTGGTTTGTCCTGCGGGTATATCCCCCAAAGTTGCTTCAATAAGTTCGCCTTCCGGGTGTCTGAGTCCCTGGGGGAGTTTATCACGGATGGTTACATTTTCTGCGGGAGTTAAACCATGGTTTGCAACGACGATTTCAAAAACGGCCCTTTGCCCACGCCTTACCCATTGTGGCCCTTGAACTTGGACCAGTAGGCCATCTTTCGTCTCAGCGTTTTTTTTCAATGTTGCAACTTTGTAAACGACAGCGGGCTTAAAGTTTAAATTATCTTTATCTGCAGCAAGAACTTTGAATTGGAATATTTTGCCGGTGCCTGGTTGTAGTTCAGGTATTTCCCATGTCCATTTGTTTTCTTGGATGAAAGGTTTTGGGTTTACCTCTAAAATCTCAGGTTTAGTTTTCCATTCTTGACTTAGAACAAGTTCTTCAAGAGGGAGGCTGCCAAGGTTTTTTAAAGTGATTTCCATGGTGCAAGGCTTGCCGGTTTCAGGGGTATCAACAAAGCGTGTGATAACAGAAACTTGGCTGCCTTCATCTGTTTTTAAGGTGGGTGTTTCTTTGTCGGATTCGATGGGTAAAGTGCCCGGAACCTGAGCTAGAGAAAAGAATGCACCAGCAAAAAGCATTAAAATAGCAAAGCAATTTGTGTTCAACATGGAATTACTCATTAGAAGGTTTGGCATCTGGGGCCTTATAGGATCCGCGACACTTTTCCGCAGGGTACTTGAGTTCGTTTTTAAGCATTTTTGCATTTAAAGAATCAGAAAGATCAAGATTCATGCAGTTGCATAATGCCATGATCAGGCAGGTAACATCTGCAATTTCTTCGGAAACTTCTCTTCGTTTGATAGGATCCAAGACGGAGAGTTTTGAATTTTCAGGAGTGATCCAAAGGAAATGCTCAAGCAATTCTGCAGCTTCTGCGCAAAGGGCCATCGCAAGATTTTTCGGATCGTGGAATTGTTCCCAATCTCTTGCTGCAACAAAGCCCGCCATCTTTTTTCTTAAATCTAAAACCGTTGTTTGAGAATCTGCCAATTTCTTACTCCATGAAACTCTTAACTCAATGAAGAATCAAATGGAGGTAGATACATCAAATATTAAATGATGCAAGTCGGATTTTTGGAGGCATGGTGAAGCCAGGGTTTCTGGCTAGGTTGCGGAGAATTCTTGCAAAGCTTTTTCCGAAAAACTCAAGCCTAAGCCGGAGCCTTCAGGAGGTACAAGTTTGCCTGCTTTAAATTTTGGGTATTCATTAAATAGTGGTTCAAACCAAGGCATGTATTCCACGGAAGTTACTTGGGCCAAACCGCACCCAATTTGGACCGCTAATTCGGGCAACAAATGAGGGCTAACCGGTATATTCTGGCTTTCACAGTAATGAATAAGTTTTAAAGTGTTGGTGATGCCCCCTAAACGGGTGATATCAGGCTGAGCGATGTCGAGTGCGTTTTTTTCAACATAGTTGTGAAACTCTTCTCTGGAAAAAAGCATTTCGCCCGCCGCAATCGGAATATCCAACTTGTTCGCAAGATAAGCATGGCCTTTGATATTCTCGCAACTGATGGGCTCTTCAAACCAACCTACCCCAATTTCATCTTGGAAAAAGTTACCCATAGCAAGAGCCGTTCCGGTGTCGTAGCGTTCGTTGGCATCAACTGCCAGCCAAATTTCTTCTCCCATAGCTTCGCGTAAATTACCAATGCGTTCGATATCGCTTTGGGGGTTGGCGCCAACTTTCACCTTAAGGCCCATTACACCTTGGTCAAGATAAGGTTTTGAGAGATCAATTATTTGCCCGACACTCATCCAGAGCCATCCCGTGTGGGAGATATAAGCGGGAATTGATTCGCGGAATCCTCCGAGTAATTTATGCAGAGGCAAATTAGCAGCCTTGCCTTTGATATCCCAAAGGGCGATATCGATTGCAGAATAAACTTGTTGAACCAGTCCGGTTCTGCCAATTGTTTGGGTGCGCCAATAAACTTTGGCCGCTAGTTTTTCGTTATCTAATGCATTTTCATTGATTAAGATTGGAGCTAAATCTTCCTGGCCCAATGCAAGCATTGCCTTGCCCCCGCCCTGCAGAGAATAAGCAAACCCAATGCCTTCAATGCCGGATTTAGTTTTAACCCGAACAACAAGGGTTGTGATTTTATCACTTCTCCCAGCAGCGATTTCGGTGGCAGAAGATCTTGTTGGGTTGGTGGGAATGCTAAGCAGACTGAATTTAATTTCTTGAATTTGCATAATTACTCAAATGGTATGAGGATTCCTTTTGCGCCAAAAGTAAAAAACAGGAATCCCAGAAGCTACAATAATCAAACCAGGCCAAGTATATTCCGGCCTTACGACCAACAAATCAACCATTACAATGGTACAGAGCAAAATATAAAGAAAGGGTAGGAATGGATAGCCCCAAGCTTTATAAGGGCGAATTTCATCAGGTTTTGTTCGGCGCAAAACGAATAATCCAGAAACTGTAAGGGCATAAAATAGCAGGGCAGCAAAAATAACATAGTCCAGCAGTTCGATGTATGTCCCGGAGAAAACTAAAAGAATAGACCATGCGCCCTGAACTACTAAACCATATGCGGGCACGCCTCTAGTGTTTAATTCGCCTGCAGCCTTGAAAAACAAGCCGTCTTGAGCCATGGCATAATATAATCTTGACCCCATTAAAATCATGCCGTTCACACATCCAAAAGTGGAGATCATGATGGCAATTGCCATCGCAATCATTCCATATTTAGGAAAAATCATTTGTAGAACAGCAGTTCCAACCCGGTCATCCCGTGCATGGGAAATCCCAAGTTCGGGCGTGCTTCTAACGATTCGCTCGTTAAGCCTTCGATTAGTTTCTTCACTCGCAGAATTGCTTGCATCCTTGGCAATGTCAGCTTTAATTTTAAAGGTAGAGGCTTCTGCAAGTTTGGATTCCGCATCTTGGATCAGTCTTTTTCCATTGGTTGTTTGGCCATCTTTGTCAAGTAATGCAACTCTTGCTTTTAGAAAAAGGGATTCACTTTCAAGGCGGTTTGCAGTTGCCGAAAGATAATCGGCTTCTGCGGCATATTCTTTTCTGATTGCAAGTCCTTCTTCGATTTCAGCTTTAAGTTGAATGCTGACCAGCGGGTTGCCGTTTGCTTGTAAAACGCAAAGGTATGCAAGATTAACTAAAAGATAAAGAAAGATGACGGATCCAGTTCCGAAAATCAAACTCAGTGGCAGATTACGGCTGGGATTACGGATTTCACCTGCAGTAAAGGTTACATTATTCCAAGCATCAGCACTAAATAAAGACCCAACCATAGCTCCGCCAGCAACCATAAAAGCAACAAGCCAAGGTGCTCCCCCTACAAGTTCTGAGATAGAATTAAAGCGGTCGGTGGAGAAAGAGCCAGCCCATAGGTCTGCAAAGTTAAGGTTAATAACCTCTCTGTTCGCTCCGATGCTAAACCCAAGAATAATGAGAATGATAAGGCTTAAAGTTTTGATTACGGTGAAAAAGTTTTGAATCCATTTGCCTTCTTTAACACCTCTGCAATTAAGCAGGGTGAGGAAAGCAATAATTGCAACCGCAATCATTTGGCCTGAAGTGATTGCGAATTCTGTGCGTTTAAAAATGATCAAAGGTTCTTTAAGCCAGGGTAGAGGAAGTGAGATTACTAGGTTTAAGCCACTCCAATTGATGATTTTCGCTTCTTCACCAGTTCCAAGGGTTGGTGCAATGACGCCGAGAAATTTTGAAAAAGCAACAGCAACTGCTGCAATGGATCCTGTTTGAATTACGAGGAATAAGCTCCAGCCATAAAGGAATCCCCAAAGCGGGCCAAAAGCTTCTTTAAGATAGATATACTGCCCACCTGCGCGAGGCATCATCGCTGCGAGTTCTGCGTAGCTGAGTGCCCCTAGAATTGTCATGAAGCCCGTTAAAATCCAAATCAGCAAAAGGCTTCCAGGGGATCCTACATCACGGATGATATCTGCGGAAACAATGAAAATGCCGGAGCCAATCATAGTTCCTGCAACAAGCATTGTGGAGTCGAAAAGGCCTAGCCGTTGTCGGAATTGTTTGTTGTCCATGCTTATAACTTTTTGGCAAGGTTGTTATCTTCGATCCGAAGTTTGCTGTGGTGGACACCATAAACAAAGTAAATCGCAAGTCCGATTCCAAGCCAGATGAAAAGCCTAACCCAGTTTTCCCAACCAAGAGAGAACATGAGTACCAAACATAAAACAATACCTCCAATGGGGCAAAACAGTCCAAGAGGTGCTTTAAAAGAGCGAGGCGCATTAGGATCTTTGAACCTTAAAATAAGTACCGCGGAACAAACCACCACAAAGGCAAACAATGTTCCAATGTTGGTAAGTTCAGCAAGAACATCTAGGGGAAGCAAGCTGCCACCTAATGCGACAATGAGCCCGGTAAGCATAGTGGCAAGCCATGGTGTTTGATAAACAGGATGAACACTGGCGAAAAACTTTTCAGGAAGAAGGCCATCGCGAGCCATCGCCAGAAAAATTCTGGGTTGCCCGCACATCATAACCAAAAGAACAGAGGTAATGCCTGTTAATGCGCCAATAGAAACCAGTAATCTGGCCCAGGGCATACCAACTTGCGCAAAAACATTAGCGACAGGGGCGTCTTTTGGAATGTCTTTGTAATTAACCATGCCGGTTAAAACTGCAGCCACTGCAATGTAAAGAACTGTGCAAATCAAAAGAGAGCTAATGATAGCAATGGGCATATCACGTTTAGGATTTTTAGCTTCCTCTGCGTTTGTGGAAACTGCATCAAAACCAAGGTAGGCAAAGAAAATAAGCGCTGCGCCTGCTAAAACCCCAGACGGAGCATTGGTAGCGGGGTTGATATCTCCCCAGACCAAAGTTCCGAAAAAGCTTAAGCCGCCATACCCGAATGGTGCGAAGTTGTCCGTCCAGTTGGATGTGACGATGTGAGGAATGCCTGCAATAATGACAAAGAAAACAACAGCAAGTTTGACAACAACCATGATGCCGTTGATGAAAGCGCTTTCCCGGATGCCTCGCACCAAAATGAAAGTGATGATAAGAGAAATAGCCACTGCGGGCAGATCGAGGATGGAGCCTGTTGAAACTATTTCGCCACCTTTGGCGATATCAAAAGGTGCGTTTGTAAGAGCTGTCGGTATATGGAACTCAAATTGTTTAAGTATATCTTGGAAGTATTTAGACCAACCGTGTGCGACGGTGCAACTTGCGACTGCATATTCGAGAACGAGATCCCACCCAATGATCCATGCCATCAGTTCGCCCAGGGTAAGGTATGCGTAGGTGTAAGCACTGCCAGCAACAGGGGCCATGGATGCAAATTCCGCATAGCAAAGTGCCGAAAAAATACATGCAAGGCCTGCAAATACAAAAGAAAGTATAAGTGCAGGGCCAGTAACATCGCGGGCAGCTTTACCCACTAAAACAAAAATTCCGGTGCCTATGATTGCGCCAATACCAAGAGCAGTTAATGCCCAAGGGCCGAGCACGCGCTTAAGGCTGTGCCCGCTTTCAGAATCTGCCATCACTTTTTGAAGAGATTTTCGCCGAAATATTCCGTTGGACATTTTGTTACTCCGTTTTTTTACACTTTAGGCATCAGCTATTAAGGTTACAGGCCCATCATTAACCAGTTCAACTTTCATATCAACGCCAAATTTCCCAGTATGTGTGGTAATTCCCAGCAATCTTAATTTTCGGATAAAATGTTCGTATAAAGGTTCAGCAATTTCAGGCCTTGCTGCGGTTATGAAACTTGGCCTCCGGCCCTTCGAACAATCCCCATAAAGTGTAAATTGACTGATAACCAAGATGGCGCCGCCCGATTCAACCAGATCCAGGTTCATTTTTCCGTTTGAATCGGGAAATATTCTTAAACTAGCTGCTTTTTCAGCGAGCCAATCAGCTTTTTCTTCGTTGTCACCATTGGTTATTCCTAAAAGGATGAGTAGTCCCTTTTGGATTTCGCCTAAAATCTGGCTTTCCACAGTGACTTTCGCCATCGATACGCGTTGAATTACGGCACGCAAGGTAAAAACTCCGTTACCAACACCTTTAGAAACCAAGTGAAGTATACAATTTTATAGAAAAACTGGAAAATCAAATTTATCGCAAAAGCAATTCTGTGGTATATATTCAAAAGAAGAAATGTTCAGGAAGGAATACTTGGATTAGGAAATTATGTAAGGGAGTATTTAAAGTGGCACGCGATTTCAGTCCCTACCAGCAAAAAGTCATCAAACGATTTTACGATAACCAAAACCCCATTGCGCATGAGCGATTGGCTGAACTCGTGGGCGAGTTATATCTAAGCAGTGGAAAGAAAAGAGAAAAAGTTTGGAGCACCATAGTCGAAACTATGAAAAAGCTGGAAGTTCCCGAAGCCCGAATCAAGCACCTAGTAGAACAAGATAAGCCAGAATTACTGGCTCAACTTGTAAAAGAACTCGAAGCAAAAAGCTAGTTATTATGCTGCTTCCTGCCTGTTGGTTTCAAGACTGATGCCCCTGGTTGCAGTGCGAATGAAAGCGATGAATTCTGCGACCTCAGGGATGTGGCATAATTCTTTTTCAACTTTAAGTAGCGACTGAGGCAAGATCAAACCTTCGCGGTAAATAATTTGAAATGCTTTTCGTATTCCATCAATGTTCGTATGTGAAATACCAGCTCTACGCATTCCTATAACATTGACGCCTGATACCACATTAATTCGCTGTACTATGATAAAGGGTGGAATGTCTTTAGTCGTGGCAGAAACACCGCTTAAAAGTGCCAGCCTTCCAAGCTTGGCAAATTGATGCACAGCGCTGTTTCCTGATAAGAAAGCGCCATCTTCCATCACGCAATGCCCGCCCATGAGTGCCCCATTTGCAAGAATACAGCCGTTGCCGACCCTGCAATCGTGGGCGACGTGGCTGTTTGCCATCAAGAAGTTTCCGTTTCCAATGATTGTTTCGTTGGAGGCGGTAGTTCCCCGATGAACAGTAACGCCTTCACGGATAATGTTGTTATTGCCAATAATGGTTCTGGTAGGTTCGCCATCATATTTCATATGTTGAGGAGCTTCGCCAAGAATAGCACCACTGTAAACAATGTTTTTGGAGCCAAGGGAAAGGTTGCCAAATAACTTTGCACCTGGTTTGATGACGGAGTTGTGGCCAATTTTCACCGGGCCATCGATAAGGGCGAGCGCGCCAATTTCTACATTTTCGCCTATCTCAGCGTCGGAAGAGATAATAGCACTTGGATGAATTCTTGCGGTCGAAGAAACAGGCATTGAGATATCCCCCAAAAACCAAAACTCTAATAATAATGAAGCAGAAATGAAAAACCTAAACTTAGCAAAAGTTAAAGTTCAGCTGCTTCAAGGAATGATCGTATAAAGCTTTTTAACGATTCTATCTAGTCCATTTTAATCGGACGAAGAATGGATAAGCTTAACTTTTGGTCAATAGAATTGTGGAATTGGTTGAAAAAAGGCAAAGATATCAAATATCTTCGCTGATTTGTTCTAAAACCTCTTCATAAACAAAAATTGGAACACTCATGGTGACCGCCAAGGCGATGGCATCACTAGGCCTGCAGTCGATTTTCACAAACTTCCCATCTTGCCTGATTTTAAGTGTGGCGAAGTAGGTTTTGTCTTTGAGTTCATTAATTTGAATTTCTTGAAGCTCACCCCCTAGGCTTGTTATCGTTTGGCACAATAAATCATGGGTTAGGGGTCGGGGGGAAGGAATCTTTTTAATTTTGCGATCAATGCTAGTGGCTTCAAAAATTCCAATTTGAATTGAAAAACTTCTATCGCCTTCCAGTTCTTTTAAAACGATGACTTGTTGTTCATGAATTTCGCTAATAATGATTCTTCTAAGACCCATTTCAACAGGCATAATATTTCTCCTTACCTATTCAGTATTATATCTTAGCAAGTGCAATTAGTGCTTCGAGTAATAAATTGATCATTTCTTTATTAAAATGCATTTTATAAATCAATCTCCAGAATTAATAATTGTTTATGGTAGAGGAGCCAAAATTATGATAATGACAGTACTCTGAGATATTGATTTTTTCAGGAATATTCTTCAGATGGCAATTGAGTTTAAAGTTTCCTCTGAATCACTTCAGGGACTTCGTTCAAATAATGAAGACGCAATAAAATGCATCAAGGCTGATGGTTTGTTTCTAGCATTGGTTGCAGATGGTATGGGCGGGCATGCCTCAGGCGAAGTTGCAAGCAATGAATCCATCAAAAGTATTACGCAAGAGGTTTTTGACCAAGGCCCCTTTTTAGACGGTTCAGAAGGTGGCGATACTGCACTTATTTGCCAAGGATATATTTCTGCCAACCAATCCTTATTGAACCTTTCCCGAGCCAATCCGAAATTTTTGAACATGGGCACGACCATGGTAGGTCTGTTTTATCGTGAGAATAGCCCGAATGTATTGATTTCTAATCTTGGTGATAGCAGGTGCTATGTGTTGGAAGATCAGAAATTGTCATTGATAACGGCGGATCATTCCTTTGCTCATGCGCTTTATATTGCCGGTTCAATCACACTGGCGCAAGTTGCTACCCACCCATTTCGAAATCGGATTTATAAATATCTAGGTTCAAAAGATCTTACGGGCGGCCCGGATGTTTTTATCCACCATTTACATCCCGGGCAGAGATACTTGATTTGTTCGGATGGTTTGTC
>CALARU010000139.1 GCA_937888715.1 uncultured Planctomycetaceae bacterium | reverse complement strand
ATGATGCATCATCCCAACATCATCCAAGTTTATGACATCAATGAATTTGATGGCATACCTTACTTTGTCATGGAACTAGTCAACGGCGCAAGTTTGGAAGACATGATTTCCGGGCGTTTAGTGCAGCCCAAAGATGCTGCGAAATTAGTGGCTACGCTTGCAGATGCAATTGATGTTGCACATAAAAGCGGCATCATACACCGCGATATCAAGCCTGCTAATATCCTCATGCAGGGTGGTAAGAAACCGCAGAAGGATGAACTTACTCTTACCTCCTATCATCTGGGCGATACGGTTGCAAAGATCACTGATTTTGGACTTGCAAAGAAGTTTGAGGAAGAGCAGGGCGGGCAGGGGAAAACTCAGGGCGTCGTGGGTACTCCAAGCTACATGGCCCCCGAGCAAGCCAACCCTGCTCTCGGCCGTATCGGGCCCATGTCTGATGTTTATGCCCTTGGCGTTGTTCTTTATGAAATGCTAGTGGGCAGGCCTCCCTTCATGGGCGCAACAGCCATGGAAACTCTTAGGCAGGTCAGCTTCAAAGATCCCATTGCTCCTTCTACACTTCGCTCTGGTATTCCCAAAGATCTCGAAACCATATGTCTGAAATGCCTCAGTAAGCAACCTAATAAAAGGTATGAATCAGCTTCCGAATTATCCGAAGACTTGAACGCCTACCTCGAAAATAAATCCATCAAGGCAAGAAGAGCTCCTTGGAATGAAGTTGCTGTGAAATGGTGCTATCGTAACCCTGCTCTCGCTGCAAGCTTGGCGTTCCTAGTATTTACCATTGGTGCAGTAAGTTTTGGACTCAATAATAAGCTCGCCAATGATCGTATGAAACTCGCTGGGTTACAGGAAAACCTTGGCTTCGAGCGTATTCGTGCCAACGACCTTACCAAAGCCGCTGTTTGGTTTGCTGCTTCGCTGATGAACGAAAGCGACAAAGAAAAAATTCTGATGAAAAGGCTGCGCATGGGCGCCTTGATGGATGATTTCATCTGGATTCGTTCTTATGTGGTTCACGATCAAGGGGTTCAGGGAAGCCAATGGTCTCCTTCGGGAAAATTTTATCTAAGTTATGGTGAAGACAAATCCATCCGAGTCCACGACCCTGCGATATTCCCTACTACCCTGAAAAAGCCTACCACGATTGCGGAGTATAACTTCCCCGACTCCTTTAATGCTGGAATTCGAACCGTTTGCTTCCTTGGGGAAGATCGAATTCTAATTTTGACCACTGATAATCTTCTTCATGTTTGGCATTGGGAAAAAGATTTAGAAATTAAACCTGTTGCTGAGGGAATCAAAAAAATTGCGGTTGACGTTAAAAATACTTCGATTGCATACGCCCGGGGAAGCAAATTATTAATTGATCGCAACGGCTT
>CALARU010000138.1 GCA_937888715.1 uncultured Planctomycetaceae bacterium | reverse complement strand
CCCCAGCCTTTGCCTTAGATGTCTTTTTCAAAAGATCATCAATCAGAACCTTCGGATGCACCTTTTCCTGAATGTAAAGTGGCGGTGCGTGGACAACGAGGTCGCTCCAGTCTTTTTCATCTTTACCACGCCAGACAAGCTGAGGGTCAAGGTCGGTGTTTCGTGGAAATCTGACAGTGCGAGGCATGGCATCGGCCTGCTTAAGCACGGATTGGTGCTCGGCAGTAGGGATGTTTTTCCTTTTATCCGCTTCATGTAGGATAGTTTCGACAACTTTGGGCGTTACGGGTTTCTTAGCCATAATTTAATCCTATATCCTCAATAGATTCAGCGGGGGAATAATGGAATTCCTCGTAGTGCAGTGGAGTGAGCTTGGGAGGTGCTCCCATAGAAGATCCGTTTGCTGACCGAAAAAAGCCTGGTATTGATGTTGTTCATGTGCCTTAATCATGATCGGTGGACCTTCTCAATCATCTTGTCGAATTCGCCTTCCACTCTGGCCTTGAAATCTGTATCGAACTCGTAGATATCACAGAACTCGGCAAAAGCCCAGCGCCCATGGGTGCCAAGGTGGTTGACACCCGGAATCCAATAGGTGTCCATGGTGGACTTCTTTTCAACCGCATCTTCGCCCCGGTAGCCCTTAATTTCCACGACAAGGCGCAGCGGGTCTTCAGGCCCATGACCATCGTCCACCAGCACAATGAAATCCGGCAGGTACTTTCGCATTTCAGAGCCGTACCGGTAGGGGACTTCCAAACCCAGATTGTGATTTTTTACATAAGCGAGGACCTTGGGATGAGATTCGGCGATACGGCAGAATTCTCCCTCCCAGTCACTATCAAGGATGACCCAGTTCAGATGGCAACTCTTTGGACTAGTCTCCCAGCGGTCGGTTTTGGATGTGTTGAACCGGACATTCATGGTGGATCCTATTGGATTATAGGCATCCAAGAGAGCCTTGATCGGGCGCTCGCCCAGAAAGTGCCGGGTAATCGCTGCCGTAATTTTATTGCAGGCCATGTCGGCTAGTTCTTGGTACATCAGCAGCCCGGGGTAGGTGTTGCCTTTGCAGACCAGACAAGTATCGAGCCATTGCCTAGTAATGTTTTTGAGCTGTCCAAACAGGTGAAGTTTTGGTTCCTCGCCAGGGTCGCGCCATTTTGTGTAGAGCAAGCGCTTCGTAACCTGAAATACGACACTGGAAGGACGCATATCTCCGAGGTGCTCAAGGCTCATGTCCGCACCTTCGCCGATGATGCCGGAGTTGCGCGTGATGGACGGCCCAACAAGGTCGGGGCTGAGTGTCAAAACAGATTCGTCATTGAAGTCGGCAGTAAGCCGTTCTTCGGGTAACTCTACCCGATAACCCTCTACTCGTGGAAACAGAATTTCAAGGGTATCCCGTTCTGGGCTAACAGCCTTAACCTGCACGGTTTCCCGAGGCGGCTGCGGAGGCGCAATGACAGGCTTGGCGGTAAAGTCAAAGGGTATACCAAAGATATCGGCATACTCGACATTAAACAAACCACCCTCGTTTAGATCGTAGGATTGGCGACGGAGAGCACGGCCAATGACTTGCTCGCAAAGAAGCTGTGTGCCAAAAGCGCGAATCCCAAGAACATGAGTTACGGTATTCGCATCCCAGCCCTCTGTGAGCATTGATACTGAGACTACACAACGAATGGCGGCTCCAAGCTGGCCATGCTTGCCAACAGTGTTCATGACCTCTCGCAAGAGTGCTTGGTCGGTGATATTGTTCCCGGACTGTGCGTCCCCCGTCCGTTCAATAATATCACGGCGAAAACGCTCGATTTCGTCAGCGGCCATTCCACGGAAATTGTCATCAAGTGTCTCGCCAGATTCAAGCTGCTCCGAGTCTATGAGTAGAGTGTTTGGGCGTGGGAGCGGGTTGTCGTATTCATCAAAGTTGCGGAACAATGAAAGCCTGCCATTTTCAAGCGTCGTCGTTTCGTCGTTATTTTTTCTGTTGAATCCCGAGATATAGTCGTATACCAGTTTGGAGATAGCTGTATTCTGACAGACGATGATAAAGCATGGCGGCACCCTAATGCCGGAGTCTTCCCAAAGCTTGAATGTTTTTTCATAATGGCCATAGAGTGCGTGCAATGCAGTCTGCAACCGGGTGGGCAGTTTAAGCGGATCGAGTTCTCCTCCTTGCCCTCGTCCTTTTTTTGGCATGTCTTTGCGGATGTGCTCCCACAGGTTTCGGAACATTGGCATTTCGCCCCCTGGGATATTTTCCGCCACGGGCACACGAGGCAATTTCACTATCCCGCACTCGATAGCGTCCATCAAGGAGAAGTCGCACATAGTCCAAGGGAATAGCGTGCCTTCTGCATATCCAGATCCACTAAGAAAGAACGGCGTGGCAGACAAGTCGATAACACGGGTTAAGCCGAGCTTGCGGTTCACAGCTTCAAGGCCCGAAATCCAGAGCCGAGCTGCTTCTTTATTCTTTTCTGCCTCTTTTTTCTCATCCCCTTTCAAATCTTCGTCGTCAGGTTCGGCGGGTTTTTCCCGATAACAGTGGTGCGCCTCGTCATTTAGAATAAGGATATTTTTCATGCCCATGAGATCTGGCATCACCCGCTGAATCATTTGGCCTTCCGTCTCCTCCGTCTGAATCTCTTCCCCGGTTCTTCCTGTAAGAAGCTGCCTTCCACCTTTAGAAAGTTCTATGCGGTCGCGCATTTTGAAGGCGTGGTAATTGGTGATGACGATCTTGGCCCGATTCATATCGTCGAGCATGTCATTGGGCACCAACTCACGGTCTTTGTAATAACTGGCCGGGTCATTGGGCTGCAGCACACGGAGACGATCTTTAATCGTCAGGCCGGGGCAACAAATGAGAAATCCCCGCGTGAACAGTTTACTCCCCGGTCGGCGCACTGCATTGATGGTCTGCCAGGCGATGAGCATGGCCATGACTGTGGTTTTGCCTGCGCCAGTAGCCAATTTAAGAGCTAGACGATTAAGCTCGGGGTTGGCTTCCTGATTAGCTACCCTTAAATGTTCGAGCATATCTCTTCCAAGCTTGGAAGAAGGGGCGACCTCGGTCAGCCATATTGCAGTTTCAACCGCTTCGACTTGACAGAAAAATGGGCGGACCCCACTGAACTTGTGATGGCGCCAATGCTGTAATAGTCGCGCTGTCTCAGGCATGACCTGCCATTTATTAGGATCGGGCAGGCTTCGCCATTCTTGAATCAGAACGCGGGCCTGATTGATAAACGGGGAGGTTGGATCGTATTGCTGAGCCTTAGTTGAAAGGCCCTCGCCTTCATCAAAAATAATCTCTTGCTGTGAAACTGAACCTTTGCGCTTTTTAGGCTTTGGTATTGGAGTGATGAATTCCGCACGACGACGACGGTCGATAATTTGTTGTGTTGGTTGTCCGGAAGCATCTAGCTCCCAATGCTTGGAAGGACTCTGATAGGGGGAGTTGAGGATGGGGCCTGCAAAAAAGTCGGTTGGGCCCTTTGATTCTTCCTGCAAATTATCTTCTCCAAACGATTTCTTATCGCTCAATAATCAGATTATGGTAACGCATAAACAGAGTGAATCCAAAGGTAATTATTTGTAATACAGAAATAGCAAATACCTGCCCTAAGCCTCTTCTTCTTTGCAATAGTTCATATCGATGCCAACATGAATCGTAATTGAACTCTCCGAATCGTTCATGTTAAACACAACGAGGTTTGGCTTATCTTTGATTTCTAATAAGAATCGTTCATAGGGTTCAAGGCCATCATCTTCATCTTCGTATTCAAAAATAAAATCGCATTTTTCTTCAAAGAGTTTTAAAAGCTCTGGAGTGATGTAAGGAAATTCCTTTGAATAATCGACATAAATGAAGGCAGTAGCGGGGGAAGATTTGCAATTATCCTGCCAAAGAATTTTCTGGCCCGTAACAGGGCAAAAGAAATCATAATGATCAAGTACAAGGCTCACTTCTTGCATGGGCGCCTCTGGTAAGTCTAAAGAGTAATCCAAGCAGGATACTATGATATTGGCAAGGCGCAAGGTTAGCAGGGTAGATACAAACCCATCTAGATCACGTCGTTTGGAGTCTGGGGAATTTATACCTGCACCCTAAATCTTGCTGCCTCCCGTAGTGGAGACACCTCCAATTTCAAGACTTCAAAATCAAACAAATAGGTGAATTAAGATATTAGGGTTGCTGTTTAAGCCAGTGAGACCCCACTTGTGAAGGGAGAAAAGTTAGTTGCTACTAAGATCTTTCCTTGGTTGGTGCGGCCCTCTCATGGGGGGCCACGCATTTGGAACTTAGTTGAATTATTTGTAAAGGATTAAGCTTTCCCCCTAAGGCTAGTCTCTTAGGTAACCTCACCAAACTATCAATCCAACATTCCTTGATTGATGGGGAAATCGGCTTCGTAATTCGATAAGCTATCCTCACCAATGTTGAATTAAGAGGAACCGACTATGCCCAGCCAAGTTCTAAAGAAGGTTTTCGATGAGGCAGCTCAATTATCAGGTATTCCTGTAATATTCAGGGCTTCTGACAGCTTGCAGACCCAGGCTAACTTAAAGATGGCTAGGAATGGCGAGCTTGCTCATATTATTCAATATCACACTAAGTATGCGATGCAGAAAGAGTACCTAGGGACTTTCCAAGCAGGATTTATCCTTAGAGCCTTCGGTGCTAATCAAAGTAATCGCTTTGAGGTTGGCTCCACCCCATCAGGACGGGATGAGGGGCAAAAGTTGGTGTCTGAACACTTTCAGCGGCTAGGAATTAATCTTCCCGATAATAAGCTTAGGCAATTCGCAAGCGCTATATACGATGGCCTGGGAATACAGATTAGGTCTGTACCTGTGGGGCTCAGAATAGATTCTTGGATTCTGACCAACTACCCAGAGCTAAAAGAACAGCAGAAAGCAATCATTCATTCACAACTTGAAGAAAACATTAAGCCTCTCAGTGCAGAAATTAGAAAAACCACCCCTAAAAAGCATTATGATGCCAGCCTTACTATTAATGCTGCCTTTGCTTCCTTCTGGGCAAAGGCTTGGGGACTGCAACCATTGCAAGCACCTTACGCATTGGCAGGTTTTACTTCTAAATCTGAGCTGTTAATCAAAGCTTTCCATGAGACAATGCTTGATGCTGACCACGATAAAGAGTTGCTGCAGAAGTGGATAGATATCTTGGGGGTTAAAAGCTGGTACAAGCTTACGGAATATAAATAAGGGCCATTTATGGAATCGGACTTTTCAATTGGTTTTGATGATATCGACATTTCTCAACTGCCTGCAGATGCCAGGGAATCATCTTCAAAAGAGTTCGTAAAGGCGGTTCAGGCTTTTGTGGAACATCAGTTTAGTCGCTTTAAAGGTAAAGTGCAGATAAGAGTTGATGAGAATGAGCGAAAGGTGCATGTCAAATGGTCTGAGTCCATAGATAGCCCTGCCCCAATGGCAATAGTATTGAACCTTATCAAACAGGGGGAAAGTCAAAGTGCTATCAACCTTCTTGGAATAATGGTGCTCCAGACTCCAAACGATTTCACCTGCCATTACAATCTTGGCATGGTTTATAGCGATACGAGCAAACTTGAGCAGGCGATGACCCATTTGAATATCGCTTTAACACTAAAACCTGATAGCACCAGTGCTGCTATTGCTTTAGCTGTGGCAGAGATAAAGAGTAATCTCCTAGATATGGCTATTCAGCGGCTCAAAGCTGTTGACCGGCTGGAAGGAGATAATCCTCTAGTGCTAAAGAACCTAGGTGGGGCTTACTTAAAAGTGGGCAATACCCTCGATGCAGAGGCGATACTGTCCAGAGCTGTAGCACTTGCACCAAAGGATCTTCAAATTTTATACGGCCTTGGTAGCGCTCTTGAAGAGAATAATAAGCTTTCCGAGGCTGGTAAGTTTTATAGTGAAATTCTAAATTTAGATAGCCATGGTCAGGTGGCTGATCTTGCCCGAGAGGGCCGGTCTCGAATAGCGTGGAAGTTTTTTGCAGCCAAATCCGCAGGCGTCGAGAGGTTCGATGCTGTTATGTATTGCCTCGGTGCTATGGAACGGTTTAGCCCGATGAATATTGCTGAGGTCCAAGCCATTGGTTTTGAGGTCGCAGTTTTAGGAATGAAGGGATTAGATATCAATGATTCCACGAAGCAATATAAGCTTAAGTCAATAGAAGGCCAATTTAGCGGACTGCACCTTGTAAGCCTGATGTATGTCGCATTTAAGAAGATTTCTCCCGACATAGACTCTGGATTTGATCTATCCAAAGAGTATGCCAGTGCCCTTGCATTATTTAAAAAGCCCTACCCGTAAAGGAATGTTCGCCTTTGCCTATGGTTTCAGCCTTGCCAATATAGAGGGGAACAACACCTTCAGGCTCTTCTGCCAGCATCATGTAGATCAGGCCGTCATATGCAAAAGCTTTCTGCTTCCAGTCATCAATAAGCTTGGCGCATTCCACCCGAATAAGATTATCCATCTCAAGGCTTCGACAAAGAATGCTCCTGGGGATTGGCTTACCGATTTGCTTCGTCTTAACAGCAAGGACTGATGAGGTTTCAAACAACGGTACCTTAGTGGTGGCGATGCTATGCGTGGTGCAGAACTCATTCCAGATTTGTCGGTGATTGTTCATGGGTGGATTGTAAAGCGGTGGTTGGTGTGGGTGAAGGGAATAGTTGGTGGCTATGGGTATTTGGATCCTAAAAACATGTTTGCTTCTTGATATATATTTATTGAGAACTTAATTTATAGCTTATCCAATATTTATAAGTATTGGGAATACACCTAAACAGCACGAACGCCCAGGAGTGTCATGGCCTTAAAATTTTACATTCAGGTTAAAGGCAAAGTAAGCGGCCCATTGAGTGGGAGTGAGCTAATGTCCCTTGCTCAGTTGGGAAAGCTTTTGCCTACGGATATGGTACGACAGGATGGGTCAGATAAGTGGGTTCAAGCTAATCGAATTCGGAATCTGGATTTTGGTGCATCGCAGGAAGAGCCAGTAGAAGAAATAGAGGAGATACTTGAAGTTGAACCAGTGCGTCCAAACCCAGCACCGGTTGATAATAAACCGTCAACCCAACAACATTTTCTTATTAACGATGATCTTCCACCACCACCAAATTACAGTTTTGTTAAATTTGTAGCAGGGGTATACACCTTCCTTGGGGCATTAACATTGGTTGGAAGTGTGATTGCTGTGTTTGCCATAGGCGCTTTAGAAACCAACGATATGGGTGGTGGTCAAAAAGAAAATACAATATTTGGCATAATAATATTTGGTGCAATTACATCAATTACCTGTTTTGC
>CALARU010000137.1 GCA_937888715.1 uncultured Planctomycetaceae bacterium | reverse complement strand
TCTTTGAATTGCTACGCTTGTCACCAGCGTGACAAAATCGGTGGACCAGAAGATTCTCGCAATGCTTCCTTTGTTACCACCCAACCCGAAATGGGCGATGAAGGCCGGCTTCCTCCCGCTCTTACAGGCGTTGGCGCCAAGCTTAACCCTGATTGGCTTAAACAAGTTCTTGAACAAGGAACTAAAGTAAGGCCTTACATGCTTGCAAGAATGCCCAAGTATGGCAGTGGTAATGTTAATCCTCTGATCAAACCCTTGGGTGAAGTTGATACCATTGAACCGGTTGAAGCTATCCAGTTTGCAGACACGCCCTCTAAAGTTAAAACTTCGGGTCGACTTTTGGTTGGCTCCAAAGCCTTGGGTTGCATCAAATGCCATACATTCAACAACCAAAAAGCTGAAGGCATTCAAGCCCTTGATCTCACAAGCATGCCCCAACGATTAAAGCGCGATTGGTTTCAACGCTATATGCTAGACCCCCAACCTTTCAGGCCCGGCACCAGAATGCCCGCACCTTGGCCCATGGGTAAAACCTTCTTTGATGAAATCCTTGAAGGCAGCACTAAAAAGCAAATCGAAGGTATTTATGTCTACCTCAGCCAAGGATCCAAAGCTTCTCCACCCGAAGGCCTTTCCCGCGAATCTATCGTATTAGTTCCAGAAAAAGAACCGATCATCTATCGCAACTTTATTGAAGGCGCTGGTGCTCGAGCCATTGGCGTGGGCTACCCAGAAAAAGTAAATCTGGCTTTTGATGCAAACTCACTAAGAGTTGCAATGATATGGCAGGGAGCCTTCATAGATGCCTCTAGGCATTGGCGCGATCGCGGAGTTGGTTATCAGCCCCCTCTGGGCGATAATGTAATTGCCCTTCCTGCGGGTCCAACCTTTGCAACTTTGGCAAGCGAGAAAGAAAATTGGCCAGCTATAACTTCCAAGGAACAAGCAGGAACCTTCATCAGCTATACAACCGATACTTTGGGAAGGCCATCTTTCCAGTACAAGTATGCCGATGTTATGGTCACTGATTTCCCCATTCCTACAAAAAACAAAGAGGGAGGGTTCTCAAGAGCGTTTACGCTTGAAAGTAAAACCCCACCAGCCATGCTTTACTTAAGAGCTGCTGTAGGCACTAAAATCGAAGAGCAAAAAGAAGGCTGGTTCTTGGTCGATAGGGAATATAAGTTCCGCTTGGTAGGAACCAAGAATCCACTCGTACGAGAATCTAATGGCAAAAAAGAAATCCTTGTTCCAATCGTTTTCGAAAACGGTGTGTGCAAACTTGTTCAGGAATATTCTTGGTAACTTACTTCAACAACAAAAGCTTCAGGACTCTTAAAATGAAAAATACTTTGCTACTTTCTAGCCTTTTTACAGGTCTAATTCTTGCATCTTTCTCCAAAGCTGCTGATCCTATCCCCACTGAAGATGACTACTACAAAATAGTCAAATTCGAAATCCCCAAAGATGTCGTCCTTGAAGCAGGCGCAATCGAACTCACCGCAGACAACAAACTGTTTGTCAGTTCCCGCAGGGGGGAAATCTGGTCTATCGAAAACCCCTTCGCCAAGGATCTCGCCAAAGATGCAAAATGGACTCGCTATGCTCATGGGCTTCACGAAGTCCTTGGCCTTGCATCCAAAGATGGTTGGATCTATGCCACCCAGCGTGGCGAACTTACCAAGCTCAAAGATTCCAACGGCGATGGCAAAGCTGATATCTTTCAAACCGTTTCCGATGCTTGGGAAATCAATGGCGATTACCATGAGTACGCCTTCGGCTCCAAGTTCGACAAAGATGGCAATGTCTGGATCGTTCTTTGCCTAACAGGTTCTTTTAGCAGCAATAGCAAGTATCGTGGTTGGTGTGTTCGTGTTAATGCAGATGGAACTTTCACCCCAACCTGTAGCGGTATCCGCTCGCCTGGAAGCATTGGTTTTAATGCAGCAGGGGATTGCTTTTACACCGATAACCAAGGGCCGTGGAATGGCACCAGCAGCCTTAAGCATCTTTTACCTGGCTCGTTTCAAGGGCACCCTGATGGCAATAAATGGTTTGATCTTAAAGAAGCAAAGCTAGCTGGCCCAAAACCTGAAACCCCAAAAAGTGGCTCACGAATGATGATAGAAGCAGAGCGCATTCCCCAACTAATGCCTCCTGCTATTTACTTCCCCTACAAGAAAATGGGGCAATCTGCCTCCGGTATCGATTTCGATAAGTCCGAAGGCAAGTTTGGGCCTTTCCAAAACCAACTCTTCGTTGCGGACCAAACCAATAGTACCGTCATGCGCGTTCATCTCGAAAAAGTTCATGGTAGATATCAGGGCGCATGCTTCCCTTTCAGGAAGGGCTTTGGCTCTGGCAATGTTCCCGTGATGGCATCGAAAAACGGACACCTCTTTGTAGGGGGCACTAATCGCGGTTGGGGTTCGCATGGCAACAAACCTTTCGCACTCGAACGTTTGGATTGGACAGGAAAAGTACCTTTCGAAATCCACGAAATGCGTGCTAAAAACGATGGCTTTGAACTCACCTTCACCCATCCTGTCGATCCTAAAACCGCTGCAGATGTTGCCTCTTATAAAATGAGCACCTACTGCTATATTTACCAATCTGCTTATGGCAGCCCTGAGGTTGATTTTACTTACCCTAAAATTACTTCCGCAGTAGTCGCCCCCGATAACAAAAGCGTTCGAATTATTATCGACAAACCCGTTGCTGGCCATATCCATGATCTCACCGTGGCAGGGGTTCGATCAGAATTTGGCCTGCCTTTGCTTCACCCCGAAGCTTATTACACTCTGAACTACATACCTGAAAAAGCTAAGTAACCAGCTTAGCTTTAAAGATTTAATACCCAAAAGCTATAGGGTACACGTTTAACTACAAAGTAGATCCTTTTTTTTGACTTAACATTTAGGAGGCATTAATTCTTTTTGAATTCTTGACACAGCAACCTTTGGGCCTTAGGGTTACATCATATTTAATTGTTTTAACTAAAGGTAAGCTTGGAGAATAGGCCCATGTTCACTGATTCAACATCCCCCAGCACTTTGCCACCTAAACCTAGGGAAATCACCGTTTACAGCCATTCCATGCTGTTCTATTGGTGGCCTGTTTGGTTTGTAGGTTACATTCTCGCAGCACTTACTCTTTGGGATCAACACCTCCTGATGGTTGTTCCTATTCATGCGGAAGCAAAATCCGTCGAGTTCAAAGATGGGAAAGAGCGAAACGTGATCATGGTTCCCGATACCGAAAGTCTTCTAAAAGATGAAAAAGGATCGCTGATCCAACCTACTCTTTATGTGACTCAAAGCAAAAACTATGGCGTAATTTTCTGCCTAACGCTTCTACTTACTATTTTTATCACCAGTGTACCCCTGCGCGGAATGTGGTCTATTCTGGTCATTGTTGTGATTGTCATGGGAGTCACCATTCTAATGCTGGCAGGTTACTGGGAAAAAATCACCAGTGCGTTCTCTCTGTTGGATATCCGCATCAATCTGGGCGGATACCTATTTACATCCACTGGCTTGCTTATCATCTGGCTAATTGCGTTTATGTTTTTTGATCGCCAGATTTATGTGACTTTCAGCCCTGGGCAGTTGCGAGTGAGGACTGAAATTGGGGATGGCGAAAAAGTTTACGATGCCACCGGCCTCACTTTTGAAAAACAGCGCAGTGATATTTTCAGGCATGGCATCCTGGGCCTTTGGTTCCTAAATATCGGAACAGGAGACCTCATCATCAAAACTTCAGGTGCCCAAAACCACACCTTTGATCTTCCTAATGTTATTG
>CALARU010000136.1 GCA_937888715.1 uncultured Planctomycetaceae bacterium | reverse complement strand
TTAGCGCCCCACACCAGGGCCTTCGGGCAAGCTGCCTGAACTCCAGATCACCTTGTTGGCATGTTCATAGCCAAGCACGGATACGCTACCCGCACGAATTGCAAAGTTGCTGCCACAAAGCGCAGGCAGACCAAGCCAAGTTGCAATGATGAACCGTGAAAAATGACCATGCGAAAAGAGTGCGATATTACCCTCGATCTTCGAGCATTTCTCAAGTAACTGCTGGGCCCTTGAATGCACCTGTTCAATGTTTTCGCCCTTGGGACAACCATCACGCCAAATATCCCAACCCGGGTGCAGCTTCTGGATTTCATCCGTCTTCAAGCCTTCATAAGCACCATAATCCCACTCCAAAAGCAGGGGTTCGGGTTGCACCTGTGATTCCAACCCACTGAGTTTTGCAGTGGTCATCGCTCGGGTCAGCGGGCTTGATAACACCGTACTGAAGTTCATCTTGCTTAGCCATGGCTTTAGTTCGCTCGCAGCTTTTTCACCCTTGGCAGTCAAGGGAATATCAGTTAACCCGGTATGCTGGCCGCTTAAACTCCAGGCTGTTTCAGCATGACGCATAACCCATATTTGCTGGCGACTGGTATCGTTCACTAGATCAAACTCCTGTTATTTAAATCAGCTTACTTCAGACAAAGCGTATGGTAGCAAATTAATTGGGGGGGTATAGTGCTTTCGTGCCATGCATACCAATGAATACTCCTAACAAACTAAGCAACACGCTGCTGATGGCATAGGCAATGGAAGGAAGAATTGCACCCGCCTTGATAAGATTAAGCATTTCAAGGCTGAAGCTCGAAAAAGTAGTAAACCCACCACAAAACCCTGTGCCCAAGAGAAGATATGTTTCCATGCGAAAGGAGGATGATTCTCTTTCAAGATAAAATTCTGCAACAATACCCAGACAAATGGAACCTGCAACATTAATGATCAAGGTGGCCCAAGGAAACCCATCACTGGCCCAGGGTTGGGCATTAACCCCTTTGCCTAAAAGAAAACGAGCAACACCTCCAAGTGCGCAGCCCAAAGCCACCATCATTATCTGCAAAACCATCGTTTAATCCTCGAGTTCTAACTCATAAGTGAAGTTATTGGTGGAGGAAGGTTTTTCTCCTTCAGGTACCAGTGCAATTATTGTAATCTTCTTGCCTTCTTTCTTGAAGGCAAAAGCTTTACCTGTAAAGGGATCTGCAGGCACTGGAACAATGGTTATTTTTTCGAGAGATTCGGGCCAGACTTTATCCAAGGCAGCTTGCATGCGAATAGCCTCAATGATGCGAAGCGCTGCAATTCTTCGCTCCATTTTTGGGCCCGCTTCCATCACCCTGCTAACTGCAGGAAGAATCATCGCAGAAAATGTTCCCAGAGGAAAAGGCGACAATACCGTAGGTACGGGCTTCTTAATACTTGCATCTAATTCCTTAATGCGCTTCCTTGCAACTGGATAAGGAATACTGTTCCATTTAATCATGCTCTGGTAGGTTTTATCGTACTGCAAAACTTCCGCCATGAAGATTATCTGCAGTGGTGAAATATTGGCGAGCATGGGTTCGGTGATGCCATGCTCTAGAAGCGCCTTCTTTGCAGCATTAATATTCAGAACTAAAGCAGCTTGAACAAGCATTTGTTTTAGGGAACTTTTATTATCCGACCCGCCATTGATCTGCTCGAGTAACGGGAATACTTTCATCATTTCTTCCTGAGCAATCGGGGTCACTTTCTCTGAATAAAGCATGTCCCGCATTCCGGGGAATAGATTATCAATCATGAGGACTTCACCACCCAAACCGGTGCGGAAATCGACCAACGGTTGGGGCAGCGTGGTTAATGCCCAGTAAAGGTTCGGCGCTTTTTCATGGGTGATCAGTTCATCAATCCTTGAAAACATCATCGTGCCTGCAGCTACCGCAACCAATCCTTGAATCAAAGTTGGCCCCTCCCCCAAATGATGCGAAAGGGTAAGACCGGTTCTGATATCTGCAAGCGCCTTGTCGATTTCTCCTTTTTTTAACTGCACCCTACAATCGATCGCCAAAGCCTTTGAAAACTCACGCATCCCTTGCAAATCGGGCAGAAGCATTGAAACGCCTTCTTTACGAAGCTTGACAAGCATATCCCAATCACAATAAGTTTTTAAAGCTGATTCATGCAACTGCGTCAACATTCCCTGAGGGATGTTGATCTCTTTTTCATCCAATTCCTTCAAGGGCACAGAAAGCCATTTGTCTTGCTTCTTGTAATATTCCTTGTCATTGCGATAACTCATCCACTCCGGACTAAAAGCTCGGTAATAACCCTGCGCAGCATTGCCATTCACCTGGGTTCTGACTTCAGGATAAAAGGTGTATCGCAAAGCAGGGCTGGGTTCGGCTTTGGGTTTGATTTTAAGTTTATACACCGGAGTGTTGGGATTTGGTTTTGCCTCGGGGGCTACTTGCGCATTGGCAGTAGTTATCAAAAGCAGGCACGAAAATAAACAAGAGATTCTGAAAAGAATGTGCATGATGAACTCCCTGAAAGAAAAAGTTATTGATGATAAAGCGAAAATTCTTTTTGAAGATCGGAGAGGGTTTCAATCTGAGCGCTTGCTTCAACATAATGCAAAGTAGGCAGATCGTTTGTTGCATCGAATACTTTACGATACGCAAGAAGACTATAGGGTTCTGATTTTGCAGGCTCGAGTAATACCAACGATGGCTCACTGGGTAATGGGGAAGTTTCGATTTTTTGTGACTGCACCTGAGTTAAAAGCAACCAAGGAAAAGAAGCAGCGATTGCCCCTGCAAGAAATGCACTTGCTACACGGTTGGGTTTCTTTTGTTGTTTTCCCAGTTCAAAGAACAAGGCATCACGATCGATACCTTTACCCTTGGGCAACATAGCTGCAAGTTTTGTTTCAAAATCGTTGTTCATAGTAACCCCATTCGTTTTCGTAAAAGTTCAAGCCCTTGCTTAGTAAAAGGGGTCAGGTCTCTTTTTTTACTCTCTACCGAAAAAGAGACCTGACCCCTTTTGTCTTCATAATAATCCCATTCGTTTTCGTAAAAGTTCAAGCCCTTGTTGATACCTGCGATGGGCCTCGCTCTTAGAGCATTGCGCCAAGGGTGCGATTTCTCCAAACGAAAGCCCGATCCAAAGTTTAAGAACCAGCACCTCTCGTATAGGTTCATCCAATCCTTGAAGATGAAACTGAGCAGCATGGGCATCAATCGCATCGCCTGTATTGGGTTCAAACCAAGGCTCACAATCTTGCCCATTGATCGGCTTCATCTTGGCAGAACGCCTAGCTACAGAAACCGCCTTATTTCGCACCACGGTGTAAACCCAAGCAGTATTTTGCACGGGATCTAATTGCTTACGAACCAATTCCATTAGTGCTTCCTGCACCACATCTTCGGGGGTATTGCACCATTGCCTAGCGTAAAGAATTAGGCATTTTTCATGTTGTTCCAGAAAGCGTTGCAGTTCTTCAAGTTTCATTCCAAGAGAATATCGCCTAGAAAGGGTTTTCATCCCAAAAAAAGTGAAAATTATTTTTATGAAGGGAAAAGCACTCTTTGACAACTTTTTGACCATTATTCAAACCAAGCTTTGACCTACACCCCGTTCATTCGATATCATCTCTTATATTGCAAGTCTATTCTTGATTGAAGCTTAGGAGCCTTTGTTGAGCAGGCCTGATACTGATACACCCTTGATCCAAAAGCTGCCCACAGGGCCCATCGATATCATCGGGGATGTGCATGGCGAAGCAGAAGCATTGAACGCATTGCTGGCGCATTTGGGCTATACAGCAACAGGCCATCCCCAAGGCCGAAGCTTGGCATTTGTTGGCGATTTGGTTGATCGAGGCCCCGATAGCCCTGGAGTCGTTCGCAAAGTTCAAAGTTTAATTCAAGCAGGCGTTGCCCAGTGTATTCTGGGTAACCATGAAATGAATATTCTCCGCGGATTAACCAAACAGGGCAATGCTTGGATCTTTGGCAAAACCGAATCGCTCGATAATACTTCCACCATTCATCACCAAGTCGCAGTCAATCTTACCGAGCGCGAAGAAATGGTAAACTTTTTCAAAAAGCTTCCCGTAGCTTTGGAAAGAGATGACCTAAGAGTTGTACATGCATGCTGGGATAACTCCTGCATCGAACTAATTCGCAACGACCCCTTTTCACTTGAAACTTTTGAAAGGCACATGCTTCGTATCGACCGGGAAATCGAAAGCCATCCAGCAATGGACAACATCGATCGCGGGCTACGCAGGCAAAATCATAATCCCTTGAAGGTGCTTACCAGTGGCCCCGAACAGCGGGCACCTAGGCCCTTCGAAGCCAATGGCAAAATCCGCAAGCAAGAACGCAAACGCTGGTGGATGGATTACAAAGCTCAACCCTTCTGCGTATTCGGTCATTACTGGCGCACCATGGTGCCCGGCCTGCCCACAGGCAACCAGCTTTTTGAAGATCACATGGCGGAACAAGCCCTCGGGCCAGGTTTTTCAATGTGCATCGATTATTCAGTAGGGGGTCGCTGGCGCGAACGAACGAATCCAGACTTCCAGGGAAAATATGTTACCCGTCTTGCTGCACTTCGCTGGCCCGAAAAACTTCTTCTCTACGAAGATGGCTCTTCCTTCCAAGTAGG
>CALARU010000135.1 GCA_937888715.1 uncultured Planctomycetaceae bacterium | reverse complement strand
GAATTAATCCTCGGCCCTAGGGGGTCGTTCTATCAGCCTAGGGTGCAACCCTAGGGAAATAAACAACGCCATCATATACCGCATGATGGGAAAAAGGGGGTTAGGTCTGAATGCCATAACTTTTCTTGCCCTTGATAATTTACTACCTATCTTAAACATCCTGTTAGGGGTATATTGCCTTGGTGTGCATTACCTTAGGTTCGGTTTAACTTCGACCTTGGATACTTTTGTTGTTGCACCCAGGCAAAGCGATTTGGAAGCCCAGTTTCAATTGTTAAAAAGACTAAAACGAAAGTTGAAGCATTTGTTTGCAAAGTTGCAGGGCCAATTCCCAGAGTCTGCCAAACTAGTGGCACAAATCCGTTCCAATTTGAAAGGACTTGGTAATGGTGAATAAGGAAAACATGGCTATGGTGCTCCGAGAGGAAAATCTGCGCAGTCTTATTCATAATATTCGTACGGTGGAGGTGATGTTCGACAAGGATCTTGCAGGTCTTTACGGGGTTGAAACCAAAGTCTTCAACCAAGCAGTAAAACGCAATATTGAAAGGTTTCCGAATGCGTTCCGCTTTCAACTCACGCAGGATGAGTGCGATTCTTTAAGGTCACAAAGTGTGACCTTAAACGCAGATGCTGACTTAAGGTTACAAGTTCCAACATTAGAAACTGGCCGGGGGAAGCACCGGAAATACCTCCCTTATGCTTTTACCGAACCGGGCGTTGCTATGCTCTCTGCTGTCCTGCACAGTGAGACTGCTATTCAGACAAGCATTCACATCATCAGCGCCTTTGTCGGGATGCGCCGGATTCTAGCCGCCAACGGCGGTCTGTTCCAGCGCATGGACATACTGGAAAAAAGGCAGATCACGCACGAAATCAAGACTGATGCCAGCTTTGATAAGGTGTTCGATGCGCTGGAAAGCAAAAGTTTAAACCCGACCCAAGGTATCTTCTTTGATGGCCAAATCTTCGATGCCTATGTATTCATCAATGACCTGCTGCGCCAGGCGAAAAGATCCATTATCCTAATAGACAACTTTGTGGATGACAGCGTTTTGCAGCAGCTTGCCAAACGCAAGAAAGGCATCAGTGCGACGATCCTTACTAAAATTATAGGCAAGGCCCTGAATCAGGACCTCATTAAACACAACGCCCAGTATTCACCCATAACCATTCAAGAATTCTCTGAAAGTCACGATCGCTTTCTTATTCTCGATGGTGAAACCGTCTATCATCTTGGTGCGTCAATGAAAGACCTAGGCAAGAAGTGGTTCGCATTCTCGAAGATGGATATAAGCGGGTTGAAGCTGATGCAACGGGTTTTAGCCATTTTGGGGAAATTTCAGGAGTAACCTTGGCCAGATTGGCCCTGAAAGGGTCACTCTATCAGCCTAGGGTTAAGCCCTAGGAAAATTATTTTGATTCATGGCAAAGGTAGGAAGTGAAAGAGCGGGATAGGGGAGTCGGACCCCTCTCACAGCCTTGGGAAGGCTGGGCACAACCGATATACCAATCCCGCATGAAGATAATTTTATAAGTGCAAGGCATCGCAATCAAGGTCATAAAAGAATGAAGGGTTGAAGCGCCCTGATTCAAAGCTAAAAGGTGCGGTATTTCTTCAATAACATCTGGTAAATACGCAGGAAATGGCGCTTGACTAAAATTCATTCGAATGCGAAAATCGCATCACTGAATCACCATTACCCTCCTGCCATGCAATCCTTGTTGTTTCTTTTGGCATCAATACGAATCAGGCTTTCATCTTTTAATCCAACCCAAATGTGAAAGGTAGTTGTTATCACCATGCAAAAATACTTGAAGAAAATCGTGCTCGTTAGTTGCTTAGTAACTGCCATGGGAATGGTTTCAATTACTCAGGCTCAGGATCAGGCCCCGGTTCGGGCGCAAATTCTCGGCGGTGGCGGATTCCAACCTGGTGCCGCTGTGGGTGATTATCTTTACCTTCCTGCATATCAAATTCTTAGTTCTTTGCAGGTGCAAAAAGAAGTGAACCTTACGGAAGAGCAAATAGGGAAGCTCAAGGAAATTGGCAAGAAGTTTCAGCAAAATTCCTGGAAGCAGCAGCCTCAGGTGGATTGGACCAAGCTGAATGAGGCAGAGCGCAAAACCAAGACCGAAGAAATCCGCAAAGAGTACGACAAATGGGCCGCAGAATCCAAGAAGCTTACCGAGGCTGCACGCAAGGAAATTAATGCATTGCTGACGCCTGAACAACTAACGAAAATTCAAGATATCGAATTAAGGCAGCAAAGTGCCCCGATGCTTTTGTATGGATATAACAATCTTTCTGAGAAACTGAATCTGACGGAAGAGCAAAAGAAGAAGCTGAGCCAGAACAAGGAAGAGATGCAGAAGAAGCTTGCGGAAATCCAAAAGGAAATGTCTGCGATTCAAGATAAAGCCAACCGGGCAGCATTGGAAGTGCTGACCCCGCAACAGATATTGGAACTGAAAAAGTTGAAGCAGGAAGGCTTTCGCACCTTGGCGAATCCGGTGCAGCTTAAGAAAAAAGATTGAGGATCAGGGTTTGGGCGTAGCGGGTTCGAAGCGCATTGCGGCGGAATTCATGCAATAGCGTAGGCCGGTGGGTTTTGGGCCATCCTCAAAAACATGGCCTAGATGGGCATCGCATTTAGCACAAAGTACTTCAGTGCGTACGCTGAAAAAAGAGCTATCTTTTTCCAAGGAGACATTGTTTTGGCCGACAGGTTGAAAAAAGCTGGGCCAGCCGGTGCCTGATTCGTACTTGGTGGAAGATTCAAATAAGGGAAGATCGCAGCAGACGCAATTGTAGACGCCTTCTTTTTTGTTATCCCAGGTTGCGCCTGTGAAAGCGCGTTCGGTTCCTTTTTTGCGTGCGACTTTAAATTGCTCTGGGGTTAGCAGGGTCATCCACTCAGCATCTGTTTTCTTAATTTTATCGGTCATGGGTTCTCCCTTTGGAATATTTGCAATCTTCATGTCTCGCTTGCAACCAGCACAAGCAAGGGCCAGCACAATGATAACACCAAAGCATTTCATAAAATAATTGTAGTCATCCTTTACTGAAGCAATCAAATGTTACTGCCCTTGTTTGGAGCGCAACATCCATTCATCGAGAAGTTTTCCAATGCCTTGGTAGGTAAAATCGATGTTTGCGATTTCATTTCCAATTTCGACAGCTTTAGTGAAATCATTTTCAGAGGCATAGCTAAGGGCCAGGCTGAAGAGGATTTCTTTACGGGAGGCATCCTCGGTTTGCGGAAGGGATTTCAAGGCATCTTCGAGATTTCTGCGAGCGAGTGTGGCATTGCCCTTGATGGAAAAACACTTGCCCAAAGAGATCAGTGCTTTCCAAGAAAGTCGCGGGTCTTTTCGAGATTGTTGGAGCTCAGAAATTGCTGCATCGATTTCGCCTAGCTCGACAAGCATCTGCCCCAGTTCGAGTTTAGAAGCCATATTGGAAGGATCTGCTTCGACGCGAAGTTTGAGGAGTTCGGAGTCGCGTCTGCGTTGTTCGGTTTTAAGGCAATCTTCAGCAATTTTAGCAAAGGCCCAAGTTTTATCCACAGAGAGGATATGTTTCAGCTCATCGATGCGTTTGCCAAGAATAATTTTTTCGAGGTGTGCAATTTCGAGCAGGAGTTTTTTATCGCCCTCGGATTGCACGATGCCAATGCGCAAAATATGTTCCGCTTCTTCTAGGCGATTAGCTTTTTTCAGGAGGTTGGTAAGATCGATGTAGTAGGGTGCCCAGTGGGGTTTTTCCTGAAGAAGGGTTCTGATTCTTTGTTCTTCAGCGAGTGCGGTGACTTCCTTGGGGGCTGAGCTGATAATAACATCTCTGTTATCAGTCATGCGTTTCATGGTTTCAGAAGCACCAAGTTCCTTGGCTCGATCTTTTGCTTCTTGATCGGAAGGATTAAGGCGGAGGATTTTTTCCCAGAGGATGCGGGCAGAGCGAAAATCTTGTTGTCTTTCAAGAAACTCTGCAAGGTCTTGGAGTATTTCTAAATCATTGGGCGAGATTTTTAAAGCGGATTGGAAGAGCCAGCTTGCGGTATCGGTGAATCCAAAGCCATCTGCAGCCCGGCCCATGACACGCATTGCAGCACTATCCCAAGGGTTATCGCTGAGGCCTTCTTCGCCTGCTTCCAAGGCTTTTGCAAACTGTGAGGATTTTAGCCAACCTTGCACTCTCGATTTTGTGGATCTACCTAAGCCGAACCCACTTGGAGGTTTATTGTCATGTTTTTTCATCTGGGCATCGCGGAGTTTTTTTCTGCAGGCAAGATTGCCTGGGTCGCGTTCGCAGCAATCGATGTAGAGTTGGATGCCTGCCTCGAAGTCGCCATGGAGTATTCGATTTGCAGCGGTGGCAGCCATTTGAGCGATGGTTTCTTTCAAGCCAAAAGTTGAATCTTCTTTATCTTCCTCGTTTGGAGGTTCGGGTTGGGCATCAAAGCGAACTTCGGCCCATCCAAAGGAACCTTTATCTGCTTCTTCCTTGATTTTATTGGTGGAATCTTCGAGGCTTGGAATCCATGCCATGGGTTTTGCGAGAGAATCTTGGATTTCTAAAATAAGGCCACGAAGAAAAGGATCTTTCTGTCCGAGTAGTTCTTTGAAGATTTGGGAATCGTTAGGGAATTCGAGGTCTCGTTTAGAGAAGAGCAACCCCTGTTCAGGGGCTTTTTCTTTGAGGAATTTAGGCCCCATAATCCTTATAGCGGTCAGGGAAGTATAGAGCAGTAACAGTGGGAATCGATCTGCGAGGGGGCCGTAAATGCCTTCCTTAACTCTGCCCGGGTGTTGATAATCGTGGTTGGAAATTTCGAGAATATTTCGATGAGCGAGGCTAGGCACCCAGATGTTATCGTAATCAAGAAGAATCAAAACGCCTCGTTCATCTGAGGCATTGCTTCCCAGCATGATGTGGTCTGGTTCGATGCAGCAGTGAGCGAGTCCAGCACGATACATTTTTTTGTCGATGCGCAGGATTAGTCGAGCCAGCTTATCAAGGATTCTAGGAACCCCAGCAGCTCGATTGATGAACTCTCTAAAAGGCACGCCTTCGATCCAATCCATGAGAAGAACCGGGTTGGTTTCGCCGTGGATGTTGGTGCCTTGGGGGATAAACTTACAGGGAACGATAAAGGAGAGGTCGTTGTTTTTTTTGATATCTGCAAGATGTTGATAGCGTAATTCTAGGACTGGATCATTCCAGTGGTAGCATTTAAGGGCCATTTTTTTGTGGGAGGATTTATTGCGCATCTGATAAATGCGAGAGCTTTTGCCTTCGCAAACAATGAGCTTACCATGGGAGTCTAAGCAAGGCTCCAAGGAGTGAAGATCTTCAGACTGAAAACAAGCAGCGCCCTTCTTAAGTGCGCTTTCCAGTTCTTTGTAAAAGCTGCTACTAATGCGCAATCCCTTAAAAATACTCGACTCCGGCAATCTAGCTTAAGTATAAGCTCTAATAAATTAAGAATCAATGATTCTGTTCTTTATTGATTTTACCTAAAGGGTTGAACTTGTTGGATTTAACGCTTGGGAGGTGTGTTAATGGCATAAAAGCAGTGTGTTAGTAATCGGATAAGACTTCGCCATCATTCCGGCTTGCAAGCCTGCGAAAAGTTTCTTCGGAAATGTTTGCAGCGACGCTTCGAACGCCTCCATCACAAAAAGCGAACTGAATAATGCCAAAATGATAACTACCAAAGCGCCAATCGAGGTCATCAACGGTGGTTGAGATCCTGTGTTGTGGGCTGGAAACTCTAGAGATGGAAAGGTAGATATCGCCATTGTAAATGGAGGAGTCGTATGCACCGACGCCCCATTTAGAAACAGGGACATGTTTTTCGCCTGCCATTAGGGTGTTGGAAAGGCCATCGCGAATCATGTTGAAGTTATAACCCCTACCACTTGCAGAAGGAAAAGCGCCATCGTTATTGAAGAAGGTTGCAGCGCCCACGCTAGCGGCTTTGGATTCGGTGCCCATGTTGACTGCGAAATCGCTAAGGGCCCCCGGAACATGCTGGCCTTTGGAGATGGTATCAACATCGCCTTCAATGCTAACGCCAGCAATGGATGGTGATCGCCTTTCGGGGCAGAACATCACCTTGACGCCGGTTTCGCGGGCAATTTGATTTTGCTGGTAATATGTTTTGGAAGTGTCCCACTTGCGATAAAGGTTTTCTTGTTCGAGGTTTGGAAGTATAAGCACGGCCCAACTTGCGCCTTGATCGCTAACTCTGGTTGCGGGCAGGGTATCGAAGGTACTATGGTAAAGCCACATGGATAAGCCGACTTGTTTCAAGCTATTAGCGCAGGCGATGCGATTAACAGCGCCTCTGGCTTTCTGAACTGCGGGCAGCATCAGCCCCATCAAAATCGAAATAATGCTCATAACCACTAATAATTCAATCAGGGTAAAGGCTGACTTTTGCGTTTGGTTTTTAATCTTGGTCAACATTGCGAATATTCCTGACAGAAAAGTATGTTTGATTATACCATGCAAGTTTAACGCGTGATCATTTTGAAAGGTATTATCATGATAATTTTACCTTCTTGTTCCTGCCCTTCCTTATCCAGGGTGGGTTCTTCCCCAAAAGCCTTTGCGGGAAGCATGAGCCTTAATTCTTCAAACTTGGTCTTGGGCGCATCAAAAGTTAATGTTTCTTCAATCATTTTACCTGCAAATACAGTTTTCACTGGTGGTGCAAACACGATTGATCCAGCATTTACAGGCGGGCTCCATGCGGGTAATTCAGAACCATCAGCTTCGTAAAGCTTTACGCCATTGCCATAAGATTGCCAGTTGGAAAAGTCGAAGGGCTTTTCGTAACCTGCGTTAAACACTTTGATTAAAACAGTGATTTTTGCATCTTTCGTAAACTTCTTGATTTTGTTCTGTGTGTACTCAATATTGCGATATCGGACTTCGCTAACCACCGCCCGAATATCGTTTCGTTGAATACCATACTGAGATGAATTAACTGGTTGATCAGGTTTTTCAGGCAGGAAGGGTCGTTCCCCTGGGGAAACCAACACGAATCTATCTTTGATTGAAATAGCTTTGGGCTTTTCTCTATATTCACGAAACCAATCTGGGGATTTGATGATGATAATTACCGTGGGCATGCTGATGAGTAATGCAATTGCAGGGAAGGTAAAACGCTTTGCGATGCTGCCTTCCATTAAAGCTGAATAAATTGCCAAGCATATTCCAGCAAAGCCCAAGGGAATGACCAGATAATCGATCACGGGGAAAGAAGCAGCAAGTAATGAGATGCAGCTTAAAAAGACTGCAACTAATCCGAGGAAATTATCGAGCGCGGTGCCTTCGCCAGAAAACCAATCGCGTTTGCGTTCAGAATAACGGGGCTTTGTTTCTGGGGTGAATTCCACATCAATGCTAGAGGCGCGCGCGTTGGAGGGCAGGTTGTATTCAACATCGATGCTTGATTCTACGGGTTTTTTTATAGTTCTAGTAACCTCTTTTTTTTCTTCTTTTTCCTGCTTTTTGGGCTCCGGTTCGGGTTCCTTGAAAGTATAGGTTTCTGGTGCGGGGTTGGAGGATGCATCGGGAAGTATGCGGAAGGTTTTGTTGCATGCGGTGCAATCCATGCTAGAACCAATAGATCGTTCGTGAACAGTAAACTTGTTGCCACAACTAGAACATTTGGTAACAAAAGGCATAAATCGCAACCCTCTGGGAAACTGCATGTAAAACAATCAGCCTATAAATATATCTTACACCATTTAAAACCGATCATGGAATTATGCCATGAATTTAAGCATGCGAGCGTAAGGCTCCTGCCAACGATCCGGATTCTTCGGGGTAAATGTTTGAAGTGGGAACGATCGCTTGACTACTTCGCGAGCTTCTTCAAGTGACCCTAACAATCCAAGCCCCATGGCTTGCATCAATACATTGCCCACTGCAGTAGCTTCCGAAGGGCCAGCTACCACCGTGCGATTGCAGGCATCTGCGGTAAATTGGCAGAGCAAAGCATTCTGGCAGCCACCACCCACAACATGAATGACTTCGATTTTTTCGCCTGATAAGTCTTCCAGCCTTTCCATCACCCAGCGATATCGCACCGCTAGGCTTTCCAATGCACAGCGCACAAAAGCCCCAGGCGAAGTAGGGGATTTCTGCCCAGTCTTGTTGCAAAAAGCAGCGATAGCTTTGGGCATATCCAAGGGCACGATAAAGCTGTCATCATCTGGGTAGATCAGCGACTCAAACGGGTTTGCTTCTGCTGCTAGGCGGGTTAGTTCTTCGTACCCATAATCTTTTCCAGATCGAATCCAGGATCTTCTGCATTCCTGCACCAGCCAAAGGCCCATGATGTTTTTGAGAACCCTAGTAGTACCCTTTACGCCTCCTTCATTAGTGAAATTAAAGGCAAGAGCTTTTTCAGTCACCTGAGGCTTAAGTGTTTCTATCCCCATCAGCGACCAGGTTCCCGAACTGATGTACGCCCAAGGTGATTTGCCCGCAGGAACCGCAGCAACCGCAGAGGCGGTATCATGCGTTGCGGGGGCAATAACGGGTGCAGCGTTGATTCCTGTTTCCTGTAGAATTTGCTGACGTAGTGGCCCAAGCACGGTGCCGGGCTGTACCAGCGTGCCCAAAAGTTCAGGAGCGATACCAAACGCTTTTAAAACTTCGGAAGAATATGCCCGCTTGTTCGGATCGATCATCTGACTTGTCGAGGCATCAGAATATTCGTTTACCTTGATGCCTGTAAGAAAGTAGTTAAACAAGTCAGGCATGAAAAGAAGATGCTTTGCGGATTCAAGAATGCTTGA
Organism: uncultured Planctomycetaceae bacterium; assembly: GCA_937888715.1. Classification (GTDB taxonomy): domain Bacteria; phylum Planctomycetota; class Planctomycetia; order Gemmatales; family Gemmataceae; genus UBA969. The sequence goes on along the minus strand of CALARU010000135.1, from coordinate 4,526 downwards.
GTGATCGCGTTGCAATGCAAGCAGTTGAAAGAGCGAGTTAAAGCGCATGAACTGAATGCCTGTATGTTGATAGAGGACTTCCTTGGGCATTTTCTGGAAGGCGAGCTCGAGGATGTTTTCGGTATGTTGATCACGATAATGTCTGGGGTTGCCAAGAAGGGTGCCATCTTTTGCAAGCAGGGCAAAATCAACGCCCCAGGTATCGACCCCGATGCCATCGATATGAGAGGCTTGCGAGGCTGCGATACGAATACCCTCGAGCATTTCGCGGTAAAGGTCGAGAGCATCCCAATGGAAGTTGCCCAGAGCCTTAACAGGCCGGTTAGGAAAGCGATGCACCACATCTAGGGTGATCATATTGCCATCAAAAGTGCCAATAATGGCTCTGCCGCTTTCTGCTCCATAATCGAATGCCAGTAGGTTTTTAAATGCAGCCATAATCTCTTCAATGGTTCGGTGGTAATCAAAGTATTGGTCGGGCAGGCAATAACGCTCGCCTAAAATCCCATACCTGTTCACAATTTACAACAAATGTGGTAATTAACGCTACAATATTAATAAGGAAGTTGTTCTTAGAGGGTTGTTATTTATGAATGCAATACTTAAACCGCGGGTTCTATTCGATGGGTTATGCCCATTGTGTCAGGTGAGTGTAGCTTTGCTAAAAAGGTTGGACTGGTTTAAAGCAGTGGATTTTAAAGATGCACGCGACGCTGCAAACATCCCTTCCATGGATCCCCCGCTTGTTCCTTCCCGATTATTGGAAGAAATGCACCTCGTAACCGCAGACCTTAAAAAGTCGCTTCATGGGTTCAAAGCATTTAGGTATATTTCTTGGCGCATACCATTATTATTGTTGATGGCTCCTTTTATGTATATCCCGGGTATCCCTTGGTTGGGCCAGAAGATTTATCTTTGGGTGGCACGAAATCGTTTCAATCTTGTTCCGTGTAAAGATGGCATATGCCATCTGCCCATTTCCCAGAAGAAGAAATAAGAATAGCCACGGAAATTGAAACTAAATAAGTGTGAACTCGCCGGTAGGGTTATTGAATGGCGCTAGACTCTGATATACTTTAAGTGTTAATTCTGCGAAGGAAAGCAAAGGGGATTCATGAATACCATTGAAGCTATTACTAGTGCCATCGCTGAACTTCCACCTGAACAAGTGGCACAAATCCGAGCATGGTTGAATGAACGGGCCGAATCAGATTGGGATGCTCAAATCGAAAAGGATGAGAAAGCTGGGAAGCTTACAAACTTGGCTGAACGCGCTTTAGCGGAACATCGAGCCGGTTTGACGCGACCCTTGTGAACCACACCAGAAGAAGAAATAAGAATAGCCACGGAAGGACACGGAATCAAAACACATCTTTCAGAGCCGGATGCGTTAGCGACGGTTTCTTTTTTGCGCAGGCGCATAAAAACTTGCAGTTTATACCCGCCTAAAGCGCAAGCGAAGGATTCTTAGATTTTTCACAATCAAATCTTCTATAAATAAGATAATATAAGTAGTTCCATTAGTTTTAAAAAGTGAAGAGATTAGAAGATGCCGGTCGCCCTGGAAACATTCCTGTCGCAGTTATCAAGTTCTGGAATCGTTCCCGAAGAAAAACTGAAGGTAGTGGTAAGTAAAAAAACGAGCTTTGCAAATGGCGAAGCATTGGCTCGGGATATGATCAAATCCAGGTTGTTAACTAAATATCAAGCGGAACAAATATTGGGTGGTAAAGGAAAAAGCCTGACCATGGGCAAGTATCAGTTATTAGAAAAGATAGGCGCAGGTGGCATGGGGCAGGTTTATAAGGCGTTTCATTCCGGTACCGAAAGAATAGTTGCAATCAAGGTGATTCTTGGGAAAGGTAAAATTGATCCTGCGGTAATTAAGAGGTTTGAACGAGAAGTAAAAGCAGCAGCGAAGTTGGTGCATTCGAATATTATCACGGTGTTTGATGCAGACCAAGCCGATGGCAGAATCTTTATGGTGATGGAGTACATCAAGGGAGATGATCTTGGCGAACTTCTTCGAAAGAAAGGCCAATTAAGTGTTAGTGAAACAGTTAATTATATTTTGCAAGCAGCCAGGGGTTTGAAGTATGCGCATGATCAAGGTGTAATTCATCGAGATATCAAGCCTGGTAATATCTTGGTTGATTCGAGTGGAAATGTAAAAATAGTGGATATGGGTTTAGCGAAAATTGAGATCAAAGGAAATGAAGAAGAGTTATCCAAGTTGACTGCAGACTTATCTGTAATGGGTACGATTGATTATATGTCGCCGGAACAAGCAGAATCTACTAAGGATGTGGATTCCCGGGCAGATATATATAGTTTGGGAGCAACTCTGTATTATTTGTTGATGGGTGAGGTGCTTTACCCAGGAAAAACCATAATCCAAAAAATATTGTCGCACAGGGAATCGCCGATCCCTTCAATTCGTATGAATAGGCCTGATGTGCCCCTTAGTCTAGATTTGATATTTGCCAAAATGGTAGCAAAGAATGTGGAAGATCGCTATTCAAGTATGGCGGAAATAATTTCCGCTTTATCAAGAATAGAAGTGGAAGGTGGAGTAAGTCGAATTGGAACAGAAGATAAGCTTACAGTGCAATTTGAACGAGGAAGTTATCCGGAAACAATAGATGATAAAGATTTTAAGACTATTGTTAGCGAAAAATTGAATAAAGAAACATGGATGCATGTAACTGGCAAAACAGTTGCATACATAAGTGGCATTTTTAGAAAAACTAACAATCATAAAGTATTAGCGGCTACAGGAATAATTGGTTTTGTATTATTGGTTTTAATGTTGTTGATGAAGCCGGGTACAAATGTTAACCCGAAGCCGAATGAACTTTTAAAGAAGGGTCTGAGTTCGCCGGGGACCCCTAGCAAGGAAGAAGTAGAGGATCTCGGCAAAGGGATAAAATTGGATTTGGTGTTAATCCCTGCAGGCAAGTTCAAGATGAACAATACGCATGAGGTAACCCTTACGAAACCCTTTTACATGGGGCAGTATGAAGTAACGCAGGAGCAGTGGGAAAGTGTGATGGGTGATAATCCAAGTTCGACGAAAGGTGCAAAGTTCCCAGTAACGAATGTATCATGGGAAGATTGCCAGGATTTCATTAAGAAGTTGAATGCAAAGTCGAATGGTGGTTATCGATTGCCTACGGAGGCGGAATGGGAATATGCATGTAGGGCGGGAACAAGTACAGCGTATTCGTTTGGCGATAGCCTAACGAAGAGTGATGCAAATATTGAAGGTGGCAGCATAAAGGAAGTAGGAAGTTACAAGCCTAATTTATTTGGCCTTTACGATATGCACGGCAATGTATGGGAGTGGTGTGAGGATTCGTATGGAGATTATCCAGCGGTAGGGGTAACGGATCCGAAGGGGCCAGCGATGGGAGGGAACCGCGTGTTGCGTGGTGGGTCTTTCGAAGGCAACAAGGGGAGTGCCCGTTCTTCTACCCGGCACGGCAGTCAGCCTGGGAGCGACGTTTTTGGGTTCCGCTTGGCGAGATCGGTAGATAATAAAGTTGAAGTGGTCCCACCAGTACTAAAACCTGATCCAGCAGCAATAATGCCAGCCACGGGTAATCTATTAGGGTCGCCATTTAGCGAAGCCAAAGCGAAGGAAGTGCAAAAATCGGTAGCGAAGAGTTTGCAGAAGGAAGTGGAAGAGAAAGCTGACCTAGGCAAAGGGACCACCCTTGAAATGGTATTAATCCCTGCGGGTAAATTTAAGATGGGATCGCCCGCATCTGAAAAGAACCGAAGCGATAATGAAACGCAGCACGAAGTAACACTTACGAAGCCGTTTTACATGGGTAAGTATGAAGTAACGCAGGAGCAGTGGGAAAGCGTGATGGGTGATAATCCAAGTTCGACCAAAGGTGCCAAGTTGCCAGTAACGGGTGTGTCGTGGAAAGATTGCCAAGGGTTCATTGAGAAGTTGAATGCGAAGACGAGCGGGGGATATAGGCGTCCAACGGAAGCGGAGTGGGAATATGCATGCAGGGCGGGAACAACGACAGCGTATTCGTTTGGGGATGTCCTTACCAAGAGTGATGCAAATTGTAATGAGTCTGGGGGCCGCATAAAGGAAGTAGGAAGTTACAAGCCGAATGCGTTTGGGTTGTACGATATGCATGGGAATGTATGGGAGTGGTGTGAGGATTCGTATGGAGATTATCCAGCGGGCTCAGCAATAGATCCGAAGGGCCCAGCAACGGGAGGGAGTCGTGTGGCGCGTGGCGGGTCTTTCAACTACGGTGTTTCGCATGCTCGTTCTTCCAACCGGGGACTCAACTCGCCGACCGCTCGGAGCGACGACGGTGGTTTTCGTTTGGCGAGATCGGTAGATATTAAAGCTGCCGTTGCCCCAGCAATACCCAATCCTAAGCCCGCAGAGGTAATGCCAGCCACGGGGAATCTATTAGTGGCTCCTTTTACTGAAGCCAAAGCCAAGGAAGTGCAAAAATCGGTAGCGAAGAGTTTGCAGAAGGAAGTGGAAGAGAAAG
>CALARU010000134.1 GCA_937888715.1 uncultured Planctomycetaceae bacterium | reverse complement strand
AGCTACTTTCATGTATGGTTGGTCCAACTGGGAAGGTGGATTTTTGTTTGAAGGCGCACTTGCAGTGTTAGCACTTCTGCTCTTTATTCCAGATTTGGAACACGCACAATCGACTAATCCCGCAGCTTTTTCTTGGTACTCGTTGATTGACTTGCCGTTCTTTGCTTCGTTTCTATGTGGCATCTGGTACCTGATGCATTGGGGCCAACTGAATGGCTGGTGGGAAAGCAATCGCGTGTTTTTGGCAGCTGTTTGCGCTACTTTTTCACTCGGCCTTTTTTTGTTTTTCGCAAGCACTGGACAGATCGTACTTGCCTTTAAAAATCTTTGGCCCAGGCTAACTCTCGTCTTTTACGCTGGTCTTGTTCAATATTTCAATGTATCCGACATGGGTGTTTATGGGGGCGTTATTATTAATTTTAATGTTTTGCAACGCCCATGGTTGGTTTGGTCCCTCTCATTTGGCGCAGCAGCGGCACTCGCTACGGGGCAATTCCTTCACTCCTTCCGTTCGCTACCTATTTTCGGACTATTGATTTTATCCCTGGGAATGCATCTTGCGCACGAACGAACTATGGGATGGAACTATTGGGATCCTCTTAACCAAGTTGAATTCAACTGGTTTGCTGCGCCACAGCACTGGCAACTTGCAATCCCAAGATTTCTTATGGGCTTTGGCGTGGGCTGGATTCTTTTGGGAATGCAAAATGCTACTTCTGGAAGTGATGAACTGGAAAAACAATCCAAGCAACAATTGGTGCTATTTCAGTTTTTAGGCGGAGCCATTTCTATTGGCATTCTTGTCAACTATCTGCTAATTGGGCATCAGTACCAGTATTCATTCACTGCGGACAGGGGATTTATCCAGCAATCAATTGTCGAGGAATATAGAGGAATTCTTGAAAGCGAATTAAAGACTCAAGGATTTATTGATCCTTCACGCGGTTCGCATTCCATGATGTATAAATCAGTCAACTACGAAGCCAACAACCTTATTTTCGCACATATCTACAAGATGTTTTCGTTAACTTCCCTAGCGCTTGCTTTACTATTTATTATCATCAATATGGCAAAAAAAATGTTTGCTATGCTCTATCCTATATCTTCGGATGGTGAAAAAAAACTTCCCTGAGTTAAACCGAATTAGCAACACTTTGCAGTTCATCAACTTTGGTTTCTATCAGGTATCTTTTATACAGTGATTCTGTCAAAGGTTTGCCGTCATAGTCAATCCACTGGTGGGTGGAATAATCATAAAGCCTGCAAATACGAGTAGTTCGTAAAAAAGTAAACGGAGTCCAATATTCATATAAGATCTCATCGCCAAAAAATCTCTCAAGTGATTTTTGCGCCTCTGGAAGACAATATAATGGAATACCTCCCGGGTCTGCATGGTGAGCGGTGTGTTCCATAACATTGCGCATGAAAAGACGAATAATATAGGGGAAAACTAAGTGGGGTGTGCTATGCAGTTGCGCTTGAAAAAAAGCAGGTGAAGGAGAATCTAATTCGGAATACCAAGCCACTTTCGGGTGGGTATGTTGTTGCATAGTGATAAATCCTATGAAATAGCTGGCAACAAATTGTGGAAAAATAAACCCACAGGTGATCATGAAGAAAGGATTCTCACCGCGGACAAATGCAGACCAGATCAGTAAGCTTATCCAAGCAACAAAAAGAATCGCCAGTTGAAGACGATCACGAAAGAATGCCTTGGAGTTTCTAGGAGCACGGCTGGCAATGGGAAAAAACTCCCATTTAAACCATGTTTCTTTTAAATACAACCAACTACATCCGTACCAACTTCGGGTTATGCGATAACTGCATTTTCCCAACAAGGATAGCTTCCTATATTCTTCCAAGTTTAATGGAGGAGATGCTATGTCTTTACCTTTGATATTGGTAAAACCATGGTGCAAACCATTATGAGAATGAACCCAGGATGTTAACGGGTGAAAGGTAGGCGCCATCGAAATCCGACCGGCCAAACGATTCATCCACCTTTTGGGAAATAATGTACCATGCAAAGCATCGTGCCCGATTAAAATCATGGCACCAAGGGCATGACCATTGACAAAGCCTAGTATAATCTTAGCCCACCACGGTGCCAAAATGATTCCTGCGAGGGAGGTCATCCAGACAAGCAAAGGCAACGAGAAGTGAAATAATCCGGGTAGAATTCTTTTTATTCGGTCTTTATCATTAACACTAGATCTTACCTCGTCAATTCCGGGCCATTCGTTGTTTTTTTTCATTCAAATAGTATTTCTTAAAGTTTAGAAAAAACAAATAGAGCATTAATAAACAGCGTAAATTTAATTCCAATCTTCTAGTTTCACAACAACAAACCAATTAGATTAATAATTTTTAATCTGATTCCTGCTTGTATATAGCCAAAAACCTTAGTTATTACCTTAACAGAAAATCTATTTAAACAAAGGCAACTTCATCATTTTAAATGAGATTAGGCGAGTATCGGCTTACAAAATCAAGGGCGGGCAACAATCTCAACCCTGGCAGGCCCTTTCACCACTTCAATCGAATCTGTTTGTGTAAGTTTCCCACTTTGATTATCAATCATGAATACTGCGATTTTTCCTGAATCTTGCCCTGCAACCACCAAAAACTTTCCAGTGGGATCAATATTAAAAGCCCTTGGGATTTTTTCCGTTGCGGTCTGCTCGATAGCCTCAAGTTTTCCAGAGCCTGCATCCATTTGAATCCACATCATTGCTTGCACCCAAGGATTTATTGATCCTTCACGCGGCTCGCATTCCATGATGTAAAAATCGGTTAACTACGAAGCAGACAACCTTATTTTCACACATATCTATAAGATGTTTTCGTTAACTTCCCTGGGCTTTGCTTTGCTAATTATTTTCATCAACATGGTCAAAAAAATGTTCGCTGTGCTCTACCCTACATCTTCAGATGGTAAAAAATCTTCCCTGCGTTAAACCTAATTTGCAACACTTTGCAGTTCATCAACTTTGGTTTCAAGCAGATATCTTTCATATAGCGATTCTGTCAAAGGTTTGCCGTCATAGCCAATCCATTGATGGGTGGAATAATCATAAAGCTTGCAAATACAGGTGCTTCTAAAGAAACCAATCGGGGTCCAATACTCTTGAATGATGTCATTACCAAAAGAATGCTCAAGCGATTTTTGTGCTTCAGGAAGGCAATATAACGGTACAGCCGGGTCTGCATGGTGAACGGTGTGTTCCATAACATTGCGCATGACAACACGAAGAAAATAGGGAAAAACCAAATGGGGTGCGCCATGAAGTTGCGCTTGAAAAAAGGCAGGTGAAGGAGAATCTAATTCGGAATACCAAGCCACTTTCGGGTGGGTATGTTGTTGCAGAGTGATAAATCCTATGAAGTAGTTGGAAACAAATTGCGGGAGAATAAAGCCACAGGCGACCATGAAGAAAGGGTTCTCACCAAGGGCAAATGCAGACCAGATCAGCAAACTTATCCAAGCGACAAAAAGGCCGAACAATTGAAGACGATCACGCAAGAATGCCTTGGGATTTTTCGGAGCACGACTTGCATTCGGGAAAAACTCCCACTTAAACCACATTTCAGTGATATATAACCAGCCACAACCATACCAACTGCGGCTTATGCGACAACTTATTTTACCCAGAAACGACAACTCCCTGTATTCCTGCAAGTTTAAAGGCGGAAATCCAGCGTCTTTACCTTTGATATTGGTAAAACCATGGTGCAAACCATTATGAGAATGAACCCAGGATGTTAACGGGTGAAAGGTAGGCGCCATCGAAATCCGACCGGCCAAACGATTCATCCACCTTTTGGGAAATAATGTACCATGCAAAGCATCGTGCCCGATTAAAATCATGGCACCAAGGGCATGACCATTGACAAAGCCTAGTATAATCTTAGCCCACCACGGTGCCAAAATGATTCCTGCGAGGGAGGTCATCCAGACAAGCAAAGGCAACGAGAAGTGAAATAATCCGGGTAGAATTCTTTTTATTCGGTCTTTATCATTAACACTAGATCTTATCTCGTCAATTCCGGGCCATTTGTTGTTTGTTTTCATTCAAATACTATCTCTACAGTTTAGAGAAAACAAATAGAGCATTAATATGCAACTTTAACGCATTCAAATTTTCTTGTTTCACAACAACAAACCAATTAGATTAATAATTTTAATCTGATTCCTGCAGGTATATAGCCAGAAACCTTAAAAATTATTCTAACAGAAAATCGATTTAAGCAAAGGTATCTCCATCAGTTTAAATAAGATTAGGTGAGTATCGGCTTACAAAATCAAGGGCGGGCAACAATCTCAACCCAGGCAGGCCCTTTCCCCACTTCAACCGAATCTGTTTGTGTAAGTTTCCCACTTTGATTATTAATCATGAATACTGCGATTTTTCCTGAATCTTGCCCTGCAACCACCAAAAACTTTCCAGTGGGATCAATATTAAAAGCCCTTGGGATTTTTTCCGTTGCGGTCTGCTCGATAGCCTCAAGTTTTCCTAAACCCGCATCTACACGGTAACCAGCGATACTATTATGGCCCCGGTTGGATGCATAAACAAACTTCCCATTGGGAGTAACATGAATGTCGGCACAAGTATTTGGCCCCTGGTAGTTTTGAGGCAAGGTGCTGATTGTTTGCAGATGTTTTAATTTGCCTGTAATTTCATCTTTCTCAAACACACTTACGGTACTATCTTTTTCATTGACAAAATAAACTTCAGGAAGGATGGGATGGAAAGTAAAATGCCTTGGGCCACTGCCCTTTTTTGAATCCACATCATTGCTTGCATCCGTTGAAATCATACCTTTGGTGGCATCCCAATTGCGAACGAATATTTTATCCGCTCCGGTGTTAGGTACATAAACCATTTTGTTTGATTTATCGATCTGAATGCTGTGGGGATTCTTGATGGCATCAAGTATTTGTATGGCTGAACCTGTTGGGATTCCATTGGCATCAAGCTTATAGACGCAAGCTTTTCCTTCGGTGTAATGCGAAGTTAAAATCCATTTTTTAGAAGGGTCTAGAGTTAGGTAAACAGGGTTTCCAAAGATAGGATTACTACCCAAAAACTCAGGAGTGCCCATATCAGAAAGTTTATAAGCAGAAACACTTTTTGCCCCCCTAATGCCTAGGTAGAGCATTTTCTGTTTCGGGTTTATCGCTATGGGGCCCGGACCCGCATCGGTCATAATCTCACCGCCCTTTTGTAACTTCCCTTTCTCATCGAGATTAAACCATGCAAGTTTATTATCACCACCCACACTAATATAAACCGTTCCCAATGATTTAACATCTTCTGCAAATAGAATTTGAGAGGAAATAGTCACGACTCCAATCAAGACAAAAGACAGAAAACGAAACATGGGATAACTCCTAAAAAAACAGCCGGGCTTTAAACCCGGCTGCACTTAAATGACATCTTTAAGCCGAGTCCTACTATTCAGCAGAACCCTTCAGCTTACGACGAAGTTTCGACAAAATCCCTGATCGGGAATTGATTACTTCTGCAACTTCGGTTTCGTCAGAAACTTTAGGAGTAGAAATTGAAGTTTTCTTAGCGCCGGGTTCGGAAGGGTCTTGGCCATTAATCCAAGGGCCACCCAGCTTCATGTAGTCTGGGGGAACCACAACGCTGCCACTTTCCCCGCCCTGCCAACCAATGATCTGGCTAGGTTTGCCACCTTGCTTGCTGCGTGCTTCCAACTTGGTCGCCCAAGAAGAATCAGCATCGATAGGCTTACGGGCTGATTTATCCCAGAAGAGACCCTTGCCTGTACGATAGCTTTGAACACCCATCGCAACCGTGGTAAATGCAGCAGCACCAAGTTCTGGAGTGCTAAGGGTTTCGCGTTTGCGAGCCTTGACGCATTCGAGGAAATTAGCCCACAGCGCATAAGTGGCATTCCCAGCCTTTTCATTGGTGAAAGTATGAATAGGTTTATCAAAGCCTTCTTTGGGTTTGGCAGGTCCGCCTGCTATATTTTGCCCATAGACTTCAAAGCCCTTCATGTAATCGCCACCACCGGTGAACTTAAGGGTTCCCAAGCGACCGCGTATCATTTCGCCCAACTGGGTATCATTGCACATAGTTGCGGAAATGATCACTTGGCAACCTTCATCGTAATCAGCAACAATGGTAGCAACATCGGGAACATCACGGCCATCGTATTCAAGATAAATACCGCCACCGCCCACAACGCGTGCAGGATAGCGAACACCCATTGCAGAAATAAGGTGGGTCATTTGATGCACGAAGAGATCGGTGAACATGCCACCGCCAAAGGGCCAGTAGCAACGCCATTGTGCCCATACTGCACGATCAAAAGGAACTTCTTTGGAGGAAGGTCCGATTTTTGCGCCTGCGCATTCAAACTTGTTTCCCAAAAACATTTCCCAATCGATTGTCTTGGGGCTCATTTCTTTGGTAATCGGGTAGTAACGCCATTGGCCACCAAGATAGTTACGGTAGTAACTGGTCTGCCCTTGGAATATTTTCCCTAATTTCCCACTGCGAACATAGTTGTAAGCTTCGGTCCATGTTGGATCGGCCATCGATTGCACACCCACGCTCATCACGCGATTGCTTTTCTTGGCAGCATCAACCACTTCCTGAGCTTCAGCAATGGTTCGGGTCATTGGCTTTTCGCAATAAACATCCTTGCCTGCGTTCATAGCATCGATCGACATTCTTGCATGCCAATGATCAGGTGTGGCAATACAAGCAACATCAACATCTTTGAGCTCAAGAATTTTACGGTAATCCTTGCTAACCCGGGTCTTATCATTAACATTAATCCCACATCGTTCTGCAGAGGGATAAAGACCACGGCCTTTGCCATTGCCCAACTTTGGATCGCCATCCCAAACATCGCACACTGCGAAGGGAACAACATTCTTGTTTTCTTTTTGCATTTGAAGGATGACATCGATGTGCTGCTGGCAGCGGCCACCAACGCCCAAGAATGCGATGTTAATTTTTTCGTTTGCTCCATACACCCTAGCTGCGCTGGCAGCGGAAAGGCTTAAAGCAGAAGCGCCAATCGCACTGGTTTGAAGAAAACTTCTTCGGTTGAACTCATTCTTAGCCATTCTAAAATCTCCATCTAAAAATAAATAGGATTTAACAAGGAACACTATTTCTACACGATTACTTGAGCCTTTGCTCTAAAATCCAGGAATAAAGTTCGGGATTTCCGTAAGCTTTATCCCAAGAGTTATGGCTTACGCCTGGATATTCATCATACTTTGGCTTGCCACCCGCTTTTTTCAAGGCTTCAATCATAGCACGCGATCTTTCAACGGGTACAGCTTTATCTGCATCGCCATGAAAACACCAACAAGGAATATTCTTGAACTTTTCTGCAGTAGCAGGATCGCCACCCCCGCAAATGGGAACAATCGCAGCCCAAAGTTCAGGCTTTTCTTGAGCCCAACTCCATGTACCATAACCCCCCATTGAAAGCCCTGTAAGGTAAATCCGCTTAGAGTTTATCTTGTAAGCTTTCTTGGTATTCTCGAGTATCGCCATCGCCCGAATGCTATCAGGAGAACCAAAAGCCCATTTTCCACGAGGAGCAATTTGTTCGCTTGCCTGTGGAAAAATCGCAAAGAAAGGGAAAGATTTTTCCTGTTTGCGGATCGCATTACCCAATCCGGTCAGCGCTTGTTTCTTCCCATCGGTACCGGATTCACCAGAACCGTGCAGGAACACCATGAGGGGATATTCCTTTTCAGGCTTATAGTCATGGGGCACAAACAATACATATTTGTAGGCTTTGCCTTTATCATCTTTGTATTCAAGATCTAAGAAACCCTTTTCATCTGCTGCTGCCAAACAAAGGGCTGCAAGGGTTGCTACTATTGATGTCATTTCCATAATCCTTAAAAAATTAAAAGTCTCAATTATTCCTACCTAGCAAACTATCACAACATTTTCATTGATGCCAGCTTTTGACAAGATTTTATTGCACTCATTTAGACTCCTTCCAGTTTGCAACTTTCCTATATCATTCCAATAGGGATTTGGGCATCAAAATTGGGGAGACTAACATCATGGCCAAGAGTCCGAATGACAAAGCTCCGATGAATTACAAGTCTGCGGGGCTTGACTTGGAATTGTACGAGCAAACAATCGACGCCATGGCGCCTTTGGTCAAGCGAACTCACACGCCCCGTGTGATGGGTGGGTTTGGCGGATTTGCCAGCCTTTTTAGTCTCGATTTCAACAACCGCCTTTTCGCTCGCAATTATAAACATCCCGTTCTCGTAACCTGCAACGATGGCGTAGGCACCAAACTTAAAATTGCATCCATGATGCAAAAATACGACACTGTTGGCATCGATCTTGTCGCAATGTCGGTCAATGATTGCCTTTGCACAGGTGCAGAGCCCGTTATCTTTCTTGATTACCTTGCCATGCCCAAGGATGATGTCAAACTTGCCACCGCACTTATCAAGGGAATTAGCGATGGCTGTATCGATGCAGGATGTGCGCTTACAGGTGGAGAAACTGCAATTCTTCCGGATTTCTATGCCCCAGGCGATTACGATCTCGCAGGCTTTTGCGTTGGAATTGTCGAAAGAGATAGCGTCATCAATGGCAATGGCACTCGCCCAGGCGACTTAATCATTGGTTTATCGAGCACTGGCCTTCATTCAAACGGTTACAGCCTTGCACGAAAAATTGTGTTTGAAAAAGCTGGTCTTAAAATTGATGATTCTATTCCAGAGTTAGGCACCACTGTAGGCCAGGCCCTACTCGAACCCACACGCATTTATTGCAAACCAATTTTAGATATTCTTAGAAATTACCCTATTAAGCGTAGAGTGGTCCGAGGCTTGGCGCATATCACAGGTGAAGGATTGGAAGGCAATGTACCACGGTCGCTCCCCGCTAACAGAAGAGCGATCATCAAAAAAGATTCATGGCCCAAGCCTGCAGTATTTCCATGGCTTAAAAAGCTGGGCGATGTTGATGAAAAGGAAATGTATACCGTCTTCAACATGGGAATTGGTTTTGTAATGATCGTAAGCAGATTCTTTGCCAAAAGCATTGTTAATCAACTTAACGAAGCAGGAGTTCCATCGTGGGTTATTGGAGAAATCGTGGAAGGTGAAACCGGAGTCGATCTGGTTTAGACATCATTCTTTTGCAATTTGAACATTCATAAAGCAAAACCCATCCCGCTCCTCAATGCCCGCATTTTGCAGTGCAATGGGGGTTTTAAATATCGGGCCCGAATGGCAGAAGGTGTGAAATTCACCATTCTCCCCGCAAGGATCAACGCTACTAGGTAGGTCCTTCAATAACTGGTGATCAAATTCCCTGCCTAAGAATCTGCGATCTAATTGTTTGGGATCAACACAAACAATCCGTGCGCCAAAACCTGCAGCGATCATTTCGCTTGCCAAAGCCTTAGTGCCCTTTTCCTCACACCAGATTGGGAACAAAGGTGTTAACCCAGTTCCTTCAAGTGTTTTGATTCTGTAATTGCGGACATCCTCTAAAAACAAATCGCCAAACGCCAAATGGGTTACACCCACTTCTCTGGCCTTTTCAAAAGCCCCACCCATCAACCTTTCATACTCCATGTTGGTGCAAGGCCAGGGCAACTCAACTTCCCAAAGAGGCAGATTCAACGCATCAGCTTGCGCCTTAACCAATTCCCTGCTTGTGCCATGCATTGCAACAGCACCAGAATTTTGCGAAAGGCTGGTAAGTAATCCGACCACTTCGATTTCACTTTGCTTGCGCAGTTGATGAAGTGCCCAAGCGCAATCTTTACCACTGCTCCAAGATAAAAGCGTTTTTACGGGTTTCATTAATTCACTTTTGTTGCGGGCTGCAAATATCTAGGTAGCGGGTGAACGATTGGATCAATCGCATGAGCGAGAATTTCAAGGCTATCGACCAACCTTGGCCCAGGCCGGTTGAAGTATTGCGAACCATCCGCAACAAAAATATTATCCGGCCTTAACGATGCGAATTCTTTTTGCATCATCACCTTTTCCAACACAGGTAAATCTTGCATGGTGCGTTTCACTGCAAAACCACAAGCCGCAATAAATAGCATTTCAGGTTTGGCATCTGCAACTTCACGCCAACTTAGTGTGCGGGAAGGAACGCCCGGCTTTCCCAATAGTTTCACCCCACCTGCCATTGCAATTAATTCGGGCGTCCAATGCCCTGAAGAAAATGGAGGATCAAGCCATTCAAGAAATACTAACTTAGCCTTCTTTACCATTTGTTTCGAGCGCAAAACAACTTCATCAACCCTTTTTTGATAGACTTTCACCACGGCGATTGCATGTTCCTCTTTACCAACGGCTCGCCCTACTTGAAGCATCGATTCAAACACTTGCGCCAAAGTCATGGGTGCAAGATTAATAACTTGAGGGGTGCCAGGCAACTTGCTCACCACTGCCCGCACCTCTTCTTCTGCAACTGCGCAAACATCACACAGCGCTTGGGTGATTATCAAATCGGGCTTTAGTTTTTCAAGAACAGATTGGTTTAAAGAGTATAGAGCTTTGCTGGTTTTTAACTTCTCGCGAACCAGTGCATCTATTTCCCTACTGCTTGCAGCTTCAGGAATCAGCGAAGTTGTTACCTTGGGCAACTCTAAAACTTCGGCAGGGTAATCACACTCATGGCTAACGCCCACCAAAGAATCTGCAAACCCTAATGAACAGATTATTTCGGTTGCGCTGGGTAATAAAGAAACAATCCGCATGATAATTCCAATGTGTAAAAACGATTGTTTTGATACTCCTACATTATTAGAATACTCAGCATTAAAAAATGCAGCATTAATAAAACTTTTGATTCCCAAGAAATACAAAGTCAAATAGGGATAATTCTTCAGTATCATGCCAAGGCTTTATCAGGCTGAATAAAGAGCTAAGGGCTATTGCTGAAAAGGTTTTAATCCCATTAAGCTCAATTGTTCTTGCAAAGAACGCTAGTTCTTCGCAAGCTATGCAATATCATTGTTTCACTTAGTTTGGAGTAATTGGGTAATGTCTTCTGAAACACCGCAAGAATCTTATAAACCGTTTGTACCCGAAGATACCACCATGCCTGAATTCACATGGCAGGCAGTGATTGCGGGTACTTTGCTTGGGCTGGTTTTTAGCGCCTCTTCCCTTTATCTGGTTCTCAAAGTAGGCATGACAGTTTCCGCTTCCATTCCGGTTTCGGTTTTGGCAATCACTCTATTCAGGGCACTTTCCAAGCTGTTTAAAATGCGCCAAGCTTCCATTCTCGAAAATAACATCGTGCAAACTGCAGGGTCAGCCGGCGAATCCATCGCCTTTGGCGTAGGCGTTACCATGCCCGCACTTTTATTACTTGGCTTCAATATGGATATCCAACGAGTTATGGTCGTTTCTGTTTTAGGAGGCTTGCTAGGCATTCTTGCAATGATCCCTCTCCGCAGAGCTTTCATTGTTAAACTTCATGGCAAACCTGGGCAGCCGGGCACTCTTCTTTACCCTGAAGGCACCGCTTGTGCGCAGGTTCTTATTTCGGGCGAAAAAGGCGGTACGACGGGTGCAACTGTTTTCCTTGGTTTTGGAATCGCCTTCGCCCATAAGTTTGTCACCGAAGGCATGAGCCTGCTCGCTGTTTCTGCAAAAGTCCCTTTTACCTTCATCAATAAAGCTGCAGTTTTCGCAAGCGAAATGGCTACCGAACTTCTAGGCGTTGGCTACATCATCGGCTTGCGCACCAGTGCAGTCATGATGGCAGGCGCCCTCTTGGGTTACATGATCATTATCCCTTTGATCTTTTTCATTGGTGAAAACTCCCCGACTGCAATTGCTCCGGGCATTAAGCCAATCCGTGATATGAGCTTGGGCGAAATACGAAATAGCTATCTGCTGTTTATCGGCGCTGGTTGTGTTGCAACTGCGGGCATTCTTAGTATGTTTCGCACCCTTCCCATGATATTCCGATCCATTGGTTCCGGCCTTTCTTCGCTTAAATCGGGCTCATCCGAAACTTCAAAATCAAGAACCGAAAATGATATGTCGATGCTGGTGGTGCTTGGCGGCTGCGTGGGCCTGATTGTATTACTCACCTTGTTTCTTACAAGCCAGGTAAATACTGTAAGTGCGATTTCAGGAGCGGTGCTTGTCGTCTTATTTGGGTTTCTCTTTGTTACGGTTTCTTCAAGACTTACAGGCGAAATTGGATCTTCTTCCAATCCCATTTCCGGCATGACGGTTGCAACACTCATGCTCACCTGCTTGATTTTTCTGGCGTTGGGTTGGACAAGCTCCCGCGAAAGAGTCCTCGCACTTTCCATCGCTGCGGTCGTTTGTGTTGCAGCCTCAAACGGTGGCACCACAGCTCAATCACTCAAAACCGGATTCCTTCTTGGTTGCACACCCAAATACGCACAGTACGCAATTTTGATTGGGGCATTGATTTCCGCATTAGTAATAGGGGGCACGCTAATCACCTTTAATCAGGCAGGCACGATATACTCCGCCAAGCCTGAATACCTTCCCACACTTGCACTCAATAAAACTGAAATTGATCGCTTAATGGAGTCGGAAGATCACGCAGGCAAGACCTATAAACTTTATGATTCGAGAAACGATATTCTGACTCTTGCGGATGCCAATTACAAACCTAGGCCAGAGATTGCATCGCTTAAAGGCGGGCCTTTTCTTATCGAACCCGATACAGGCAAAATTGCTTTTCTTAAAGACCCAGCAATCATGGGTAAATTAACCGAGCGCGATGATGGCACACGAGTGAACCGCGAATTTGAAGCCCCTAAAACTCAGGTCATGGGCATTATTATTAATGGTGTGCTTAAACGCGATTTAAACTGGACCATGGTTGCAATCGGCTCGATGATTGCCTTTATGCTAGAGCTTTGTGGCGTTTCCGCGCTCGCTTTTGCAGTAGGTGTTTATGTGCCCATCCAGTATTCTGCCCCGATCTTTTTGGGCGGGGTTGTTCGCTGGTGCGTAGATGCATGGCTTGCAAGACAAAGTACAGTTGCAATAGATTCCGATGATCCGGAAGCAAAGGCCAAGGCGGAGATAGAAGCAATTCAAAAATCTGAAACCAACCCGGGGGTTTTACTCGCTTCGGGCTACATTGCTGGCGGATCTCTTGCGGGTGTTATTCTTGCGTTCTTCGCTTTCAGCGATACGCTTCCCAAGGATATTGCCCACTGGCAGTATTCAACAATTCCTGTTACTCGAGAAGCAACCTTGGATGAATTGGGCAAAGATGCTGCGAGATTCAAGCTGGGTGCAAGCGCCAAGGATGCGGATGTCATCTCATTTGGGAAAGAAATTTCAGAATTAAGTCGGGAAGAGGGAGTGCTGCAAAAGTGGGTGAAAGTTCCCGCAGGTATCAAACTAAAAACCCCCGACAAGCGTGAAATCTTAATTGAAAAAGAAGACTTCTTGGGCCCTATTGCTCAAAGAATCATGGGAAGAGAATATTTTGCTCCTGCCCTTTTTCAATACAATACCAGCCTTTTAAAGTTGCCTGAAAAACTTCCGGTCGGAGCAGAGCTCAAAATTCCTGGAGGCATTCTTCCTGCCATTCTTTGGTTTGGCGTGCTAACCTTACTATTGGGATTTGCGGGTGCGGGTTGGCTTTTCAAAGAGAAGCCTGCTTCATAACATAACAACAATATTCTTTACTTTTATGAGGGTACTTTCATGGTTTCTTACTTACGGAGATGGTCAGCTTTAGCTGCCCTTACAATTCTAATGGCAAACTTTTCTCCTCTTTTGGGCGATGAAGGCATGTGGTTGTTCAACAACCCGCCCAAGGCCCACCTCAAAGCCAAGTATAATTTCGAACCCACAGATGCCTGGCTCAACCATTTGCAAAAAGCCTCTGTTCGATTCAACAGTGGTGGTTCGGGTTCTTTTGTTTCTGCAAACGGCTTGGTGATGACCAACCACCATGTGGCTGCGGATGCATTACAGAAAATGGGCACCAAGGATCGCAATTATTACCGTGATGGTTTTCATGCCAAAACTTATGCCGAAGAATTCAAATGCGAAGCCATGGAACTTAATGTTCTCATGAGCATTGAAGATGTTACAGAAAAGGTAAACGCCTCTTCCAAGGCAGGGGCCAAAGCTGAGGATTCTTTTGCTGCACGCAGAGCTGTCATTTCAGAAATCGAAAAAGAGTCACTCGATAAAACCAGCCTTCGAAGCGATGTTGTCACCCTTTATCAAGGGGGTGCCTACCATCTTTATCGATTCAAGAAGTACACCGATGTCCGACTTGTTTTCGCACCCGAACAACAAATCGCTTTTTTTGGTGGCGACCCAGATAATTTCGAATACCCCCGCTTCGACCTCGACATGGCTTTCTTCAGGGTTTATGAAAACGACAAACCTGCGAAGATCGAACACTTTCTTAAATGGAGCAAAGCGGGCGCCAAGGAAGATGAACTGGTGTTCGTTTCCGGGCATCCAGGCAAGACCAACCGCCTTAATACGGTTGATGAACTTCAGTATTTCAGAGACATCGGCTATCCTTTCCTGCTTAACAGGCTGAATCGTTGGGAAGTTCTTCTTAATGCGTTCAGTGGTAGAAGCGAAGAAAACGCCAGGCAGGCCAAGGAGTTTTTCTTTGGGGTGCAGAATAGTCGCAAGGCACGGGTAGGTGGCTTGGGTGGATTGCTCGACCCAGAATTGATGGCAAGAAAGCAAGCTTATGAACTTAAGCTTAAAGAAGCTGTTGCCAAGGATGCAAAGCTTGCAGATGCCAAAACTGCATGGGACAAAGTAACTGCATCTGAAAAAATTCGTGCTGAGCTCATCAAGCCCTACACCGTTTTAGAAGGTGCTGCGGGTTTTAATTCTGAAATCTTCGGCATCGCTCGCACTCTGGTTCGGGCTGCTGATGAAAAACCCAAGAAAAACCAAGAGCGCCTGCGCGAGTTCCGCGATAGCGCACTCGAATCCATGGAACTTCAACTCTTCTCTGAAGAACCCATCTACGATGAATACGAAATCGTAAAGCTTGCAGATGGCCTTACCTTCATGGCTTCGATTCTTGGCTACAAGCACCCTATCGTTGTAACCTCGCTTGCAGGCAAGTCGCCTCAGCAGCGTGCTGCGGAACTTGTGCTTGGTTCCAAGTTAAAAGATGTCAACGAACGCAAAAGGCTTTACAAAGAAGGCAAAAAAGCGATCACCGAATCGAAGGATCCTATTCTTTTGTTGGCTCTTGCAGTGGATGCTGAATCCCGCAAAATCCGCAAACGCATAGAACTCGAAGTCGAAGAACCCAAGCGACAGGCCTATTCAGAAATCGCCAAGGTCAAGTTCGCACTCGAAGGCACCAGCACTTACCCAGATGCAACCTTCACCCTTAGGCTCGCTTTTGGCACGGTCAAAGGTTACGAAGAGAACGGCAAAAAGGTTCCTGCTGAAACTTATTACTCCGGCCTTTACGAACGATCTACCGAGCACATGAATAAACCCCCCTTCGATCTTCCGCAACGATGGATCGACAAAAAGGGTAAGCTCGACATGAAAGTTCCGCTCAATTTTATCTGCACCGCAGACATCATCGGGGGCAATTCAGGCAGCCCAGTTGTCAATAAAGATGCTGAAGTAGTTGGCCTTATCTTCGATGGCAACATTCAATCCTTGGTATTGGATTTCGCCTTCACCGAAGAACAAGGCCGTGCTGTTTCGGTTCATTCACAAGGCATGATGGAGGCACTTCGGAAAGTTTATGAAGCCACGAATGTGGCTGATGAACTCGAAGGAAAGTCGAAATAGAAAGCTTACTTCTTCGGGGAATGTTTTACGCGTTCCCCGAACGATGGGCTATCCAATTCTGATGCCAGCGTGTTTCGAGTCTCGACGACTTGTTTTTGTAAAAGATCAAATTCATGTGCCAGATTTTCTGCCCTCTTTCGGGCAATGCGAATCAATTCGGTAGCACCCGGCTCTTTTACTTGTGCAACCAACTCCTTCATATCAGGCAGGGTTGATGCGCTCCATATCTTGCGCGAAACTATCAGATACCCAGGCAGCAAGCTTCCCAAAAACACCATCGATGCCATGCCATAAAAATTCCAAGGCAGATAATCATGCCTAACCCATGACATCAAGGTTCTGTACAGAATATCCCCCACTGCTATCGTTGGAAGCAAATTGGTGATGAATGAAGTTACAAAACCAAACTCTTCACGGGCAATTTTTTGCCCCAATCTTTCTATATCGCCACGCAACTGCTCCAATATTTCGTCTTCAGGTTGCTTGCGTGTAACTTGTCTGGCAACGGCCTCTAAAGCTGCACCCAAGCCAATCAGCCCCCAGCCTTTCGACTCTAACTTAGGTTCTTTCGCCAACTCTTCCTCAGATTCCTCGGCGTAGGGAATTTGCAAATCTTCAAGGGTTCGTTTGGAATCCGCAATGATTGATTCAACCTTGGTGCGAAACTCGATACCCAAGGCGCCCGCCACCTTTTTGTAAGGCAACTGCCCCCGTAGCAACGACATCACCGAACTCAAACCGATACCAGCAATGCCTAAAATAGAAGCCTTGCCTGTAAGAATCTGCCCGATCGACCAAGATACACCTAGGGAAGCCAGCCGATTTCTCAGCCATAAGGGCAGGCTCATTAAATAACCAACACTCTCAGGGCTTTGCTGCCAAACCTGTTCCCGCAATAAGGTTTTTAATGCTTCCGAACAATCTGATTGCGCCAGTGCATTCAAATAGGCTTCCTGTAATCGAGCCTCTAAACGAACTTCGGTATTTTTAAGTTGCAGTGCCTGGGATTTAAAGTAATTCCCCGCAGAAGGTTCCAATGCATACTGCATGTGCCCAAGAAAACTATCTAATGGGAGTAAGGCCCGAAGTTCTTTAGAGCGCGTACCCAAAAGGGTCTGTCGCAATTCCAAAAACTCTGCCCTGCCTGGTTCTAGGCAACTCACAAAAAAACTCGTCTTCCTATCAACCTCAAAACCAAGCTCCGTTATTCTTTTAATAAAATCTTCCCGAATCGCATTGGCATCATTTGGATATTGATCCAGCTTGGTCATTACAAAGTACCAGCGTTTTCGTTCGCTCCAATCTTTAACCTCTTTATGAATTTCGAAGTTGGCACGCTTGGTAGGATCAGTTACAAACACCACGACATCGGCCAAACCTAAAATCTGCCTAGTCTTTTCATGATTGGCCTGATCAATGCTATCGATGTCTGGGCAATCGACCAACACCACGCCATCAAGGCGCGCATCAACAAGATCGACCATGCCAAGATCCATATACGATTGCAACAAAGGGCGGTCATGCTGAGAAAGCGCCATCTTTGGCTTGGAGGTGCAAGGCCTGATTGCAGGGGAAACCTGACTGGCATTGGGTTGGTTAAGAAGCGCATTAAAAAGGTGCGACTTCCCTACCCCGGTACCGCCAAGCAACGCAATTATCAGAGGTTTAGCATCCGGGTTTTCAGCATTAAGTTTTTCAAGGGCCCTACGAAGCCTGACATCCAACCTTAGGGAATCAGGCCAAAGGGGAAATAATGAACAAGAGTGGGCCAGTCGCTGGGCCCTTTCCCGGATTGCTGTAACCAACATGGAAGAGGCGTTCATGAAACTTTGCCTTCGTGTAAAAGCTTCTGGACCCGCAGACAAATTTGTTTAAATTTGGGGATCGGAGCATCAATCAAGGTTTTCAATTTAAGGCGCCAGCCTTGTAGCAACACCGCTGCCCAATTTTCATCCATGTGAATCAGAAGTTCCTGCGTTCGCTGGGTCTTCCATTTATTCTGGGCATTCTCTGCCACCGTGTTCAAATGATAATCTTCAAGAAACTTGATCCCAACCCCGACTGCTGCCCCTACTCCACCCACCGTTCCTGCTATTCCAAGATTCGTAAGCAAGACGCTAAAACTCCCGCCCGTGGTACATAAATCCACCATCAACAAAGCGATTCCACCGGTCATCGCCAACTCGGGTACCGTGGCAAGCATGGCGCATTTCCACTTATTTTCTTCGGCCCATTTGGCCAGATCTTTTCTTACTTCCGTCTCCCAATCCAACCCTGCTGCTGGGATTTTAACCTTCGTAAATGCATTGCGGGCATTCTCGCAATTGCCTGAACTTAGAACCCCATCTGTTCCAGAAAGGTCTGGATAATTCCCACGCCATTGGTTCCCCATATGCTCGGTGGCCTCGTGCAACCTTTTTCTTTCGAGGTCATCACGGTTGACCAGGCTGGGGCCATCTTCATTCTTGCCCCTAAGCCAATCAATAAGCTTCTGCCCTTTTTTAAACACCACGCCAGGTATCTCGAAACCACTAGTGATAATACGCAAGTACCAAGGCCTTCTTCGCCTGGCTTCTTCCAATACAATTTGAACCAATCTACCTGCGGGAAACTCATGGAAGGCAACAGCCTTAGCGTGTTCCAACAAATCAGCACGCAT
>CALARU010000133.1 GCA_937888715.1 uncultured Planctomycetaceae bacterium | reverse complement strand
GATGGCGAGGAAAACGCTAGTGCACTCTACACCCCGGAAAAAGTGGCAAGCATGATTCGTAATCAACAGGAAAAGTATAATTGGGATGTGATGTTTCTGGCTGCGAACCAAGATGCGATCTTGGCAGCAAAGAAACTTGCGATACCTTCCGAAAATGCGATCAACTTTTCGCCCAGCGGTGAAGGTGTTAAAATGGCCTTCTCTTCTCTTAATGCTGACATCAACAATCGTAGGGAAAGCAATCGCAGTGCTAAACCGAAAGGGGTAAAGTAGTAATTAGAAAAATCATTTGGACCGAGGTTGGGCCGGCTCACATTGCCTTCGCTATTAAGCACTGGACGCTATTAGGCATAGTCAGGCATGTAATGGTTTAGAGGCAAAAAGGGGTCAGGTCTCTTTATCGATTTGTAAAAAGAGACCTGACCCCTTTGATTTCACTCCAACTACCTAGGCACGACTCGCCCTAGACAGATGCGAAAACCATCGCGGGAATCGGAATAAGTCACGCCTGCGATTCCCAAGCGTACTGCACAGCGGGCATTGCCTGGCACATCAAAGTAGTTTCCGCCCCGGCACACAGGACGAGTGACAGTCCGCTTTTCAAGGTTTTCGTAATAGATTTCTTCGTGTCCGCCTTTCGGGTCGAAATGATCGATGACAAACTCCCAAACACCGCCACACATATCCGCCAAGCCGAAACCGTTACGACCTTTTTCGCCATACTGGTCTACTGGGGATACGAACGGAAAGCCATCACTCCAAGGGGCCTTCGCTAGTGGCCAAGTCTTCTTGCGGCCCGGCAGAAAATCGATCGCAGAAATGTTGAGCCTACCTTCGCCTTGCTCAAGATCATTGCCCCACCAAAAGGCAAGGCTTTCCTTGCTGCCGCCTCGACATCCATATTCCCACTCGGCTTCCGTGGGCAGTCGATACTCCAATCCATCTAGCAATCTGCCCGCCTTGCGTTCACGCTCGGTGAGCCATTTGCAGAAAGCATTCATGTCGTTATAACTAACGCAAACAACAGGGAAGACATCTCGGTTTGGGAAACCCCAATTCGGGTCGCGCCAACTCTTGCCGGGCATCGGCTTCCATGGTTGAACCAGCGTTCCATTTCTGCGATACCCATCCCATTCCATGTCGAAACATTGAGTTTTGCCTTCGGGTTTCTCGGCATCGGTGACATACTTGCTCTCTAAGGCGAAGCGCTTGAACTGCCCGACACTAACCTCCGTGCGGCCCATCCAACAGCCATGCTTCACACGCGTTAATCGTGGCTCTTCGCCTTCAAACGACTCACGGTTCGTTCCAGGCTGAGCGCCACCTTCTATGCCAGTAGCCCACTTCTTCTCTTCGGGGCTGCTGCCCATCATGAACTCGCCGGGTGGCAGATAAACAACCTCCAGCATGACATCTTCCCCAAGATCGATCTTTTTGGATTCGCGTGGATTGGGTTCGGCAGCGTGAAGACCGATCAAAGAAATGAATAAAAGAGTGGTGAAAAGTGTGAATGTATATTTCATGTCATGTTTTCCGAAATGGGACAGTGGCTTTTCTTAAACACCTATACAGTACGAATGCAAAGGTACAGCATAATTTATTTAGCATCAATAAGGTTAAGAATCTCAACAAGCTGGCTACTTAGCTTCGGTAATTGCACTTACATCCTTCAAGCGGATGCGGGTTTTCACAGGCTCCATATTGGTAAGATTAAGCGACTGCCTATGAGTCTGCACATAAAGACCCACAAGCTTCAGAGGATAGTCAAGCTTGCCATCCCCATTACCCAGCCATTGCTTTAAGCCAGCACCTGGCTCAATATGCTTGGCGGGCGAATCATTGGTAAGAGGAAAAGTAACAAAGCACCAGCCATCAAAATCAATCGCAGATTGGTTTCCCCAGTCTCCCCCATCAATATCATTGGAGGAACGCCAGCGCTCGCCCTTGGCATCTTCGATCTCCCAGAATATTCTCCCCCAACTACTGTCTCCCTTAACCCAAATTCCTACCGAATGAGGTTTACCAATAATCGGTAATGGCTGCTTTAAGCGCAACGCAGTGTATTCACCAACAACATTCGGCACTTCCCCCTGACGCTGAAGCTCCAGTTCCAGACAAGAACCTTTCTCGGGATCATTAACCTTATGAAGGTTAAAAACACCGGGCTTGCGCAAGGATGTGGTGATTGCTTGTTCGGGTGCAAGCTGCCAAAGTGCAAGATCATCCATGCTGTTGATGACCTGGGTGCCTGCGGGTGGCTGATTTTCGGGAAAGGTGCGTCGGCCTGTGGTAACCTGCATCGCAGCAGAAGGGCACACAAGATAACTGACTCCGGTGCCTGCGGTAACTTTAAGGCGGCGGCCCATAGACTTCCGTTGAAGCTGCCTTCCATAAAATTCGATAGCAGTCGCAGTTGTATCAGAAGGAAATTCGAACTCTAATTCGCATTCCCCACGAGGCACCCAAAGCGCATAAATGCGCTTGCCATTGCGATCGAACTCAAGCACATTGGCACTGGCAGATCCCGTAGGCATCTGGCGAATAAGTTTTACGGAATCCAAAACATTCGTAAGTGTTGCAAGGGCTACATAAGCAGGCTTAGGGTAATGAAGCGGGCTACGCTGACATAGGCCACTCGCACCCCATAAAGTATCGTAATAGGAATTTCCCACATCTTCGATGC
>CALARU010000132.1 GCA_937888715.1 uncultured Planctomycetaceae bacterium | reverse complement strand
GCCGCCCCCGCAGCAAACCAAGCCCAACTTTTATCCTCAAATAATGCCATGTAACCAAACACCAGGGCCCATATCCAAGCGCAAGTGTAAGGCGCATCGATTGTAATCAACGATGAAGCTGCAGCGATGGGTGGCAGGGAAATTGCAATGATCACTGCAGCCAGTGCAGATCGTGCATTAGAAGTTGTTTTTAGTGTAAGAACAAAAACACCCCAGATAAGTAGGGTACCACATACCACTGCAGGGAATCTTACTGCGGGCATTTCGGATCCACTAAGAGCAATACTAAGTGGGCCAAAAACTTCACGGCCCATTCGGATAAGCCACGAAACCATCGGGCCTTTGCTGTAGTAACTCCAATCCAGATGGCGCGACCAATCCCAATAGTGGGCCTCATCAGGGGCTAGGTTTAATGGGCAGAAGAAAAGTAGGTAGACCAGATGCAGTAATCCTGAACCGAGGATCAGGGCGTAAGCGATCCATTTGATTCCGGTTTGATCGTCTTGTTTATCCTTAACCATGAGTTCTCAGCTATCTTGGACAAGTTTCAAATTAGTTCAATGGCTAAATATTCAGCCATGATTGCTTTTACGAAACCTGTTCGGGCAAGGTCAATACGGTTAAGTTTGTAAAGCGCAAGAATAGTAGATTGAGCGAAACTGGGGTATTTGCTGTCGATTTAAAAGTGGTCTGGTATGCGTTTGGCTCCTTTGGTAAAAATCGTTCCATAGTTGGGATTGGTGGATTGTTAAAACATGTTGACTTTGACTTTTTCGAGGCGATAAATCATGCGGAATCTTTTAGCTCTTGCAGCTTTTTGTGTTATTACATTTGCAACTATCGGATATTTTCAAGGTTGGTATATGGTGAAAGCTGATATTACTTCAGATGGTAAACGCAATATTAACATTGATTTTAACACCAAAAAAATCACCTCGGATATTGGTAAGGGCACTGAATTTGTGCAAGAGAAAATAAAGACCATCGAAGAAAACGAAAAGAAGAACGTGAAGACCCCTGAAGAATCAGGATCTGCTGCAAAGCGTTAATCCTTTAAATAATTTATTAGTTTCTGGGCGCATGCCTCTCCAAAGGCCGGGTCGTTGATGTGTAAATCCATCTCGATATATTCCACACCCGGGCTCAACCATAATTTCAAGCTTTCCCTTAATGCCTGATTGGCTTGCGGCCACCAAAACGGTTGGCCCGAGGCATCCAATGCCGAGATTCCATGTAGTGGAAAAATGATCGCAGTGGGCCCCTTTGCAGCATTCGCTTTCAGCGCGATTTCTTTACCCAGTAAATCATTTTCTTCGGGCGTAGTGCGCATGAGTGTGACATTTGAATTGTGGGCGTAAAGCCTTCGACTACGAAATTTTTCGGGCACTGTATCCATGGGGCCAAAGTTCACCATATCCAATGCGCCCACTGAAATAACCTGGGGAATGCCCATAATCCCTGCTGCTGTAAGTCTTTTGTTCCCCGCACTCAAAATTCCACCCACCAATTCATCCGCAAGCTCGGTGGTGGTTATATCTAGTACGCCTTTGATTAAGCCATCTCGAATGAAAGATTCCATGGTTAATCCACCAGTTCCGGTGGCGTGAAAAACCAAAACTTCTCTGCCTGATTGTTCAAGAATATTTCGGCCCAATTCAACGCAAGGTGTTGTGACACCAAACATGGTTGCAGCAAGCAATGGTTTTTCCAAGGTGGAACTGATAGCGGGTGCATTAAGCATGCCAGCTATTGCATAGGCTGCATTTGAAAGAACTTTTTTACTGATGCGATTGAGTCCGCAGATATCAACTACGGAATGCATCATGGTGATATCTTTGACCCCTACAAAAGGGCGCACTTGCCCGCTTGCCAAAGTGCTGACCATGATTTTCGGAATGCCAAAGGGAAGGGCGCGCATTGCAGAAGTACCCAGAGTGGTACCTGCAGAACCACCCATGCCAAGTACCCCGTGGATTTTGCCTTGATTGAAAAGATCGAGAGCAATCTTAGCTAATCCATTGGCAGCAGCTTCAACAGCCTCGCCTCTATTTTTTTCTAGTAGAACTTTATTAAGGGTTGTTCCTGCAGCTAAAAAAACATCTTCACGAGAAATGTCTGGAGCGAAAGAAGGAGGATTCAAAACCCCTGCGTCTGCACAAATGCAATGAAATCCCTGTTTTTCAAGAAGGGATTTGAGAAAGGCAAACTCGGTACCTTTGGTGTCGAAAGTTCCGGGTAGAAATACATTCATGCGCATACCTTTTCTGATGGTTCAGAGAAAGTATACGCATTTTATTTTTGTAATTGGGCTGAAAAGTTATAACAAACGAAGTTTATCAAACTTAATAGCGGATAATCGTATCAATGCTCATGCGGAAATCTTGAAGGAATTGGTTTCCTACGACCGCCCAATCGAGGCCTACGCCCGATTGCACTCTTTCCGACCATTTGTATCGCAGGCCCGGCCCTAAAGTGACAACGCTTTTTCCGCCAATAGATTGACCACCAAAGTTTACGAGATCAACGCCATCAAAATTAAAAGAGCTTTGCCCGCCCTTGGTGTAGACGAACCAATTAAAATTCACCATGGGATAGAAGCGGTGCCAGTTTAAAATATCGTAGTCAATTTGGGCGCTGAGATTCAAATAATTGGAACGGGCATCGTTGGTAGAAATGTTCCAGTTAAGAACGCTAAGCACATCAAAGCTACCATAGGAACTACGCCCAAAACTATGCGCAGCGGAAACATAAGGCGTAAGCGAAAGATTGCCTGTGTTTTGGAAGGCACGTTGGGGCCCGCTGGGGATTTCAAATGTAAGACCAGCGGCTGCGACAAGGTTATTCTTTTCATCGCGCCAGAAAGTCCATTTAGGCCCAAGCCATAATTCTGAAAAACTGAGGTCGCCATTAAACCCCCCTTGTTGATCAGTCGGGTTCAGCGAAATCCAGCCAAATTTGTTAATAACAAAGGAAAGCCGCTCGGTGATTGCAACCCTTGCTTGGCCACCCAGATAATTTACATTTCCGCCTTGAAGCGTATTATTGCTTCCTGGAATTGTCTGGTACATAAATACAGGCTTCACTTCAGTAAGAGCCCGGGGGTCTTCGAAGAGAAAAAGGTTGGTGGTAGGGCTGGCGAAATTATCGAAGGCATGGTCGCTTTCAAAAAGCTTTCTGCTAGTAGTGCCCGAAAAAGGTCCGTTACCCATGTACTCGCGTGCTGATTCCAGAAAATTTGGATTATTTGTTGCTGGGCTATCCAATGGCATGCCCGTTGAACCAGGCACATAAGGAGAATTATTACCAAACCCATAAGGAGGTGGAGGATTACCAAACCCTGAAGGAGGTGGAGGATTACCAAACCCTGAAGGAGGTGGAGGATTACCAAACCCTGAAGGAGGTGGAGGATTACCAAACCCTGTAGGAGGCCCATTGCTGGGAACCGCTGGTGGTACTCCGGGAGTCAATGCACCTGATGGCACAGGCGACTGCTCTACGCCCTGTGTTAGAGTAATAGGGCTGCTATTGGTTCTTATGGGTATAGAAATAGGTTGGCCTATTGCTGCAGCGCCCCCCGCTGTTAATGCGGGCCTATTAGATCCATTCCATACCCCTTCCTGACTATAAACAGTACTCGAGGAAACGAAAATCCCCAAACATACCACTGCTTTTCTCAGGTAATCAAAATTACTCATATAAAGGTCTCCATTGAGCTGTATCTAAAATACAACCCCCCAATCACTTATTAAACTCTGATAATCCAAGGCTTCTGTCACACTTTTTTAAAGCTCTTAATGCAATCTTCTGGATTACCCGTTACTTAGCCCATTATTTCAGATAAACTATCCCGAATAGTGGCCCTCTTAACTTTTTCTTAAGGTTTGACAAGATGAAAAAGCTTCTAATTCTAAGACTTTTAATTCTGTTGGTAGTTGGGGCAAGTTTGGCAAACCTGGCCAGAGGTTGGTGGGTTAATGGGCATGCGACCCTTGTTGAAGCTGCAGCTTCTGCACTTCCCGATGATATGCCTGAATTCTTTCGCAAGGCGGGTAAAGCGCTTGGGCATTTCGTTGGCGACCCCGATCGTTGGAAAAATCCCAGTGCCAAATTTCTTCGTGCAGGTACCTCCGCTGATCATTTTCTCGATCTCGAAGATGTCGAAGGGAAAGACCTTCCCTCGGATAGGTATCAAGCTATTGAGTTGCTGCAATCTATAAAAAAACGACCTGAAAAAGTCGGTATGCTTCCCTATGCAATCATGGAAAACTACGAACGCCTTGCTTGTGCTTTTTATGATTTCAGGCAAGACCCAGAGAACGAAGCCATTCGTTGGAAGTGCCTATTGCATGCAGGAGTGATGGCGCACTACACCACCGACCTTTGTATGCCTTTGCATACCACCGTAAATTATGATGGCATGAAAATCGATGGAAAGATTAAGCAGAAGGGTATCCACGCGAGGCTTGATAGCTTTCCTGAGAAGTTTAATTTTAAAGCGATGGATCTCGCCAAGGGATTGAAGGCAAACAAAATGGATTCAGATGTGGTTTGGAATAAAGTCATTGAATCGATTCGTGACTCACATCGGCATGTTTCTACTTGTTATGAATTAGATCAGAAAAACGCATTCACTGCACCTACCGAGGAAAGCAGAAAGTTTGTCACAGAGCGCTGCAGGATGGGGGTTCAATTGACTATGGATATTTGGTATAGCGCCTGGCATAAAAGTGCAACCATGCCTAAGCCATATTAAAAAAAAGAACCCCCAAGGGAGTTGGGGGTTCTTTTTGCCCAAGAATAAACTCCAAGGGAGTTGAAGGTTATTCTCGGGCAGGGGGGTACAACTAAAAAGTAATTTCCATGCCAAGGGTAATCCCTTGCATCCAAAGGTCGGTGCTGTTGAAACTGAATGTGGGTTGCCCATTTCCAACATTAAGGTCGATGGTAGAACCCGGCCTCGAAACACTTGACCAATATATAATGTTGTAACCAACATATCCTTTGACACAATCTCTGAAGGCATAGCCTACATTCACACCCAACTCTGGTACAAAAGTAAACTTCTCTTTCGAGTACTGCCCGATGTTGGAATCTGCAGCCAAGAATCCCGTAGGGGCGGTGGAAGATACATTGCCCGTGGTGGAAGTAGTGATCCCAGTAATGTTCACTGATTGTTGGGTGCCACCGATCGCAAGTTTAGGCAAAGCATTAACGAACCATTTGTCCTTGCGCAGTTCGATGCTTGCACCTACCTGGCCGCCGTAAAAATCACTCGTGGTTTTAAAACTATCGGTAGAACTAGAAATAACTGGTCCGGGTAAAGGACTAAAAGAACTTCCTGTGACATCTAGGCTTTCTTTTAATCCAAGGTATCTGAAGCCGAACAACCCATCTACCGACATGGAAACGCCACTGATGAGGTTGTGCCTAAGGTTTCCTTCTGCGCCCCAAAGTTTACTGTCGAAGCGGGAAGAAAAAGATCCCGCATTAGTTGTAGGCGAAGAAAGAACCGAAGCTGATTGACTTCCAGTCGTTGCGTTGGTGAAAGGCCTTGCAAGTAAAGGTGCGCCTGGCGAAGAAAGATCGATTTGATCCACCTGAGTTTCTAAAAACAGGAAGTTCGCTTCGAATGCGAGGTTGTGTTCTCTGGAAAGCCAATAAATCATATCGAACCTTGCGCCACTTCGTAAATCTCCTCCGTAGGAGGTGTCGCCGAAGAGAATGTTCGTTCCTGGTGCGTTAAGAATACCTGTTGTTCCCGAGGTAGAAAGAGGTGCAACTTTGTCGCCTTTCATCCACCAAAGAAGGTACTCAGCACTAAAGGAAAGCCTTTCGGTATCTGCAGGATGCTTGGGGATTTCCAAAAGGGGCTCGACTTCGCCTTCCTTTGGAATTGCTTCCTTGCCGACATCGAGGACAATTTTTTTTGCCTCTTGTGGCGCTTTTAAATCAGTAGGTAATTTGGTGGGAATCTCATCTGCAAACAATGCTGATGAACTTACCCCCAATGACAATGCCAATACGAAACTCCATTGCTTGCGCATGGAAAAATCCTCCCTTAAAGCCATACCATCATCCTTGATGGTATGTTGAATTTGAACCCTGCCTGTCAGATTCCCCCCGGAACCAGACAGGGTTTTATGTCTACTTTTTAATTCGACTTTGTGGTTCCGATGAAATCATCTGAAAAGGTGATAGGCCTTGTAGGAATTATGCCGAGCGAGCAATTAATCCGTTGATCCACTAGAAAAGGAACGGTCGCTAATTCAGTTAAAGGTGTAAAGTTCCGCAAAGTTTGCCAAGTTTATAGCATAATAGGTGACTTTTCCGATTATGCAGGGTATATTGAAACGCCTTGCCAGTAACTTAAGGAAGAAATGAGCGTATGGAACCGAATAATCCTCCCAACCCATTAGACCCTAAACAGGTAAAAACAGCATTCAAGGCGTTCAAAAAGCGCCTGAAACTTACCCAATTGGATGAAGATTCGAAGTTGGGTCGGTCCCCGATGACGGGAGGCAGTCATTCTTCCATCGTTGCGATCCAGCCCCCATCCGAGTTTTCACATGAAATCTGGCAGGAGTTGGTCAAGCAGGGAAAATTGAAACCCGCGGGCAGGGGTATGTATGAATTAGTCAAAGAACTTTAACTCAAAGGTCAATCATGAAAAAGTCCATTTGGTCTCTATCGGTTGCAGGTGCTTTGTTTATTTCTCAGGCCCATGCTGAATCTTGGACAAGCTTTCGCGGCCCCACAGGGGATGGCCATGTTAAAGGCGAAAAACTTCCCGACTCCTTCAAGCCGGGTCAAGAATTGTGGAAGCAAGCCATTCCCGGCAAAGGCTGGTCCACCCCTGCAGTTGTTGCAGGAAAAATATTTCTTACCACTGCAATCCCCAGTGGCGAAGGCGCAATGGTGAATCAATCCCTTGAAGCCATGTGCCTTAATGCCAGCGATGGTAAGGTTGTCTGGAAAACTCCCATCTTCGAACAAAAGGCCGAGACCGCACCTAAAATCCATGGCAAAAATAGCCATGCCAGCCCTTCTCCCATTTGGCATGAAAACAAGATTTATGTTCACTTTGGCCATATGGGTACAGCTTGCCTCGATGAACAAGGCAAGATTCTTTGGAAAGTTCCAGGGTTATATACCAAGCCAGTGCATGGCAATGGTGGCTCGCCCATTCTTGTTGATGACATGCTGATTTTTAGTTGTGATGGAACTGATGCCCAAAAGGTTGTTGCGATTAAAACCAAAGATGGCTCGTTGGTTTGGAGTACTGATAGGCAAGCGAGCCCGACTAAGCCTTTCTCGTTTTCGACTCCTGAACTTATCGAAGTGAATGGCCAGAAAATGGTGATCAGTCCTGCAAGTGATATGGTGGGCGCTTATGATCCTAAAACAGGCAAGGAAATCTGGCGTGTTAAATATAAAGGGTACTCTGTCATTCCTAAACCCTTGTTTGCCAATGGTTTGGTTTTTATATCCACCAGCTATGACCGCCCTGTACTCTATGCCATCAAGCCTGATGGTAAAGGCGATGTAACCGAAACGCATGTTGCATGGAAGCTTGAGAAAAACATTCCTCATACTCCAAGCCTTATTGCGGAAGGCCCTGATTTATTTATGGTTGCAGATAACGGCATGGCTAGTTGCGTGGAAGCTGCAACGGGTAAAGTGCATTGGGGCCCCGAGCGTATTGTTGGCGCTTACTCTTCTTCCCCGGTGATTTCGGATGGTAAGATTTATTTTCAGAATGAAGAAGGTAAAACAACTGTGGTTAAGGCAGCAAGAACTTTCCAGAAAATCGCAACCTCGGATATGGGCGAAAGAACACTGGCTTCATTTGCAGTTGCAGATGGCAAGTTGTTTGTAAGAACGGAAAAGAGTTTATTTGCGTTCAGCCTTAAAAGCTTGGCATCCAGATAATCTTTTCATCAAATAAAAAAAGGAGCGTGGGATTAGTCCCAAGCTCCTTTTTGTTTTAACTCATGCTACTAGCTCTTTTTTACAAGGATATAATCCTTGGAGCCATCGGGTGTTTGAACCTGAAACAAAACGCCTTCATCATAATTAGCCTTATCGGTAAGGGTCTTTACTTCAGAAGAGGATTTGACTTCCTTCTTATCGACTTTGATTATTACCATGCCAACTCGCAAGCCCGCCTTGTACCCAAGGCTTTCACGATCCATTTTAATGATCACCACTCCGCTGGTACCAGGCTTGTAACCAAATTTGTCTGCAAGTTCTTCATTGATTTGGTCAACTTCAACCCCAAGTTTGTCGAGGTTGGTTTCGCCTTCAATGCTTGGGTTTTCTGGCGATTTCGGGTTGAGGCGCGACATCCCAAACTGTTTGGGTTGCTCGACAATGGTGACATTTACCTTGAGTTCTTTACCATCGCGGACTAGCTTGAATTCCGAAGCCTTACCTAAGGGCAAAGCTGCTACCGAAAACTGGAGATCCTTGCTGTTCTTGATTACTTTGCCTGCAACTTCAATGATAATGTCGCCCGATTGAATTCCACCTTTACCCGCGGGGCCATCTTCTATCACCTGGGTGATGATCACACCTTTAGGGTTTTTTAAGCCCAGTTTCATTGCAATCTGCTCGTCTTCAATATCCTTGATTGCAACGCCCAGGTAACCCCTGCGAACAATTCCGTTTTTCAGCAATTGCTCTTTGATGGTTTTCGTAAGGTTGGAGGTTATGGCCATACCAACACCTTGAAACCCACCTGATCGGGTTTTGATTGCAGAGTTCACTCCAATAACTTGGCCATCGAGATTGACTAAAGGCCCACCACTATTACCCGGATTAATAGCTGCATCGGTCTGTAAGAAATCTTCGTAGAAGTTGAGCCGAAGACTGCGACCCTTGGCACTAATAATGCCCGAGGTTACGGAACCAGTAAGGCCAAAGGGGGCCCCCAAGGCTAGAACCCGATCGCCAATTTCTGACGCATCCGAATCGCCAAACTCCAACGCGGGAAGATTCTTGGCGTTGATCTTAACAATGGCGAGATCGGTCTTCGGGTCGCCCTTGATCTCAGTCGAAGTAAATTTTCTGCCATCATTTAGGGTGATCTCTACTTTGTCTGCGCCTTCGACCACATGGTTGTTGGTCACGATTACGCCATTAGATTCAACAATAAAGCCTGAGCCAAACCCGCCTTGGCTTTCATCGGGGCCATCTTCTCCGCCTCGTTTTTTGAACTCTTCGAAGAATTTCCTGAATTCTTCAGGAACCTGTGGATTATCCTGCCCCTGATTCTTTCGTTTGGGGCCCTGTTCTTTCAATCGCATTGGTTTTGCCTTCGCTTCGATGCTTACTACCGAAGGAAGTACTTTCTTCACTACATCGCGGTAAGAAACCAGATCCTTGCCTTTGGTAACTGCGGGGGCAGCCGATTGGCCCTGAATCCAAGGCGAAATTACAAAACCTGCTAACCCTGAAAACATTAATGCGAGCACAAATAACTTTTTCATAAAGCTCCTTTTTATTATGTTGCTAAGTCGTTTTTCCTTTAAGCAGAGTATTCTCTGCCTATACGATACCAAATAAAACGCTGTTTATACAGTACGAACCGATCCTTCATAAAGTTCTACCACTAGGAAAATTATCCTATTTCATCCTGTTCCATCTAATTCATGGAACTTAATTTCATTAATAGTCATCAAAATATTACAGAAATTAATTTTTGACCATGGAAAATACTCTCTTTTTACTGAGAATAAGCTTTATACTTCATTGGCTTGGGAAGAAATTTAAAGCATGGCGAGTGAAAATAAGCATTTGCAGGAATGTGATCCTCTTAAAGATTGCCAGTTAGCCATCGGATATCATTTTAATGATACCGATCTGCTGAAATCGGCACTTACCCATGCATCGGGAGTTGATTCTAGACTGTCATCAAATGAAAGGCTTGAGTTTCTTGGCGACTCCATTCTGGGGCTGATTTGCTGTGAATATCTTTATCACCGGTTTCCTGATTTGCATGAAGGTGATATGACTAAAATAAAATCAGTAGTGGTCAGCAGGCCAACTTGTGCAAAGGTCAGCGAAGATTTAAAACTGGGTTCGTTTATGGTTCTGGGCAGGGGGGTTGCGTATAATATCCAACATATTCCAGCCAACATTCTTGCGGATGTTTTTGAAGCCATTCTCGGCGCAATTTATCTGGATGGTGGATGGGGGGCTGCTAAGGAATTTGCACTAAGGCAACTTTCCGCTCTCATTGAGGAAGTCGCGGGTGGCGATTTGAAAAATAACGCAAAATCATTGTTGCAGCAAATTGTGCAGCGGGAATTCGGGGCAACTCCTCAATATGTTTTATTACAAGAAAACGGCCCCGATCATAGCAAGTGCTTCATGATGGCTGTCAGCATTCAAGGGAAAACCTTCAAGGGTGCCTGGGGCAAAAATAAAAAAGATGCGGAACAAGCTGCCGCTTTTAATGCTCTTTCCGAAATTCAAAATCCGGATTCAGAACCCAAGTAAGGTTACTACCATGCCAATGAAACCTTACAAAGTGCTCTGCCTTCAATCCGAGTGCAAAAACTTGGCTAATTTTAAAATTGCATCCCGCTGGAGTGATGGAGGCGTGGAAGAGTTGAAAACTTATGCTCTTACTTGTGAAAAATGCCTTCCAGCAGCGTTTGCTCAAAGTTTTGAAAAACATAAAAGTTGCAGGACCATCCCGGGTGAAGTCTTGGAATCACCCATGATATTCGAACTTCATACAGGCAGGCATTCCAATCAACTGGTACGAAGAACGGATCTCGAAGCTTCTTTTATTTCTTAGCCGTAACCGAAAGCATACTGATGAATCTTATTTGCATAATCATGTTTGGAGTTCTACCAATGCAATTGACTGCTAAGCCAGCATTTCATGCGCATAATGATTATCTGCATGCACGTCCGCTTTTCGATGCGCTTGATCAAGGTTTTGATAGCGTTGAAGCTGATGTTTTTTTGGTTAAGAATGAACTATTGGTTGGGCATTTCTTTTGGGAAACTAAACCCGAACGCACCTTAGAAAGCCTGTACCTGTTACCCTTATCCAAACTTCATAAAGAGGGCAAGCTTAAAAATATCTGGCTTATGGTGGACATCAAAACCAATGAAGCCGAGCCTTCTGCGATACTCCTTGATCAGCAACTTCGTCGTTACCCCGGTCTCTTTTCCAAGGTTGGAGAAAAAGATAACGCTCCAGTGAAAGTATTACTTTCAGGAAACATGCCCGCGAGTGGGTTTGTTCTGGGAAAAGCAATTTATTGCGACTTGATGGTAGAGAGGGCGAACTTGGGAAAGCGGAACAGGCCGGGATTTTTCCTTGGGTCAGTGAGCCTTGGTCCAAGCATTTTTCCTGGAAAGGCAAGGGGCCTATTTCTGAAAATGAAAAAGCAAAACTCAAAATCATGGCTTTGAAAGCAGCAGATGCAAATCAGCAATTAAGATTCTGGGGCGCACCAGATGTTCCTGAATGTTGGAAAATTCAAGCCGAATCTGGTGTGCAACGCATTGGAACCGACAACCTCTCCGGCCTTGCCAAACAAAAATTCAACTGAGGTTCATACCGCTTTTGGTTTCTTTTCTGCCATGGGAAGTGCATAAATAAAGGCGCCTTCTTTTTTAGTACCGACACTCAAGCAGATAAAATACTCATCTTTAATGCAGGCACTCAATGTTTCTATGTCGTTGCTGATATCGATCGTGTATTGCAATTTTAGATCAGGCCAAGTGTATACATAAACCTTGTTTCCCCCGCCCGCAAACAGGTAGTTTCGTTCCGCAAGATAAAGCCCCGTGATTTCGTGGGAGTGCTCAAGCGAATGGGTTTCTTTTCCAGAGGTGATATCCCAGATTTTTACAAGCCCATCGGTTCCAGAAGTGATTATTGTTTTACTGTTCTCTGCAGCAATAACCCGCCATACTTTTCCAGGATGGCTTCCCAAATCTGTTTTAGTTTTTGTTTCGAGGTGCCATATCTGCACCTTCCCATCCCAACTTCCTGTAGCTAGCCATGCTCCCGTGGGACCGAATGCGAGGGTGTAGGTGATTCTACTTTCTGCAGTAAAAGTGTGGGTGCAATTACCTGTTTTAAAATCCCAAATTTTGATGAGTCCATCGCAGGCGCAGGATGCGATTTTTGAAGCATCCCTAGAAAATTGCACGCTGTTAACGCTTGATTTATGACCTATAAGTTCGTTTACCAAAATGTTGGAATCAAGGTTCCAAAGAGAGATTTTGTTGGTGTCTGCGCCGGTTGCAGCCAATGGGCTTTCAAGCGGGGCAAGAGTAGCGCAAGCGCCACCATGTTCTTTACCAAAGGATTCGATCAGCGTGCCTGTTTGAATATTCCAAACCGCAGGGCCGAATGATCCATTAGAAATCCCCATGGTTTTTCTTGAGGGAAGATTTTTGAATTGCATGGAGCCGATTGAAATTTCACGAACCGGGCCCATATGATGCTGGGGAGATAATTTGTGAATAAAGGTTGGCGCAGAAATTTTGAGGGGCCAGGGATCTTGATTGCCCGCTTCGGGTTTCGATATCAAATGATAGCTCAAATAAGCCAGCCCCAATCCTGCTACGCTTCCTCCCAATATTTGCCTACGCGATAACAACGGTTTTTTTAAGCTCGACTTTTCCAAATTCTTGACGAATTCCTTGCAGTCTTTCCAGCGGTTTTGGGGCTTTTTCGATAGAGCTTTTTCCACCACTGCCTGTTGATCTTCAGATAGTAGTTGTAGATTGGGTGTTCCCCGGAGGTGCCCTGCAACTATTTCTGCTGCGGTGCCATCAAAGGGCAATCTTCCCGTTGCAAGCTGGCAAAAAGTGCAAGCAAGGCTGTATTGGTCACTTTGCCTGTAGGTTTTCCCTTCAAAAAATTCAGGGGCAGCAAAAGCCAGAGTCAGGGTCCCGGTATGGCTGGTCATGGTATGTGAAAGTAATCGCGCCAGGCCAAAATCTCCTACTTTAAGCACTCCATTTACTAGAAGAAGATTTTGCGGTTTGATGTCGCGGTGCTGAATGCCCTGATTGCCTAAGCCATGCTGGGGATCGTTAAGGAAATCAATAGCGGTAGCTGCTTGCTGCATGAAGGGGAGCAAGTCAGAAAAAGGGAGGTGAGAGGCGCCAGATTTTTTTGCCGCAGTGAATGAATCGAAAAGGGTTCCATCCGCCAACTCCATCAGCACGAATAAAAAGGTATCGGTTTCTTTAAGTTCAAAAATTTTTAAGAGGTTGGGGTGATCTATGGCTTGCAGCCAAGCCAGAGTTGTTTTTTCAATTTCTGTAGAGCCCTTATCCTTGGGCAATATTTTGATCGCCAAGGTTTTAAGTGTTTCGTTTTTGCCCCGCCAAACTTGCCCGAACCCGCCTTGACCGATTAGTTTTTCTAGAATTACTCCCGGTATTGGCTGATCCCCGCTTGTAAATTGATAAAGCGGCTGAGGATTAGTAATGGCCATTTCTGAATTGGCCTCTGAAGAATTGGCTATCTGGGAAAGCCAAGCCATTTTCTTTAATGCACCCAAACGATTGCGAACCGCTTCTTCAAGATGGGGTTTATCCTTGCAAATTTCTTCAACACTAGTGGTAATGTTATCCAAGCCCTTGCTTTCGAAGGACTGAATTAGATGATCAATTTCTTCCAATTCTTTTGGTGACATGGGCGGTAGGCTCTCAACTCTGAAATCCATGAGTTTGATCTTTAACTACTTTACCCATTTTTGCAAGTAAAGCTTGTATATTATCCGCTTGTGAATTGATAGTAGCCCTAGGGTTTTGTAAGATAATATTAATGAAGAAACTGCACTTTAATACAGTGTTTGGGATCTTTATTATTTGGGGAATAGTGTAACGGTAGCACAACTGCCTCTGGAGCAGTTTGTCTAGGTTCGAATCCTAGTTCCCCAGTTTTATCTGAC
>CALARU010000131.1 GCA_937888715.1 uncultured Planctomycetaceae bacterium | reverse complement strand
TTTTAATTGTTTGAAGTGAAATTTTGATTACTTTCACAAAAAAATACTCAATGTCCAAATTGTGCCTATAATTATAATAGCCTGGGACAGACTTTGGGCGAGTCTTCTCGGGTCAGCCACAGGGGAGCAATTTCCTGTGGCGTTTTTATTTCCCCACCTCTAACAAATAATGAAACAAATCCCCGCCTCGATCATGCGCATCTTGTACACAAAGATTTACCATCCCACCAGCAGGCATCTTAAAACTTAAAGATACATCTCGTGATTCTTTCGAGTCATCTGCAAAAAAAAGTTTAACTCCAGCATCATCATAAACCGTAAGCATGGCATCCAAGGGCGAGCCAAATTTTTCTGCATGAATTTTAACTTGTATCAAACTTCCAGGGGCAGCCTTAATTTTAAAAACATCAACATCCTGATTTGCTTGAATTTTGCCATGCACCATGGATGGTATAGTCAACTCTTGGGCTTGGGTGAATCCTTGATTTGGTTCTTTCTCTGACAGGATGCCATTCTTGATCAGTAACTCAAAAGGCTTAGAATTCAGTGCATCTGTTTTTGCGATCAATTCCAGACGGTCTTCTTTTTGTGAAGTTATTTCAATTTCGACTTCAGTATCGCCAAGTTTTTCTGCAGACATTCCCTGAGGAACCCCTGCTTTTCCTTTGCGAATAATTTTAACTTTTTTTCCTGCAGCTTCCACCGAGGTAACAAGATCGAGTTGCTTGCCCCTGAGAAGAATTTTCGTTGTCTTTTCCTGCTCCATGAAGGGAGGAATCACCATGAGAATCTTGGGTGGCTCTGGGGGCTTCTCTGTTTTTTTCTTTTCCTGCCCAACTGCATTAGTACTTAACAGCAAACCAACCAAGCTCACGGTAAGGAATAGCAATCGAATAAAATTAAACATACAACTCTCGCACGGGTTCGCCCTGATCCAGAATTTCAATCGGTCTGCCATCGGGCGAAAGCAGTTGTTTTCTTGGGTCGATTCCAAGAGATTCAAAAATAGTACAGGCAACATCAGCAGGGCTAACAGGCCTGCGAGTTACAAACGCCCCTAGCTTATCGGTTGCGCCCAGAATAAATCCAGGCTTTACCCCTGCGCCTGCAAATAATAGGGAGGCTGCTTGCGCCCAATGATCCCGGCCTGCATCTTTGTTGATCTTTGCAGTACGGCCAAATTCGCCATAGACTGCAAGCAAGGTATCATCCAGTAAACCACGAACTTGAAGATCCTCAATTAGTGCGGAAAGGCCCTTATCGAATTCAGGGAGTTTCTTGTCGCAGCCTTCGAAGATTTTCGCATGGTGATCCCAGCCACCGTAGTTGACCGTGGTGAAGCGTACGCCATTTTCTACTAATCTGCGTGCTAATAAACAGCTTTGGCCAAAAGTAGTACGGCCGTAGCGATCTCTTAATTTATCGTTCTCTGAATCGATGGCAAAAGCTGATCTGGCTTTGGGCGAAAGCACTAATTCAGAAGCGCGCTGTTGGAATTCGCCAAAGGTTTTCACTTGCTCGGAATTATCGAGTTTCTTGGCGAGTTGATCAACGGCTTGTCTTAGATTGCCCCTGCGTTCTAACCGTGTTGGGGATAGTTGTTCAGCGGGAGAAAGATCTTGTACTTTGAAATTCGCATCGTTGGGATCGCCTGCTTTGAATGATTCGTATCTGCCACCCAGATAGGCGCTTTTTCCTAGTTCCCAGGTGAAGGAAGGGTTTCGCGGTACTGCGACATAAGGGGGCATGGAACCGCCCAGACCGGTTTCGTGGGCTACGACTGCGCCTATTGCGGGGAAGTCGCCAAAGGCTGAACCAAAGCGCCCCGACATCGCCCAATTAGTAGCAGTTTCATGATGATCGTTATTGTGTGCACCCGAGCGAACCAATGCGACTTTATCCATCACCTTTGCCATGTTGGGCAGTAGTTCACCAATTCTTAAACCGGGCACCACGGTATCGATGGACTTATATTTTCCACGAACTTCTTCGGGTGCATCGGGTTTCATGTCGAAGGTATCGTGATGGGTCAATCCACCGCCCAAGTAGACAAGGATTACGCTCTTAGCACGGGCTTTCTTAGTTTTCGCCTGAGCTTCTAATTGTAAAAGCGAAGGTAGAGAAAGGCCAGCGATACCGCCAACTCTTAGAAAATCCCTGCGGTTTACACCATCACAGTTATAAGCTTTTTTTCCAAGTATCAGATCCAGCATGGCTTCATCCTTTATATTCAGGTGGCTTAATGATTAAATGAAAACTCCACCGTGTTCAACAAGGCCCAGAATGCATCTTGATAAAACTCTTCCTTCGCGGTCGACTTTGCTAATTCCTTAACCAAGGCAGCGGCTTCTTTTTCTGTCGGAAGTCGTGATAAGGTCGTAAGGAACATTTCTGAGATTTTTTCGTTATCTGTTCGTTTATCAGAGATGAGGGTTTTTAGTTTGCCCTTGGGATTACCCATTTTATCTGCAATCCATTGCCCGTTTTGCAAGTGCAACAATTGGGGCAGGCTTACTTCTTCGGATCGTTCGCAAGCACATGCGGTAACTCTTTCTGATCTGCCAAACACTGAAAGAAAGTAAGAACGGATGCTGGGGTCGGGAACTTGCACAGCACGAATTCCTTCAGGGTAGCCGGGGAAATTTTCGGGTATACCTGTTGAAAAGCTAACCGCATCAAGGATAACTTCAGCACCGAGGCGTTTGGGATAATAGTGGGAATAAAATCGGGTGTCTGTTTCGTTTCCTGGAATCGTGCCCGATTCGAGTTGGTAAGTCTGAGAGTTAAGAACCAAGCGGATCAAATGCTTTGTATCGCATTTGTTCTTGATGAATTCACTTTTAAGATAGGCCCAGAGTTCTTTGTTGGAGGGAGGGTTACTCGAGCGCAAATCATCCACCGGCTCGACAAGGCCCATGCCCATGAAATGCTTCCAAACCCGATTGACCAATGCTCCATGAAATGATTCGTTTGCTGGGTCGATCATCCATTTGGCAAGCGCCTGCCTAGGGTCGGTTTCTTTATTGGTTTCAACAGGGGCTCGGTCGATAGGCCTTGGGTTGAGAAACTCACCGGTTCGAGGTTGGGTTACGCCGACGGGACGCTTTTGTTCATCGTCTTTTAAGTTTGCGAAAAGTGTGGTGACACCATCTTTAGGATCTTTTCGATCCAGTCGCAGCCTCGAGAAAAAACCGGAGAAACGATAAAAATCATCTTGGGTGTATTTCTCAAGTGGGTGGTTATGGCATTGGGCACAGCCAATGCGGGTGCCTAGAAAAGATTGCGCCATGGATGCTACTACTTCGCTGCGATGGGCTTCGCGCTGTTCCCCTACAGTTACGATGAAATAACCAACCGAGGGGTTTTCAGACGTGGTACCCGTCGAGGTGAGAATTTCACTGCAAAGCACATCCCAAGGCTTGTTGGTGCGAACTTGGTCGTGAAGCCAGGAGTGAAACGCTCTTACGCCTTTGGTTCCACGAACATCGTGATCGCGTTCTTTGCGGTTCTGGAAAATATCTGCAAGTTGCAAGGTCCAGAAATCCACAAACTCGGGTCTATCCAAAACCTTATCGATCATAAGGGCCCGCTTGTTCATGCTTTTATCTGCAAGGAAGGCGGTGACTTCAGAAGGGGTGGGCAGAATCCCTGCAGTATCAAGGAATAGCCTGCGCAGGAAAACTTCATCCGTGCAAGAAGCGCTTGCGGGAATCCCCAGACCTGAAAGTTTTTTGAACACTGCATCATCAACTGGGTTTATTGCCTTGGGGAAAGATGCGATGGGGATTGGGGCTTTATAGGGAGTGGTAAAAGTAGCAATTGCGACTTGGTCTTCGAAAAACACTTGTACCGAGGTTTCGCCAGGACGAAGCGCAGTTACTAAACCACTGGCATCTACACTAAGTTGGGAAGCATCAGCAACTGCAAATTTTACCAGCCAAGTTACATCAACAATTTTGTTGTCAGAGAATTCAGCAAGAACCTTGAGTTGTTGTTTTTGATCTTTTGCAAGAAGCATGGTTGCGGGGGTGATTTTTAATCCGGTAAGTTTTGCTTCATTTTTTAGTGGGCCAGGCATTCCCGCTTTCAACCATTGAACCATCACTTCATGAGATTTGCTGTTTCGAGAAAACAGCCTGCCACCTTCGTGCAT
>CALARU010000130.1 GCA_937888715.1 uncultured Planctomycetaceae bacterium | reverse complement strand
TGGCCCGGGGTAGGTTGCTCTATAAGCTTGCAGAAAAAATCCGCGAGAACCTTAACGATTTGGCGATGACCGACACCTTGAATGTGGGCAAGCCAATTCGTGACACTTTGGGTTTTGATGTGCCTTGTGCTGCAGATCTTTTTGAAAGTTACGCAGGTCTTCCCGATAAGATTGCAGGCAAGTGTTATGGAACATTGCCCGATAATGTGACTATGCAGTTTCGCGAACCCATGG
This sequence comes from uncultured Planctomycetaceae bacterium, assembly GCA_937888715.1. Classification (GTDB taxonomy): domain Bacteria; phylum Planctomycetota; class Planctomycetia; order Gemmatales; family Gemmataceae; genus UBA969. Next base: position 2,757 of record CALARU010000130.1, on the reverse strand, counting down.
GCGTTATTGCTGCGATTGTGCCTTGGAATTTTCCGTTGACCAATGCTGCCATCAAGTTGGCACCCATCCTTGCGTGTGGCAACACTGTGGTCCTCAAACCTTCCGAGGTTTCCCCACTTTCTGTATTGATGCTGGCTAAACTCGCACTTGAAGTAGGATTTCCTGCGGGTGTGATTAATGTGATTCATGGAACAGGCGCAGAGACTGGCACCGCTCTGGTCGAGCATCGGGGTGTGGACAAAATAACTTTTACAGGCAGGCATCAGACCGGGGCGCAAATGTTGCAAGCCGCAAAGATTGGCATGAAGGGTGTGCTTTTAGAGCTTGGTGGAAAAACACCCAGCATAGTTTTTCCGGATGCGCACTTGGAAAATGTTGTTAACGGGGTGATCACGGGTATCTTTTTTAATCTTGGTCAGGTTTGTGTTGCAGGGTCGAGGTTGCTTGTTCATGCGAGTCAGCATGATGAAATCCTTGCACGCATTGTTGCAAAGGTGGGTTCGCTTAGGCAGGGTGATCCCACGGATCCTAAAAATCATCTTGGCTGCCTTGCTACAGCCCAGCATAAAAAGATTGTCATCAATTACATTGAACAGGCAAAAAAAGAAGGTGCTCGATCTGTTCTTGCTGATTCTACCCTTTCGCAAAATCAGGGATGCTTTCATTCGCCTGTTATTTTCGATGGTGTTACTTCCAACATGACCATTGCACGCGAAGAAGTCTTTGGCCCCGTTCTTAGCGTGATTACTTATCAAGATGAAGAAGATGCAATCCGGATTGCGAACGACAGTGATTTTGGATTGATGGCCAATGTTTGGACCAATGATGGGGGCAGGGCATTGCGGGTGGCAAGGCGCTTGAAGGCGGGGAGGATTGCGATCAATGGCGGGGGTGCGCTTCGTGCCAATGTGCCTGTTTATGGTTATAAAATGAGCGGAATCGGTGCAGAGTTGGGCTTTGAAGAAGCGGTTCACGAATATACCAATTCCAAGGCAGTATTGTATTCATTAGGAACGGAGAAAAGCCCATGGCCGGAATAGATCAAAGAATCGGAATGAAATTATCGGAGCTTGATACTCCAACTTTATTGTTGGATAGAGGGGCGTGTGAGCGAAACTTGCTTCGCATGGCTTCTTTCTTCAAGGATCGCTCTGCAAAGTTACGACCCCATTTTAAAAATCACAAGTGTGTTACTTTGGCCAAGAAGCAAATTGCTGCAGGGGCTGTTGGTATGACTTGTGCCAAGCTTGCTGAAGCTGAGGTCCTTGTTGAGCATGGGTTTGATGATGTTTTGATTGCTAATCAAGTAGTTGGGAAGATTAAAACGCAGAGGCTTGCCAAGCTTGCGAAGAGAGCCCGCATAAGTGTTGCGATTGATTGCATTGAACATGCGGTTGCAATCTCGCAATCAGCGGCAGAAGAATCTTCAACCGTGAACTTGTTGGTTGAAGTGGATATTGGCATGGGTAGGTGTGGTGTTCAGCCTGGGGATGCCGCTTTGGAATTGGTGCGCAATATTGTGAAGCTGCCCAACATTCGGTTTGCTGGCTTGCAAGCATATGAGGGGCATTTGGTTAATGTGCTTGATCGAGAAGAAAGAACCTTGCGGGCCCAAGCCGCAATGCAGTTGGCTATCGAAACGCGTGAGCTGATTCAATCTGCTGGCTACAAGGTTTTTTGCATCAGTGGATGTTCAAGTGCAACCTACGACAGTACCGGGGCACTTGCTGGCGTTGATGAAATTCAGGCGGGGACTTACGCGACCATGGATAAACAATACAAGAAGCTGGTTCCTGAATTCGATATTGCGCTTTCCGTTTTGGTTAGGGTGATCAGCAGGCCTTCAGCTCATAAGGCAGTGATTGATGTAGGGATTAAAGGTGCGGGGTGTGAGTTTGGCCTTCCGGGCATCAGGGATTTTCCCGATGTCGAAATCCCTTTCTTTCTTGCGGAGGAGCATTGCGTGATTAATCAATGCCCGGATTGGCAGGTAGGCCAGTTGCTTCACTTCATCCCAACTCATGCTTGCACCACCTGCAATTTGCATCGTGAAATACTTGTTTATGAAAATGACATCGTGGTGGAAGTATGGCCCATTGAAGCATCAGGTAAGCTCACATAAGCAGGGCCGTACCAAATAAGATGAACCAATTCATGGGGTTAGTATTACTTTTATTTTAACTTGTTAGCATGGGTAAGATTTCTTCGTTAGAATAATTACTTATTAAACTGTTTCAATTTTCTATTAAGGGTCGACCATGAAAACCTTTAGAGTTACTGTAGTTTCTTTTTTGCTTTTATTGATAATGGATCTATTTGCTTTTGAACTTTACGCCCAAGCTGCCAAGGTTGATCCCGGCAGTCTTACTGTTGATCGGATTTTTAACTCTAAAGAATTTGAACTCGAAAGTGCGCCAGCAACTAGATGGCGTAAAAATGGTGCGGTGAGCATCTCCCTCGAATCTGGTGATAAAGGCCAGAAGCTTGTCTCCCACAATTTGAATTCAGGGGTTCAAGAAACCCTGGTTCCCGAGCATTGGCTGATTCCTGCAGGGGAAACTAAGCCTCTTAATGTCGAAGATTATGAGTTCTCGGATAATGGATCCAAGTTGTTGATTTACACCAATAGCAAGAAAGTATGGCGTGTAAATTCCCGTGGTGATTATTGGGTGCTTGATCTTTCTAATAGGGAACTGAAAAAATTGGGGGGCGATTTTTTGCCTTCTACGCTGATGTTTGCAACATTCTCTCCTGATG
>CALARU010000129.1 GCA_937888715.1 uncultured Planctomycetaceae bacterium | reverse complement strand
GGAGCTTTACCGCCAGGGCCGATTGGGTTGCCACCAGGCGCAATTATTCCGCCACAAAACAACTCGCAAGGGCCAATATTACCTGGAGTCTAACTAATTAGATTTCAAGGTTAGAAATTAATTTGGCTAAGCCAAGTATCGATGGTCAGCCAAACTTCCGCTTTGCAGTCGTCCTGCAATAAAACATGCCTGCCTTCGGGGATTTCGACATAGGTTAAAAGATCTATTGGAGCTGCATCTGCAAATTGTCGAGATCCCAGATGGGAAGTAACTTTGTCGCCTGTGCCATGCACCAACAACGTAGGCGTTTGCAAAACTTGGGGGTTTTTCAAAAGCCTTTGAGCAGCTTTAGAGCATTGCAAATAGAGCCCGACAGACACTTTGCGATGAATGAGAGTATCGCTCTTAAAAGACTCGATGAAATCGCGGTCACGCGAAAGATCTTCATAATTCAACTTGTTATCAAACGCAATCGATGAAGCAATCATGTTCATCAATGCAGCAGAATTCTCGAGCCACCAAGGCAACTTAAACGGAAGTGAAAGCCAAGGCGCAAGGGCGATACAAGCATGAATGCTTTGAGGGTAGTTCATGGAATAAGCCAGGGCAAGTTGGCCACCAAGGCTATTGCCCAAAAGCACGATCGGAATATCCGGGTGCATCTTTTCAAGCTCGCCTTGAAAAAGCCGAAGGTCATCAATCAAGGTTTCGTAGGAAGCAGCATGCCCTCTGGGGCCCTCTGATTTTCCACAGCCTCGCCTATCAAAACCATAAACAGCGAACCCTTTGTTTTCAAGTTTGCTTGCAATGTGTTCATATCTTCCAGAATGATCTGCTAATCCGTGCACACACCAAATAATGCACTTGATGGGGCATTCAGGTTGCCAACCCTGCCAATAAAGTCGCAACCTATCCTTACCCAGAAAATTACCTTCAAAATGATACATCTAGCTTTTAACCTTCTTCTTCCCTTTATCATTGGCCGATAAAAAATCTTCACTGATAATAATACCATCTGCGTTTGCAGAGATGCAAAATAACATGGTTAGCCGGAGCATTAGCATGAAATCCACCACGGAACACCTTACTTTTAATCTTCCCGAAAGAATGGGATTTTTAAATATAACCTCTCAGGTTGAAGATATCGTCAAAAAAAGCGGCATAAAGGAAGGACTTATGCTCTGTAATGCAATGCATATCACCGCCTCGGTTTTCATTAATGACGATGAACCTGGCTTGCACCACGATTACAAAAAATGGCTGGAAGCTTTGGCTCCTTTCAATCCTTCAGCGCAAATCTACCACCACAACCGCACGGGCGAAGACAATGCAGATGCCCATATGAAAAGGCAGATTATGGGCCGCGAGGTCGTAGTTGCAATCACTCAAGGTAAGTTGGATTTCGGCCCTTGGGAACAAATTTTTTATGGGGAGTTCG
>CALARU010000128.1 GCA_937888715.1 uncultured Planctomycetaceae bacterium | reverse complement strand
CCTCACAGGCGCACAGACCCATGGAACGCAGTCCATGGGCTTTGAAGTCATTCATAAACCCCAATCCAGATGTGTTTCTTTTCCGTGTTTCTGCTTCTGTCTTTTCCGTGTTTTTCCGTGTCATTCCGTGGCTAATGCTTCTGCTTATTCTTCTGACCTTTCTTAATTCCGTGGTAAATACTTCTGCTTGTTTTTCATTCCGTCAATAAATAAAGGGGGAAAGGTTTCTTTCCCCCTTTGGTTTACAATCACTTTTAAATGAAGCAGGTAGGCTCAATTACCAATTACTTGGCTTTACTGACCATACCTGAATTAAGATCAAAGCGATCAAGATTCATCACCTTGTTCCACGCGGCCACGAAGTCACGCACGAACTTCTCCTTAGCGTCATCACTAGCATAAACTTCTGCGATGGCTCGGAGTTGCGAGTTCGAACCGAACACGAGGTCGGCGGAACTAGCGGTCCACTTGATCTTGCCAGTCTTTGGGTCCCGGCCGTCGAAAAAGTGTTCGCAAACGGCAGACTTCTTCCACTCGGTGTTCATGTCGATTAGGTTCACGAAGAAGTCATTGGTCAGAGTTTCGGGTCGCTTAGTGAAGACACCCAGTTGAATGTTCCCTGTGTTAGCATTCAGAACCCGCATCCCGCCGATGAGCACGGTCATCTCCGGAGCGCTAAGCGTGAGCAAATTCGCGCGATCGACCAACAGCGCTTCCGCAGGTTGACTCATCTCCCGACTGAAGTAGTTGCGGAATGCATCCGAAGTCGGCTCGAGAACAGCAAAGGACTCGATGTCGGTTTGTTCCTTCGAAGCATCGGTGCGGCCCGGTGTGAAGGGAACCGAAACTTCCTGCCCGCCCTTCTTAGCACCTTGCTCGATAGCTGCGCAGCCGCCGAGAACAATCACATCTGCGAGAGATACTTTCTTCCCATCGGTTAGCGCCTTGTTAAAGTCCGTTTGGGTCTTCTCCAAGATTTGCAGCACCTTTGTTAGCTCGTCGGGTTGGTTTACCTTCCAGTCTTTCTGAGGGGCGAGACGAATCCTAGCACCGTTGGCTCCGCCACGCTTGTCGGTTCCGCGGAATGTCGATGCAGAAGCCCAAGCTGTCGAAACTAGTTGGGATGTGGACAGGCCCGATTCGAGGATCTTGTTCTTGAGGGCAGCGATATCTTGCTTGTCGATCAACTTGTAATCGACCTTGGGTACAGGGTCTTGCCACAATTGCGGCGGGGCAACTTCTGGCCCAAGCAATCGCGAAACCGGACCCATGTCGCGGTGCGTCAGCTTGTACCACGCCTTGGCGAAGGCTGCGTTGAACTCCTTTGGGTTCTCTTGGAACCGCTTCGAAATCTTGGCGTAGGCTGGATCCATCTTTAGTGCGATGTCGGTCGTGAACATCATGGGGGCGTGCGACTTTTTCGGATCGTAAGCGTCTGGTACGGTGCCCTTCGCATTTTCGTCCGTGGGGGTCCACTGCCAAGCGCCGCCAGGGCCCTTTACCAGTTTCCACTCGTACCCGTACAGGTTGGCAAAGTATTCGTTGGACCACTTCGTAGGAGTCGATGTCCACGCGCCTTCGAGGCCGCTGGTAATGGTGTCACCGCCTTTGCCCTTCCCGAATGTGTTTTTCCAGCCTAGGCCTTGCTGCTCGATGCCAGCTCCCTCAGGTTCGGGACCAACATTCTTATCCGGGTTGGTCGCCCCGTGGGCTTTCCCGAGAGTGTGACCACCGGCGATAAGGGCAACGGTTTCTTCATCATTCATTGCCATGCGGCCGAATGTAGTCCGGATGTCGATGGCAGCGGCGAGCGGGTCAGGCTTGCCGTTGGGGCCTTCTGGGTTGACATAGATAAGTCCCATCTGGGTCGCACCTAGAGGCTGATCAAGTTTGCGGTCACCGCTGTGACGCTTGTCGTCTAGCCATTTGTTTTCAGGACCCCAATAAATATCCGCATCAGGTTCGTAGGTGTCAATACGCCCACCGGCAAAGCCGAAGGTCTTGAACCCCGATGACTCGAGTGCACAGTTGCCGGAAAGGATCATCAGGTCGGCCCACGAAATCTTTTGGCCGTACTTCTGCTTGATAGGCCAGAGCAAGCGACGGGCCTTGTCTAGATTCGCGTTATCAGGCCAGCTACCCACGGGAGCAAGGCGGATGATGCCCGAGCCCGCACCGCCACGGCCGTCGTAAGTGCGATATGTCCCCGCGCTGTGCCAAGCCAATCTGATCCACAGCCCCGCATAGCTACCGTAGTCGGCAGGCCACCAGTCCTGCGAGGTCGTCATTAACTTCATGAGGTCCTTCTTCACGGCATCCAAGTCGAGCTTCTTGAACTCCTCTGCATAGTTGAATCCCTCACCCAGCGGGTTACCCTTAGGCGAGTGCTTGTGAAGGACATCAAGGTTCAACTGGTTTGGCCACCAGTCTTTTTCACGGTACTGCGGGGCCCCTGCGGCGGCTCCCATCACCGGGCAATTGGCAATGTCGGCGGCGGCGGCAGCCGGTTTGGCGGTTTGAGATTTCTCGTTGTCAGCCGGAGCGGGGTTCTTCTGGGAAAAGACGAATGTAGAAATGCACAGCGCTGCGCAGGTTATTATGATAGTCGTTAATTGTTTTGGCTTGGTCATGGTATCTCCTAAGAAGTTGCTTGAGCCCGAAACTCTTCGTGAAATCATATTAGCATAAAAACCAATGCAAAAGCAATTTCGAGCACTAATCAAAGGGGTCAGGTCTCTTTTACCCCTAGTATACCAGCAATTTCAAATGAAGCAGGTAGGTTCAATTAGCAATTCAATCGCTATTATCTAAAAGTCAGCAACTATTCCCGGCCCGTAAAAGAGACCTGACCCGAATGCCATTAACTTAAGGTATAAGTATTAATTATGGGAAGGGTTTAGGGAGAAA
>CALARU010000127.1 GCA_937888715.1 uncultured Planctomycetaceae bacterium | reverse complement strand
GAAAGTTTTTCAATTCTTGCCCCTATTGCCTGCCAGAAAGATGCAACTTTATCCAAGGCCCAAGCGGGGGTGTTTTCAAAGGGGCAAAGAATGGTGAGCTTGCCCTTAAATAATTCTGCATGTGCAGCAGTGGGCCCGTTTTTTTCGGATCCTGCAATCGGGTGTGCGGGTACATACACGGGATTCATGCCTTGAAGTTTTTCTTTTACTAAAGAGCATATTTCAGCTTTTGTGCTACCAGTATCTGTAAAAACAGCTCCTTCTTTTGCGCATTTTGCTGCCCGTAAAATTTCTTCCGCTATTGCTTGTACAGGCATTGAAAAAACAACTAAATCTGCTTCTTTTACAGCATCTTCCAGTTGGTATTCGATGCTGTCGCATATTCCCAATGCCTTGCTGGCTTCCAGTGATTCAGGGTTTGTATCGTACCCAATAATTCTTTTTACATAGCCTGCTTTTTTGCATGCCAGGGCGATTGATCCGCCTATCATTCCTGTTCCGATTAATGCAAGTGTTTCAACCATTTGAATATTAATCCTACTAGCGGTTTGAATTGAGCTGTTTGCCTTTTTGTAATGTCTGTGCCATTTCTTTGTTTATTCTCGCCCGCAGTTCCGCATCCATTAGGTTGGAATGATCCTTCCCTGCGAAAAGCACCACAGTGGCGTCACTGCCCAACTTCTTTAATGTATCGCCCAAAAGCCTGGTGGCACCCTCAAGATAGAAGGTATCCTTATCGCCCATATAAACATGGATTTTGCTTTTGAGTTTACCAAAAAGAGCATCCTTGTTATTTTCTACAAGAAGTCGGATGTCGTATTTTTTCCAACTCTCCGCAGTGTCGCTATCAACGACACCAGTTTTACGATTCCAAAGTTTTTTTGGATTGCCTTGACTATCTCTTTCGCTGAAAACTGCCTCAAAAGAACCAAGCTGCCCACCTCTACCCATCACAGATTCCATGTCTGAAAAAGGCTTATAGAAAAGGAATGGCGCATCGCCCTTACGACCTATCGGGCGATCTTTCCCTTTTTCATCTTTGAACATGTTTTGATTCGAAGCATAAAGATTGATCATTTGGAAATCACGAAAGTCAACAGGGTCTGGGGCGGTAGACCATACCCCACCAAAAACATTTGGGTACTTTAACTGAAGCCATAAACTGCTCCACCCACCCGAAGAATGCCCTGTAACTAACCTTGCCCAGGATTGTGGAACCAAGCGGAATTCTTTTTCAAGAAAAGGTATGAATTCTTCGGTTAGGGCTTTCCCCCATGGGCCATTGTTGGCGGAGTCCGCAAATACATGGTGCCCAAGCGGGCAATCAGGATCTAGCATAATGTGAACAATTTCTTCGCCGCCTTCTACCACTGTTTTCCCTCGACCTGGTGAAGATAGTGCTGCGAAATGGTTGCCACCAAACCCTGGCACCTCATAAATCGAAGGATATTTTCGACCCTTATTATCTTTGTAGCTTTTGGGAAGTGCTACGCCTGCCCTCAGCATGATCCTTCTACCATGAAACTTGCTGAGTAATTTACTTTCCATCTGGGCTAGTTTCACAACTTCCGTTTCTGGGAATTGTGGTTCGTGAAAAACTTGATCTAGAACAAGCACGGTTGGTGCTTGGTTTACACTCCCAATTTCAACCTTTACAGATTTACTGAAGTAATTTCCTTCCGATGAAAATATCTTCCTGCTTGCCTTGTTCAAATCGAGAATGGCAGTGGCCCAGTAAGTTCCCGGGGGGACCTTTTCTATGTTTTTAAGCGGAAAACCTTGCCATTTGTTGTCGATAGGCAGAGGTTCACCAGGCTTTAGGCTGGATACATCTATGCCGAAAAAAGGGTCTGGATCGATCCAACGGGGTTCGGGTGTGATGCCCTTTGATTCACTTTTGGCAAGTACCAGAAACATTCTACCCGACATCGAAGATTTTGCGACTTTGGGGTCGAGAAGAACGCTAAGCCCAGGGCCGTTTTTTGCCCCCTGTGCGTTCGCGCTTTTGTTCTTTTCATCTGCGTTTAGGAGCAGAGTTAACACGCCCATGATCAAAAGTAATTTTATGGTTTTACTCATTAGCTTTTACTTTCTCTGTTTGCTTTGTCTGCAATTCGTTTGTCCCATTGTTCTTCTGCAGAACTTCTTCTTAAATACAAAGGCTGCAAACTTAATGGGTCATCAGAATGTTGGCTAAATAGTTTTTTCAACGCAAGTGCCAGAAAAGATTCTTTATTAATATTTCCTGATTGTTCTACAACCATGCCTTGGCTATCGGATAGTAAAGGTTGGACCTTGGTTACTCCGGGGCCTGCAATCGCAAAACTTATATCTCTATTTGCTACCCACTCAACGGCGCTTACGATTTTAAGTTCGCTTGCGCTTATGAGGTTGCTGTTATTGTTTTCGAAACTCTGTGCGTAAATTTTATCTTGTTGGGCATCTGCGATGATTTCGATTTTAGCATGGCCAGCTTCTAGGCAATGTTGCGCCAATATTTCGAAAGTAGAAATCCCCAAAAGTCTTGCGCCCGTCATCATTGCCAGGGTTCTTGCGCTCATTAAGCCAATGCGAAGCCCGGTGTAGCTGCCCGGCCCAATCCCCGTGGCGATAGCATCCAGATTTTTAGCTTCCCAGCCGCATTCTTTGAGCATTTCAGCGATGGCGGGTGCCATATCGCTCACATGCCTTTTAGCGATTTCCAGAACCCGGTGTGCAACAATGGTTGTGCCAAAACCCAGAGCTACAATTCCGCTTGAGCCTGATGTTTCCAGCAGCAAAACTTTTGCTTCTGAGGCAAGACTGGGCACAGCTTTTATTTCAGGTATTATTCCCATTTAGAAAGTATAGCGTTTTGTAGCTAATATTGACCTAGCAGCCTCTGAGTTTTAGGATTCATTTATCTCAGGGTTCTTTTTTTACCAAGGAAGCTTCCATGACTCAGATTTTAATCCACACCGATGGCGCTTCCAGAGGCAATCCCGGCCAAGCTGCTTATTCTTTTCTTGTTCGTAAGGCAGGCAGTATTATCAAGGAAGATGCAGGCAAACTTGGCATTATGACCAATAATCAAGCTGAATACACTGCTTTGGTCCATGCGCTTGAATTTGCTTTAAACACCCACCCAGATGCCGAGGTTATCATTCACAGCGATAGTGAACTCATGGTGAAGCAGGTGCAAGGTTTATACAAGGTGAAGAGCGAAGAATTGAAGCCCTTATGTTTGCAAGCGCGTGAGCTGATTTCGAAAATGAAGGGTTCGGTGCGACTTGTTCATGTGCGCAGAGAACAGAATAAAGATGCGGATCAGCTTTGCAATGATGCGCTAGATGATTTGCGCTAGAATCCAACACTAAAGGCGTTATTGGAGCATTTACTCAGGGCTTTTCTGCAGCAGTTTTATTACAAGCAAAAAGATCTCGTAGAATGCCAGTATTGAAAAAGAGCCCAACCACAGCAGTAAGGCAATTTTCTTCGAAGTTGGCTTAATATCTGTTGGTTCGTTATTTTCTGGGTTCATCTCTTATCGTTGCCTTTTATTAAAAGAAGCGGCGTTTAATATCTAGGTAAAATACAAATGCCATAAGTGAAAGCACGATGGCAAGACCAAGATAAGTTGCAGCGGCCATCACGGCGTCCGATGCAGGTTTTCCTCGCAACTTTTCGTAAATCAAAAATACCATATGCCCGCCATCGAGCATGGGGATTGGTAGAAAGTTTACAACTGCCAGATTCAGGCTGATCATACCTAAAAACAAGATCAGGGCGAAAGGATCTTCCGCAGCAGAAAATGTCTGTGATGCAATTTCAATCGGCCCGCCCAGGCTATCTGTCGATATTCTGCCACTCATTAGGCTGGCAAGATTTTGATACATCGAGCGGATTGATTTGATGGTGTCGTTGGTGCCAAATTCCACTGCTTCGACCATCGAATCGGCCTTCTGCATAACGAAGTCGCTAATTAGGCGTAGGCCCAGTTCTGGAGATGGCCAAGAGGTGTCTTGGGTTGCAACGATGGGCGCTAGTTCAACCAGATTGGGTTCGCCTGCTCTGCGCACTTTAAGTTGAATTTTGTGCAGGTCTCTTTCTTGCAACATGGCAAAGGCAAAAGCCCATTGATCAAACACCTGCTGGTTGCCCCGCCAGCTTTTAAGTTCTGTCCATTTATCCCAAACTTCTTTGTTGGTCTTGCGATCAATTCTTGCAAATCTGGCCTGTTCGATCACATCAAAAATCTTTGCGCCAGCTTCCTGTGCGGGGGATTTTTCTTTGATGCTTAGTACGGTGTTTTCCACTCGGAAAGCGATTCCCAGTTGAGGAATCGAGAGTGGGGAAGCTGGTTTTACAGGCTCTTCAAGGTTTCCATCAAAGCCATGATCCCAATTTACAGACGGAAGCGGGATCATCGCCAGGGCTTCGTGAGTGGTGTTATTGCGCCTGCCCACAGTTAGGGTGATATTGCAAATACTTGCGGTACCTGCTTTTGTTGCAAGTGCATTGGGAAGCTGGATCGGGTTGAAAGAATCGAGGCTGAATTTTTTCGTTTCTTTGCCCTCGGGGGTGATTTCGATGCTTGCAATTCTGTCGCCCACCAAGACTCCTGCTTTTTCTGCGGGTGATCCTTTTCGCACCGCTGCGACTTCCCCCATTTTCATTTTCATCCCTGTATCCATGTGGAATGCGGGAGGTACAAACATCATTAGGGTTTTTTCTTTTTCCTGACTGCGTTTGATTTCTATAACAACTGGTTGGCCTGCTAGTTGGTTGATCCTGTTTGTGAATTCGAAGAAGTCTCCCTCGGGTCGGGGTTCAAATGCCTTAACTTCGCTTAGTTTTTCGGTGGCTAGCGGGTTGTAGTTCTTTTGGCCTGTTTTCGTGGTGCCAACAATTGCATCGCCCGGCATGAAGCTTTCGGTACCGATTTCGGCTTCGATGGGGTTTTCAGAGGCTTTCGAATAATAAAGGATTTTGCAGGCTTTGCCTTCGTGCTCTAATAAAACCCGTGCGAATTCCTGTGCATCGAAAGAGCCTAGTTTTAAATCGTGTTCGATTGAAATATAGCCTTCGCCCTTGGGGTTGCTAATACCCATGATGATGCAGTCTTTTTCCAAGGGTAGTAAGCGAGCCATTGATGCTGGGCTGTTCTTCGTAAAAGGCGTAATCCAAAGCAGATTGGGCTTTACCTTGTTTGTGTCTTTTTGGGGTAGGGGGGCTAATACCGCCCGTGGGGGTGGAGCAATGCCAATCATTGGAACCATATCGTTTTTGTCGCGTCTGGGTTCAAGCGCAATTTCAAGTTTTGGTCCATTATTTCTGTTCTGAAAAACAAAGGGTATTGTTGTGTTGTGCCCAGATAGTGCAACTGCAAGCCTCAGGTCGTCGAATGTAGGATTTTTAACATCTCCTAATTGGGTTATTGATGAACCCGTTTTAATTCCTGCCTGCCATGCGGGCGAACCAGAGTCCACACGCCATACCACTGCGGGCGGGCGGGGTACTCCGTGGAGTCGGTACACGATGATGAAGCAGATCCCGCCTAGGATTACATTCATGATCACGCCTGCAGAGATAATCATCATCCGCTGGCCCACGGTTTTGTTCTTGTATGATCTTGGGTATTCTTCGCCTTCGTCTGCTTCGCTGCCTTCACCCACCATGGATACATATCCGCCTAGGGGTAATGCGCCGATCATGTATTGGGTTTCGCCTCGTTTGAAGCTGCACCCAGGAAGTGCGGGGCCAAAGCCGATGCTAAAGGTTTTCACATGAACATCGCAAAGTTTTGCAGCAACAAAGTGCCCTAGCTCGTGAATGAAAATAACAAATCCAAGCCCTAGTGCAACCAAGCCAGCTTTGATCACCCCTTCAAACCCAAAGTTCGAATAGAGGTAATAAACTGCGAATATCAGCATGAATACGAACACAGCATTGGCCTTCAGCCAAGCCATTGGGGTCATATCTGGCGGTGCAGGAGCATCTGCGATGGCGCGCTGGGTTTTGTTTTGTGCTTCTACTTGGCTTGCATTGTCTAGTTTTTCTGGCTGGTCCAACGAATTATCTCCTGTCGGGCCCACCGATCGCACTGGAATAAATCTGCCAGTGATGGCGTTGGGCTGAAATTATGGTGATCCAAAGCGGTTCGTGCCGCCCTGGCTATATCTAGAAACGCAAGCTCGCCCTTTAAGAATCGTTCTACTGCAACCTCGTTGGCTGCGTTAAGTACCGCCCCACAAGTACCACCCATCCTTGCAACTTCCAGTCCAATTTTCAATGCGGGAAAGGTTTCTAGGTCGGGTTGCTCGAAATGCCACGCTTTTAGCGACTGCCAATCCAGCTTTCGCGAAGGCCCCGGAACCCTTTCCGGATAGGTTAGAGCATACTGGATTGGAAGCCTCATGTCCGGTGGTGAAGCTTGCGCCATCACCGAACCATCTGCGAATTCAACAAAGCTATGGATCATGCTTTCTGGGTGCAAAATTACTTCTATTTGCGATGCATCCAGATCAAAGAGCCAGCGGGCTTCGATGACTTCCAGAGCTTTGTTCATCAAAGTTGCGGAATCGATCGAAATTTTAGGCCCCATCTGCCAGGTCGGGTGCTTTAGCGCTTCTTCTACTGTTACTTGTTCAAGCTGAAAAGCTTTCTTGCCTCTGAAAGGCCCGCCGCTCCCTGTCAGCACTATTTT
>CALARU010000126.1 GCA_937888715.1 uncultured Planctomycetaceae bacterium | reverse complement strand
CAAAAAATGTTCATCTAGATATGGACGCAGTGCTTGTGGGAAAGATCGCATTAACCCCCCTTCCCTCACGAAGACTTGAATTCGGAGGATATGATTTTGGCCCAAAATCGCTCGCCCTGATGATAGCGATTATAATTGTCAACATTGGATTCATAATCTTATTTTTCAAGGAACTAAAAGTCTCAACTTTTGACCCGGCATTTAGCAAAGCCATTGGTTTTAATCCTTACTGGATTCATCTTGGGTTGGTGCTTTCTGTTTCAACGACTGCGGTGGCATCCTTTGATGCTGTTGGCTCGATTCTTGTAGTTGCGTTAATGGCTGCACCTGCCGCAACAGCCTATTTATTAACCGACAAGTTATCAATCATGTTGGTATGGAGCTGTATAATTGGGATGCTTTGTGCAGTACTAGGATACTGGCTTGCCCATTTTCTCGATGCGTCGATTGCTGGCTCGATGGCCACTGTTGCTGGAATTTTATTTGGGATGACATTTTTCTTTGCCCCGGAAAGAGGATTATTCTCAGTCTGGCAGCGCGCAAAAATCAGAGACCGAAAGTTCAAGCTTGCTCTTTTACTGGTACATCTCACCCAACATGAAGGTACAATAAGAGAACGGGAAGAATGCAACATTGAAAGCCTTCATCTTCATCTTCGTTGGAATGAGTACGAAACTCGTTCCGTGGCTTTTGAAGCTGTGGAATCTTTCTGCGCTTCACAAGAAAATAAGGTTCTTAGATTAACCCCAAAAGGCAGGATCATCGCCTTGGAGTCATTGCAGATAGGGACGAATCTCTCCTGATTTTTTAATAGATAAGGCCGATGAAAAAACAGATATCGCAACACATGATGGATTGGCTAAAAACCGAAGTACATTGCTGGAAGTCTGACGGTACAATCTCAGAAACCCAGTTGAACTCCATCATTTCCCAATATGATTTCTTAGCTGATTCAGAACAAAAAAAATCTACCGCCTTCTATACCTTAATAAGCGCGGCGTCGATACTTGCAGGGGCTGCACTTCTTTTATTAATTGGTTACAATTGGGAAACACTCAATTACATCGCAAAGCTGGGCATAATATTTGGCATCACCATATCATTTCAGTGCTTAACTCTGGTCTCGCGGTTTCGGTGGAAAAACAACCCGCTTTCTGAAGTCTTCAGTTTGCTCAGTTGTATCAGTTATGGTTCCGGAATATGGCTTATCGCGCAAATATTTAATCTTAACGCCCATTATCCCGATGGTTTTTATTGGTGGGCATTGGGATCACTCCCTCTGGCATTTCTTGGCCAATCCTCGCTACTTTGGTTTTTAGTCATCGTTTTGGAAATCATCTGGTGTTTTACTGAAGCGAATGTCAACTTTAATTCGACTTGGTTGTTTTTTGGAAGAGATACGCACCTTCCCTCTGCAGCTTACCTTATGCCTCTTTTATTATTGCCCGGTTTCATTTGGGCGCACCTGAAAAACTGCCCCACAACAATGGCACTGCATTTGATTGGTTTCGCATGCTGGTGCCTGAGTTTATGGATTGCATGGAATTTTCAAAGCCTAGCTTTGCCCCTGCTGGGATCCCTTTTCGCTTTATACTGGATTGCCGGAATGGTAATCAAAACTAAAAAAAAGCATATTTTTGTTAGCCATCAAATCGGCTTGCTCGCAACTTGGCCCATGCTTTGTATTATCAGCTTTTATGATTTTCAAAAAGAAATCACTGAAAGAATCAAACCTGAGCATAACCATGGTTATGCAACCGCCGATGGCTTTTTCATGTTCTTGATTGGGATTACGATTCTTATTTTCTATTTTAAAACTGTACTTTCAAAAACTCATTATAAACCTATCTCATTCAAAGAGATGATTTTGGCATTTGCGGTTCTCACACAGTTTAGCTTGGCGCCTGCGATAAGCTTTTACTTTGGTTCAGAATGCTCATTCGCAATGTTTATAATTGCGAATATCTCAATGCTTGGTTACTCAGCAGTAATGATGGATGAAGGCCTAAAAACCAATTCATCACCAAAATTCTTTCTTGGAGTAGGGACTTTTTTATTATGGACTATCGTAAGGTACTTTGATCTTTTTGGGAATTTTGGGGGAATGCTAGGGGCCTCTCTTCTGTTTTTCCTGAGTTCGCTCGCGCTTATTGGGCTGGCATTTTTTTGGCGTCTAAGAAAGGTTGCCTTTTATGTCAACTGATACCAACACACCGATTTTACCCCCGTGGAAGGATCCTGCAAAAATAGGGTTAGCAATTTTTACCGCCTTCGTTTTTCAATTGGTAATTCTTTCGGGTTTAAGTGGCAAGGGCCTTGTCCCGCGGATCACTTCGGATCGAGTGCGTTTTGAAGTCATCCCCGTAGACCCGCGTGATATGATGCGGGGAGAATACATTATACTTGGGTATGAATTTTCCAGGCTTCCCGAAGATATTGCATTGCTTGATGAAAGAATTAAATCGTACAAAACCAGCAATAATTTCAATCAGAAAAGCATTGATGTTTATGTAACCCTGAAATTCAACCTCAAGGAAGATGTTTACAAAGGCATCTTTTTTGGTAGTACGCCTCCAACCAAGGGAAGATACCTCAGGGGAAAGTTAAACTCAAGCAACAGAATCGAATTTGGAATTGAATCTTTTTATCTACAGGAAGGCAAAGGCCGGATCTACGAACAGGCAATCAGAGAAAAGAAACTGGTTGCAGAAGTCTATCTCGCACCAGATGGCTCTGCGCAAATGAAACAAGTTCACATTATTAATCCCTAAAATTAGGAAACTTGGCATGCTCTTATCCCGCAGAGAATTCTACTTAGCCACACTTTCTTCGATCCAATCACTTTCCTACGCCTACTCCCTTAATGGGGATAAACTTCCGGAAGGTGTTGCTGAAACAGGGGCCGGCCTTACCATGGAGGAAGCAACTTCAGGATGGTTGAGCCTATTTGATTTCAAAACAGATTATGGCTGGCAAAACAGCACCGTTTTGAATAACTCCCTCTCGGGAGGCACCTTTACACTGCCTCTTAGTAATTGCAAAATTCGCCTCAAATCAAAAGTTAAATCTTCCATAATCCTTGGCAATAAATCCCACACTATTGAACCCAACACTCCTCTGGTAATTGATTCTTCAGATTCGAATAATAATTTAAAAATTCAGTCCGGCAGTTTATATGAAGTTGCAATTCTTCCCTTGAAGTTGACTCCCAAACTTAATGGGAAGGACCTTTCAGGCTGGAAAGAAATCATCCGGAAAGGAAAATCACCAGCAAGCTGGAAAGTTCAAGAGGGAAAGCTTGTTGCAAAAGGTGGACCCGCTGTTCTTGAATTGGAAGACCAGCTATTTGCGGACATGATCATTAGGATCAAAGTTGCAAGCAATGCAAGACACTCCAATGGCGGATTATTTTTCCGCTCGATCCCGGGCGAATTCACAAACGGATACGAAGCTCAAATCTATAGTAGCTGTGATGACAATGACCCGGCGAAACCAACAAAATGGGCAACTGGTGCTATTGATGATCGCGTGCAGGCAAGGAGGTTGATCAGTAGGGATTTCACACCTTTTAGCATGACCGTGATTGCACTTGGACCAAAAATTGCTGTTTGGGTTAATGGTTATCAAACAGTTTCCTGGGTAGATACCAGAGAAATTTCAAATAATCCTCGAAAAGGGCTCCGCCTTGAAGCTGGCTCGATTCAAATACAAGCTCACGATCCGCTGACAAACATTGAGATACATGAACTTTCTTGCCGTCATTGGTAATGATTGAATTTCTATTTCCTAGCAAGCATGATTTGGTATTACGATTTGCTCAACAACTCAAGATAAGAAGTGGGGATGAGTTGGTTGGGTAAAACGCCAATCTTAGCCATTAGATCAAGAGCGATACTTTCACCATAAGTAATGGTTTGAAGGTCTTCCAGAACTACTTCAAGTTCGAGAAAGTCGCCCAAGCCATCAACGCGATCCAAATGAATTCGAGTTTTCCCTAAGAGATAAAGAGTGCGCTGTTTTCGCACAGTGCCTAGGATTCCATAGGCCGTTGCTAGTGTATTTCGCAGGGAATCGGGTTCGGTGGTGGGTGAAATATGATAAAGCGACACTTTTGGGCCCTCGAGTTGGGGGCGTTGATAAAAGATTAATTCGCCTGAGGATGCAGAAAAGGCACGGAGCTTTAATTTACCCAAGGGGCAATTAAAGAAAGTGTCATGCTGCAAAATATCGAAGGGGCCGGTTTCTGCGAGGGAAGCGATGATGGGTACCAGTGCTTCAATTCCGCCGATTTTAGCTTTTATTTCAACATTTCTTGCCATTGTAAGTTTAAAAAACCCCAGAAAAGGAAGATCATCATGCGGATCATCGTAATAAAAAACGGATGTGTCAAGAAGTTATTTAATAGGCGCTTATAGGAACAGACTCATAAGGTTAATAGCATCGGGGAAATCCCCCAACTACAGATAATATCATTATAATTGGGTTTTGTTTGCCTTTAAGGCAAATCACTAATAACATATTAGTAGGTTCCTCTTCTCTCCCGAAGCAAACTAGGGTTGGCATCCAGCAGCCATCCTTAATTGGAGTTTTTCTCTGTGACTCCCCGCGAAATCTTAGCTCACATCCGTGAAAAAGAAGTGAGAGCAATAGATTTACGATTCATGGATTTTCCTGGGCTTTGGAAACATTTCACCATTCCAGCTTCCGCTTTGCGTGAATCCACCTTTGAAGAAGGGTTGGGATTCGATGGCGCAAGTATGCGTGGCTGGCAAACCATAAATGAATCCGACATGGTGGTGATGCCGGTTCCAGAAACCGCATTTCTTGATCCTTTTGCCAAGGACAAGACCTTAATCATGATATGTAATATTCAAGACCCTCTGACCCGGGAAGATTACACCCGCGACCCGAGAAAT
Source organism: uncultured Planctomycetaceae bacterium (assembly GCA_937888715.1). Lineage (GTDB taxonomy): Bacteria > Planctomycetota > Planctomycetia > Gemmatales > Gemmataceae > UBA969. The sequence goes on along the minus strand of CALARU010000126.1, from coordinate 58,746 downwards.
GTCGCCCGTAAAGCTACCAATTACATGAAGGCCTCGGGGATTTGCGACGCAGCTTATTTTGGCCCTAAAATCGAGTTTTTTGTGTTCGACGACATCCGATTCAATCAAAACGAACATAGTGGATATTACTTTATTGAAAGTTCCGAAGGCGCTTGGAATACTGGCCGTAAAGAAGACCCAAATTTAGGTCATAAAATTCGCTACAAAGAAGGCTACCTGCATTGCCCCCCTTCCGATTCCAGCCATGATTTACGTAGCGAAATGATGCTCACCATGCTTGATTGTGGCATCGAAATTGAATCTCATCATCATGAAGGTTCTACTGCGGGTCAGGGCGAAATCGACATTCGCTTTTCCACCTTGGTTGAAATGGCTGATAGCGTTTTGAAGTACAAATACATTGTGAAAAATGTTGCACGCAAACATAACAAATCTGCGACATTCATGCCCAAGCCTTTGTTTCAAGATCATGGTAGCGGATTGCATGTGCATTGTTCGCTTTGGAAGGGTGGCAAAAACCTTTTTGGCGGCACAGGGTATGCGGGCCTAAGCGATACTGCAATGTATGCCATAGGCGGACTTCTCAGGCATGCTCCTTCCTTATGTGCAATCACAAATTCTACGACGAATAGCTATAAGCGTTTGGTACCTGGGTATGATGCTCCCACGCGATTGGCATACAGCAGTCGAAATCGCTCTGCTGCTATTCGCATTCCGGTTCATTCCCATAAGGCAAATTCGAAGCGGATTGAATATCGCTGCCCAGATGGTTCAAGCAATCCATATCTTGCATTTGCAGGTATGCTGATGGCAATGCTGGATGGAATCAAAAACAAGATTCATCCCGGTGAACCGATGGACAGGAACATTTACGACCTTGGGCCAGAAGAGCGATTAAAGCTTCCAGGCACACCAAGCTCTTTGGAAGAATCTTTGAATAATTTGGAAAGAGATCATGAATTTCTTTTACAAGGTGATGTATTTACGGAAGATGTAATCCGTACATGGATTCAATACAAGCGCGAGCAGGAAGTGGAGGCAATAAGAATGAGGCCCCACCCTTATGAGTTTGCGCTATATTACGATTTATAAGCAGCCTCTCCAAGTTCCGGTCGGTATGGGAAGGAAAACGCGGCCTTCAAAATACCAATGACTGGAGCGACTTTCCGCGAGTGTGTTTTTCAACTGGATTTGAGGATTTTTATCATGAGTTCACACAATATCCGTTCACAAGCTATTCAAGCAATTGCCAATTCCAAACATGTTCTTGAAAGATTAGACTTTCATGAAACACCCTTAAAAGAACTTTTTGGGTGCAATGTATTTAACGAAGAAGTTCAGCGCGAACGACTTCCCAAGCCTATCTTTAAAGCTCTTCAAAAAACCATCAAACAAGGTATTTCTCTTGACCCAACAATCGCGGATAGCGTTGCAAGTGCTATGAAAGATTGGGCCATCGAAAAAGGCGCAACCCACTACACGCATATTTTCCAACCCATGACCGGCCTTACCGCAGAAAAACACGATAGCTTTCTTAATGTAGATAGCTCGGGTAAAGCCATGGTCGAATTCAGTGGTAAAGAACTCGTCAAAGGTGAACCCGATGCCAGTTCCTTCCCCTCGGGCGGTATTCGTGCCACCTTTGAAGCACGCGGCTATACCGGTTGGGATCCAACCAGCCCTGCTTACATCTTGGAAAGCCCCAATGGCGCAACTCTCGTTATCCCCACGGTTTTTCTTAGTTGGACTGGTGACATCCTCGACAAAAAAGCTCCTTTGCTAAAATCGATGGAAGTTCTTTCAACCCAGGCGCTGCGTATTCTCAAACTCTTTGGCAACAAAGATGCGAAAAAAGTTTTCACTACTGTTGGGCCTGAACAGGAATATTTCCTCATCGACCGTAGCTTCTACCTTGCAAGGCCCGACTTGCTTCACACAGGTAGAACCTTGGTTGGTGCTGCTTCCCCCAAAGGCCAGGAAATGGAAGACCAATACTTTGGTCACATTCCTGAGCGAGTAATTGCATACATGGCAGATTGCGAAGCACAATTATTTAAACTAGGAGTACCTGTAAAAACCAGGCACAATGAAGTTGCACCCAGCCAGTATGAAATCGCACCTATTTTCGAAGATTCGAATCTAGCTACGGATCATCAAAACTTGCTGATGGAAATCCTTCGCAAGACTGCCTCCAAGTATGGCATGGCATGCCTTTTTCATGAAAAACCCTTTGCGGGAATCAACGGGTCGGGCAAGCATAACAACTGGTCGATGTCCACCGATACAGGCGAAAACCTGCTTAACCCTGGTGACACTCCTCACGAAAATGCGCAGTTCCTTATTTTCTGTGCTGGCGTAATCAGGGCTGTAGCAAAGTACCCAGAACTGCTCAGAGTGGTAGTAAGTGGCGCTGCGAACGATCACCGATTGGGTGCAAACGAAGCCCCCCCTGCAATCATTTCGATTTTCTTGGGCGATCAGCTTCAAGATATTATCGATCAGCTTGAAAAAGGTGGCGCAAAATCCACCAAGCAAGGCGGGGAAATGGAGATCGGTGTTACCGTTCTACCAAAGCTGCCACGTGATGCAGGCGACCGCAATAGAACCAGCCCTTTTGCCTTCACCGGTAACAAGTTTGAGTTCCGTGCAGTTGGTTCCTCCCAATCGGTTTCTGGCCCCAACAGCGTGCTCAACACCATCGTTGCAGAATCGCTTGACTTTATTGCTACCGAACTTGAAAAGAGCGCCAAGGCTGGAAAGGATTTCCACAAATCCATTCAGGAAGTTCTTCTTGGCATCATCAAGGAAAGCAAAAAAGTTCTCTTCAATGGCGATGGTTATTCCGAAGAATGGCACAAAGAAGCAGAAAAGCGGGGATTGCCAAACCTTCGCACCACCATCGAAGCGCTTCCCGTCATCATCCGCAAAGACAGCATCGACCTTTTCACCAAGTATAAGGTTTATACTGAAAAGGAATTGCAGAGCCGCTATGTCATTCTTTGCGAGAGCTATGTAAAAACCATCAAAATCGAGGGCAGAACCGCCTTACTGATGGCAAAGGGTATGATTTTACCAGCAGCTATTCGCTACCAAGGTGAAATAGCAACTTCGGTAAATGCGACCAAAGCTGCTGGGGTTGATAACAGCGCCCAACTAGAGTTTCTCAAAACTCTTACCGCCACCATCACCGATTTCCAGAAAGCAATTGTTCATCTGGAAAAAGCAGTTGGCGATCATCCAGAAGGTGATGATCTTGCTCATGCAACTCATGCGCGGGATCATGTTCTTGCAAACATCGTCAAGCTTCGAATCGTATCCGATAAGCTTGAAACCATGGTTGCAGATGATCACTGGCCATTGCCAACCTATCGCGAAATGCTCTTCATCAAGTAAGAGTTAATAGCAAAAAAAGAACCCCGATGGATAATCTCCACCGGGGTTCTTTTATTTAACAACCCTTTTATTTCTTTGGCTCTTGCGACTTGTTCAATTCTTTAAGCTTGTTGGCTACACTGGCCTTTTCTGGGGGAAGGAGTTCCTTAAATTCCCTAACCCAGATATTGCGAAACTTAACTGGGTTGCCATGAAACTGAATTTCAAAGGGCAGCTTATCAGCATGCGCCTTGTATTCTGGAGGGCGATCATACATGGTTCCGCCTTGCAACTCCGAATGATTTTGTACCAGCACACCGTTATGCAAAACAGTGATATGCCCGGGCTTTGAAACCTTGCCCTCTTTGTCAAATCGGGGCGCATTAAAAATAATATCGTAGGTCTGCCATTCGCCAGGCTTCCTACAGGCGTTCACCAAAGGTGGATACTGCTTGTAAATGGAACCAGCTTGGCCATCGAAATAAGTTTTATTAACGAACGAATCAAGAATTTGAACTTCGTATTTACCCATCAGATAAATACCGCTGTTACCTCTGCCTTGGCCTGTACCTTCTGCTTTTTCAGGAGAAGCCCACTCAAGGTGAACTTGTGCATCACCAAAGGCCTGCTTGGTCGAAATACCGGATTTATTTGCAGTAGCAGCGCCATCCTTGATAATCCAATTCTCACCATTTTTCCACTGGGAAAGATCCTTGCCATCGAAAAGAACAATGGCATCAGAAGGCGCAACCTCAGCACTTCCAGGAGTCACAACCTTGGGTTCGGGCCATTCAATGCCGCTTTTAAATTCTTTTTGGGCCAAAGCCACCGAACTCGAAAGCAAGGTAGCAATCAACGAAGCCGCTATTGGCTTGATGACAAAACGGGATAAAAATCTCATGCTTGATCCTCAAATAAAAGAGAAAGAAATCATAACCAGAAAAGTGATTCTAAGGGCATGGAGTGAAAGATACAAAAGTTTTCTAGCAAATGGCAAATCTACTTCCGGGCAGCCTTTTAATGATGCGCTTCATTTCCATTCCCAATAACTTTCCTGCAACAACCCCTGCGTTTTGCCCGCTTGTGCGAATGAGTTCATCCATATTACATTCACTATTTGCCAGAGCCTGCCAAATCTTCGTTTCTGCTTCATCAAGATTTTCAGGTACCGATGGGGGAGTAACTTCAGCCGAGATACCAGGCAATAGCTTCTGGGTGAAAGATGGAGCCCAATCTTTTAACTCTTGCAAAACATCATCTACATCCCGAATTAAAATCGCACCTTTTCTAATTAAGGAATTGGTGCCACCGCTGGCAGACGATTCAACACTTCCAGGCACAGCAAGCACAGGCCTGCCTTGTTCAGAGGCATGAACTGCCGTCACCAAGGCCCCACTTTTTTCTGCAGCTTCCACTAGGATAATTGCTTTACTCATTCCACTAATAATGCGATTGCGCGCTGGAAACATCCCCGGAAGTGGGGCTTGTAAAACGGTGGCCTCGGAAACAATTGCACCCGCTTTAATGATTTCCAATGCAAGGCCAGCGTGCTCCGGTGGGTAAATCTTTGATAGTCCACCTGCCAGCACTGCTATTGTTCTACCCCCTGCTTCCAAAGCCCCGCGATGCGCTTCGCCATCAATTCCCCGCGCCAATCCACTCACAATGGTATACCCCGCCATTGCCAACCCTTTGGCCAATCTCCTTGCCATCTTTTTTCCATACTCGGTACACGATCTTGAGCCTACAATCGCAACAGCTTTTCCATCCCCGGGCAAGATCTCGCCTTTCAAATAAAGTACCGAGGGTGGATCCCAGATGGTTTTCAGAGACTCAGGATAATCAGGCTTATTCAGCAACAAAGCCTTTACTCCATGGGCACGCATCGAAGAAAGTTCTTGATCAGGGTTAAACTTTTTGAATGAATCGTAAAGTTTGGTTGCGGTAGTAAAACCAAGATGTGGAATCTCAGATAGTGCTTGCACACTTGCACAAAGAACTGCTTCGGGGGTAATAAACTTTTCTATCAAGGCTTTAGTAAGTCTGGGCCCGAGGCCGGGCACCAAGTTTAATAATAACCAAGGTTTTAATTCTTCGTCAGAGGGTTCATACATGGGCGTTGCGAACCTTTCAGATTAGTGGTGACAAAACTCCTTTAACATTCTCTTCGGTAACATCATCAAACAAAGCAACTGCACCAAGCTTAGTTGCGAGAATGAATCGCAAACTTCCTCGGACCGATTTTTTATCGTTCCTCATCACTTCTAAAAGTGCGGCAGATGATAACTCTGGGGGTTCAGTGGGCAGTTTAAAAGCTTTCAGCAAAGCAACCATCCTGTTTGCAGTATCTGCATCAATCAAGCCACGCTTAAGCGAAACTTTATTAGCACACACCATACCTGCAGCAACTGCTTCGCCATGCAACCATGAACCATACCCGCCTATGGTTTCGAAGGCATGGGCAAAGGTATGGCCGAAGTTAAGTATTGCCCGCAGGCCAGTTTCTTCCCTTTCATCCTGCGAAACAACTTGCGCCTTGCATTCGCATGATCGCTTGATGATATGCATCAGCAACTCGGGTTTTCGTGCGAGGATGCCTGCAGCGTTTGATTCGAGAAAAGCGAACAATTCTGCATCCATTATCATCCCGTACTTCACGATTTCTGCAAGGCCGCTACGATATTCGCGATCGGGTAGCGATCTTAAAACATCAATATCGATAGCTACACCAGCAGGTTGATGAAATGCACCGATTAGGTTTTTCCCCTTGGGATGATTAATCCCGGTTTTCCCGCCTACGGAACTATCCACCATCGAAAGCAAGGTTGTGGGCACCATGAAAAGATTAAGGCCACGGTTGAAAGTAGCAGCCACAAAACCGGCCAAATCGCCTACCACCCCGCCCCCCAAAGCAAGCACCATCGTCTTTCGATCAGCATGGATATTCACAAGTTGATCAAAAAGTTTTGAGGCACTTTCAAGGCACTTTTGATTTTCCCCTGAGGGAAGAACTGCAATAGTCACATTAATGTTTTGGTTTTGAAAACCCTTCGCAACAAGGGCAGCATCCGCTTGCACATGTTCATCGCAAACAACAAAAAGGGAAGTCGCCTGGGCAACATTCGGGAATAGCGAAGGCAAATTGGTCAGCAAGCCCTGCCCGATCAGAATATCATAGCTTCTGACTCCGAGGTTGACCCGAACTTTGTCAATTGCGTGATTTGGAGTTTGTGTCAATGTTCTTCTCACCTAGGGAATAGCAATTCAACATGCTTCTAATTTACTAAGCTTCGGGGGCACAGCAACTTATTTACACCCCAGAACTAGATTTCAGGCTAGAATAAGTTCTGATTAAAATTACATAGGTGCCCACAGATGTTACGAGAAGAACAGCTTGATTTAAGGCGGCAACGGGCTGCACAGTCGCTTTTTCGCATTGAGAACCTTGGTAGAAACAAGGTTTTCAGTGATTATCGTGTAATCAACAATCCCAAAAATACAGCTTACAGAGTCAGCATTCGGGGATTTAACACCGGAGAGAACTTCTGCGAATGCCCTGACTTTAAAATCAATACTCTTGGATCTTGCAAACACATTATAGCAGTTCTTGATGTACTGCAAAAAAATGCACAAGGTTTACCCAAGCGAAAACATGCTCAGGTCACCCGGCCTGAAATCATCGTCCGGTATGATACAAAACTTCGCCTCGCAATTCTCCTCCCACACCGCCCTTCCCCTGCATTGCTTGCCCTTGGTCAAACCTATTTCGATTCCAATGGCGATATAAAGCCAAATGCAGATCTTGCAGAACTAATGAGGCAGGTTGAAAAAAACCCGGAAGAAATCACCGTTTATTCAGATGCGTTAGACTTCATCAACGATGAGCTTGAATCACACAAAATGGGCCTCAGGGAAAATGAGCTTCGCACTCTTTATGCAAACGACCAATGGCACCCCAAGTTACTGCAAACCGAACTTCTACCTTATCAGGTCGAAGGCGCATTATTTCTTGCGCATCGATCTAGATGTATTCTGGCAGACGACATGGGTTTGGGAAAAACGATTCAAGCGATGGCAGCAGTTGAATTAATGGCACGGGAACGCAATTTGGAACGCGTTTTGGTAGTAACCCCAGCTTCACTTAAATTCCAATGGGTCGAGGAAATCCGAAAGTTCACCTCTAGGCAGGTACAGGTAATTGATGGTTCTGAAAAGGAAAGGGAAAACGCCTACAGCACCCCCACTTTTTACCGCATTGTAAACTACGACATTGTAAAAAATGATCTTCTTAAGCTTAATGCTTGGGAACCCGACCTCGTAATTTTAGATGAGGCACAAAGAATCAAGAACTGGGAGGCTGAAACCACCCGAGAAGTTAAAAAACTAAAAAGCAAATTTGCTTTTGTTCTTACAGGAACACCCCTCGAAAACCGCCTGGAAGAACTTTACAGCATTGTAGAATTTGTGGACGCCCGAAGACTTGGCCCCGCGTTTCAATTCCTTGAGGATCATCGCATAATTGATACTGCGGGTAAAACAATTGGATACCGCAATTTGGATCAGGTTCGGGAAAAGCTCAAGCCTATTTTACTGCGAAGATCGCGGGACAAAATACTTCAGGATCTGCCTGAAAAAGTTGATACCCCCATCCACCTAGAATTATCAACAACCCAACAAAAATTACATGCCGAAGCTATGGAGCAATTAGCAAAATTAGTTGCAAGAAAAAACCTTACCCAAATAGACCGCACCCGCTTGTTGAAAATTCTGGCCCGATTAAGGTTGATTTGCAACTGCGCATCTTTGGCGGATGATAAAACCAGCCCAATGGACTCGCCTAAAACAACTGAATTGATGATTCGACTAAAAGACCTAATAGTCTCTGGCACAAAAAAGATTGTGGTTTTTTGTGAATCAAAAGAGTTTCTCATTTCTATCGAAAGCATGCTCAAGAAAAACTCACTAGGCTATGTTTTTTTACATGGGCAACTGCCTGGGGTTTCACGGGCCAATATTATCAAACAATTCAGAGACGACCCGAATACTATGATTTTCCTGAGCACCGATGCAGGTAGCACAGGATTGAACCTCCAATTTGCAGACACTCTTTTTAATTTAGACATCCCCTGGAACCCTGCTGTTTTAAAACAACGCATGGCTCGAATCCACCGCATGGGGCAAAAAAAACCCGTGCAATCCTTCCAGTTTATTATGCAAGCAAGTATCGAAGAGAAAGTTCTGGTATCTCTTCAGAAGAAAAACCAATTATTCGAAAATCTATTTGGTAAAACCGAGGACGAAATCGAATTGAGTTCCAACCTAGGGCAAGAATTCTTGAATCAGGCCAAAATCTGGACTCAACCCCAAGAACCACAGGCCAACCCCCACCCGCTTAACTCTGCAGACCTTATTGCTACTGCCATCCCATTTTTTGAAGCACTTATTAACTGTTTAAAGACCCCCGAAGGTAACCGAGCACTAGATTCGGTTCCCGAACCCTTAAAAAATCATTTTTTCTCCCTTTGCAAACAAATATCTGACCAAAAAAAAGACACAAGTAGTAACTGAATATAGACTTACAAAAAAAATCACGACTCTCACAAAATATCTTAAAAAACTAATACTTTTGCGAAACATAGCATCAAAAATAGGGTTTAATAGTTATTACCGTAAATCCTGCCGTGTATTTTGCAATAGGATTCATTATGTTAAATAAAAAAACAATAGCCTCAAAGTTACTAGCGCTAGCCTTGGTCTTCGCAATTATTGAAATTGCAGATGCCGCTACGCCAGAAGCAAAAGAGACCAAGCCCCAAACCAACCAAGAAAAGAAAATACAAGAGAAGAAACAAGAGAAGAAACAGGAGAGAAAGCTTGCCAAAACATCGGCTAAACTCATTGCAGCAAAACCACTCTTTGAAAGCAAGGTTTTATCCGCAATGATTGATGCTGAAATCAGCAAAAAGATCAAGGAAGAAAAAGTAACCCCTTCCGCAAAAAGTACCGATGCTGAATTTCAAAGGCGTGCTTACTTAGACATCATTGGCAGAATTCCCACCTCGTCTGAAACCAAATCATTCCTTGAAAACAATACCCCTGACAAAAGAGTAAAATTGGTTGATGATCTGCTTGCAGATGATGCGTTTGGCAAGCATATGGCAGACATTTGGCAAGCACTTCTACTGCCCAGAATTTCCGATAACCGCAGAATTCAAACCGAACCCCTAACCCTTTGGCTGGAAAAACATTTTAATGTGAACACCGGATGGGATCAAGTAACCAAGGAACTGTTAACCTCCACCGGCCCCCAAGATGAAAATGGATCCGTCACTTATTTCATCTCCAATGCTTCTGTCGATAAAATCACCGACTCCGTCAGCAAACTGTTTCTCGGAGTACAACTCCAATGTGCTCAATGCCACAACCATCCTTTCGTTGATTGGAAGCAAAACGATTATTGGGGATTGGCGGCATTCTTCATGAAAGTTCAAGCCAAACCACCAGGTGGAAAAGACACCTCCTCCCCTACGGTTACCGAGGGCAAAGGGATTAACAAGAATAAAAAGAGCCTACCCGAAGCTGCAAAGTTTGTTCCTGCAACGTTTCTGGCATCTGGCGAAGCAACCCTAAACGCTGCTGAACCTTACAGACCCGTACTTGCAAACTGGTTGACCTCTAAAACCAACCCCTTCTTCAGCAAGGCAATGGTAAATCGAGTATGGGCACAGTATTTCGGCAAAGGCCTTGTAGACCCTATCGACGACATGCACGATGGAAATCCTGCAACACACCCCGAACTATTAGAAGCTTTGGCAACCCAGTTTTCAGCCTCAAACTTTGATCTTAAATTCTTAATCCGTTCCATCTGTAATAGCGAAACTTACCAAAGAAGTTCCAAGCCCAACGCTTCGAACAAAGAAACAGATATTGCTTTGTTGGCACGCATGCCGATTAAAAACATGACTCCCGAACAGTTGTTCGATAGCTTGACAACCGTACTTGGCGCAGCAAGCAAGGCTGATCAAAAACTTGTGAAGGTCAAAGCTGCAAAGAATCAACCGAAAGGCGCTAGAGCGCAGTTTGTAACCTTTTTTCAACCAGAAGAAGGAACTTCTGCCCTTAGTTATGAAACGGGTATTCCTCAGATTCTTCGCCTGATGAATTCCCCACAAATGAATACGGCCAACATCATTCAAAGGCTGGTTGATAAAAACGCAGATACAAAAACTGCAATCGAAAAGGTTTACCTTTCTGTGCTAAATCGCATGCCTACCGATGAAGAATCATCGCGCATGACTAACTTTCTTTCCCAATCCTCAGACAAAAACAAAGGGCTGGGAGATATGCTTTGGGTTTTACTAAATACGAGTGAATTCACTCTTAACCACTAAAAGTTACTCTTAACAGTTACTCTGTGACTTATCCAAGGATGCTAACATGAATAATGAAATGATGGGCGGTTTATATCGTAGAGATTTTATGAAGTTGGGCGCAATGGGTGTTGGTGGCGTCTCTGCTTCTGGTTGGATGAATGTTCTTGCAGGGCATGCTGCTGAAACTCAGGCAAAACACAAATCTTGTATCCTTTTGTACATGAGCGGTGGCCCAAGCCATAAAGACACCTTCGATCTAAAACCCGATTCAGATGGAGCTGGCGAATTCAAGCCCATTTCAACCAATGTAAGTGGTATTCAAATCAGCGAGCACTTCCCTAAGTTTGCCAAATGGATGCACAAATCCGCGCTCCTTCGTGGTATGAGCACAGGCGAAGGAGCTCACGCTCGGGCCTCTTATTTCCTTCATACAGGCTACAAAGAAGGCCAAGGCGGTTTAACCTATCCTAGCCTTGGCGCAATCGCTTCCATGGAAACAGGCAACCCTGATTTGCCTATTCCTAATTTTGTTACCATTAATGGTGGAAAGTCTTATGGTTCCGGTTACCTTGGTTCCAAACACCAGCCACTAGCTATCACTGATGCTAGCAAGGGAGTTTCCAACCTCAATGCTTTAGTTGGAGATAACCAGTTTAATTCCAGAGTATCCCTTTTGAATGAAATGGAAAAAGCCTTCCTTAAAGATTATTCATCCGAAGCAGGGGCCGCTCATCAGACCACCTACCAACGCGCTGTAACCATGATGAAGTCCGCCCAAGCTAGGGCTTTCGACATCAGTGGCGAACCCGCTAACCTTCGTTCCGAATACGGTTCAGGCAAGTTTGGCGAAGGTTGCATTCTTGCTCGAAGACTTATTGAAACCGGTGTTCGTTTCGTTGAAGTCAACCTTGGCGGGTGGGATACCCACGAAAACAATTTCGAACGCGTTAAATCTCTTTCTGCACAAGTCGATGCTGGCATGTCTACCTTGATTAGCGATCTTAACCAGCGTGGTTTGCTTGATAGCACCCTTATCGTGTGGATGGGTGATTTCGGTAGAACACCTAAAATCAACCAACGCGGCACCAAACCAGGCCGTGATCATTACCCAAAAGCTTGGACTAGCGTAATGGTTGGTGGTGGTATTAAAGGTGGCCAAGTGATTGGCAAGACCGACAAGCAAGGCGCAACAGTCGAAGAACGCCCCATCAGCACGATTGATTTTATGTCCACCGCTTGCAGTGTTCTAGGAATCGATTACACGAAGCAAGTTCAGACACCAATTGGAAGACCCATCCGCCTTGTTGAAAAGGGTGCAAACCCAATCAAGGAATTGCTAGCTTAGTAATTACTTTTAAAACCTAAAAGGGAGGCTTGAATGCCCTCCCTTTTTTATTTAACTTCGACCACCGACTTCTTGCCAAATCCGGGCCGAAAACAACAATAAAATATAAAACAAAGCGTCCCGTTAATCACTGCTGCAACTTGAAACGCCAGCACTAATTCCTCGCGCATGTTCGAGGCATTCTGACTGTTGGAACGCAACAATCCAATCATAATGTGCCCCAAAACCAAACCCATACCTTGCACAAAAGTAAGAAGCGATTGAACACTGGCTTTTAGATCGCCCTTAGCCTGCATATTCACATATATCTGACCAGTTACCAGAAAACAGGTAATGCTGAAACCGTTCAAGGCAAGGGATGGGATAACTAATCCCACTGGTCGACCAACCGAAAGAACATAAAGTGCGATAGTCCAACAGATTAAACCAAATAGCATGCTGCCTCTAAGCCCCAACCTAAGAAGAAACATCGGCAGAAAAAAAAGGGATATCACTTCTGAAACCTGCGATATGGTTAGAGTAGGGCTTAACCAAGGCTGAACAATTCCTAAATATTTCAAAAGCATAGGCGTGCCCTGAGTCGTGAAGGGCATGGTGATAAAAACACCAAGAGTGCAAAGACAATAGGTGGCAAAAGGCCAACCTCGGAGCAACTTTAATGCGCCCAACGGAGCAAATTTATCAACCTTACTGGGGCTTGGGGGTGTGGTAGGCAAGGTCAATGCGTAAACAGCTACAAGAAAGCCAAAAATACTTCCAATGATAAACTGCTCATTTGCATGCCCTTCTAAATTATTGTTGGGAAAAATTCTAACGAGCGCTAATAGAATCCAGCCAGGTAACATCCAGCCTATGGTGCCCCATAAACGAACAATCCCAAACTCTTTTTCAGGATCCTTCAAATGAATAAAACAAATGGTACTGCTAAGCACAATAATTGGAACAGTAAGCAACCAGAAAAAAAGGGTCAGTAAACAAACCAGATACAAGCTTTCAGCGTAAGCCAAACCAATTAAAAACAAACTGCTTAGCAAACTGAAGACCGCAACGCATTTCTCTGCTGGAAAGTATCGGTCTGCAAGTTGTGCACCCAAAGGTGCAAGCAAAGCACCCACTCCATGAGTCGCACAACACATTGCCAACTCCATTGGAGTAAAACCTAATTCTTTAAGGCGCATACTATAGAGAGGCAACATAGCGCCCGGCAATGCAAACTGCAAAAGCATCAGAATTGAAAGTCTAAATTGCACAAGCGCCCTTTCCTAGGGATAAACTTCAAGCCATCCTGCAAGAAGTCGAATTAACCGTTTAACACAAATCCAGAGGGTTTTGGGGCACCGCAGGGAACCTCATTCAACCGTTTAGATTCCCAATGATCATTAAACACCAATTCCGTAATACCTACGTTAGGAATTACACCAAATTTATCCCAATCATTGATACACCACTCCTGCAAAATGGTTAATAAAAGCACTTTGAGTACTGCGCCATGTGCGACTATCACAACCGTTTCACCTTTATTATACTCCGTAATTTCCTTCCAGATAGGAAGAATTCTAGCAATCATTTGGTCCAAGGATTCAGCACCCTCGGGAGCAAAACCTGTTTCGCCATTCAGCCAGCGGGATAAAGTCTGCCTCCAAGGGCCATCAGGCAAATTATTTACCGTGCCAGAAAGTGTTCCGACTTTTCTTTCATGCAAATTCTCGAAAACTTCAATTTCAAGATTGCAGGCGGAGGCTATTTCAGCGGCAGTAGTTAGCGCCCTTACCATTCCTGAAGAAATTAGCTTGGTTGGTTTGAGGTTTTGAAAAAAACGAGCAGCAGCTTTGGCTTGTTCAATTCCACGCTCACTTAGCCCAATATCGGATTCAGCACCATGAAAAACACCAGGGACACTGGTTTCAGCATGGCGCATCAAAAAAAACCGACTGGCATTAGTATTCATTAGAATTAAAGCCCCCCCCTTACAAACCTTTCAGTACCGCTTCCTGAACTCTTTTCATGAAGCCTCCGAGATCTTGCACTTTAGAGCCTTCCGCAAGCAATGCAAGGTCGTATAAGGTTTCGATACCAGCCTGTAATTTGGGCGAATCTGCTTTTTCTTCATACAAATCACGAAGCTTTAGCACCAGCGAATGCTCAGGATTAATTTCAAGAACCCTCTTCGATTCCATGCCTTCCTGCGCCTTCCCTATCTTCTTCAAAAACCTTTCCTGACTTGCAGAAAAACCGCCCGACTCTGAAACCAGCACCACAGGGCTTTCCTTCAACCTCGAAGTTAATTTAACATCTGAAACAACGCCAAGCTTGGCTTTTAAGTGTTCAACAAAGCCGGCAAAACGGCTTTTGGTCGCCTCCAGTATTTCAGCATCGGAATCCGATTTGCTGCTATCAACTCGATCGATCCCCTTCAGTTTTTTACCCTTGTAATCTTGCAAGTAAGGCAGAGAAAACTCATCGATGGGATCTAAAAGCAATAAGACATCCTGCTGCTTGGATTTATACGATTCGAGCAGGGGCGAGAATTCGACTTGGGCGCGACTTTCGCCTGCAAGATAGTAGATTTCCGTCTGCCCTTCTGGCATTGCAGAAACATACTCTTCCAAGGTGATGGTTTTATCTGCGCTTGTTTTCCAAGAGTTAAAAAGCAGGAGGTCTGCAACTTTCTCACGATTTTCGAAATCTACACGCAACCCTTCTTTTAATATGGAACCCATCTCTGCAAAAAACTTAAGGTATTTCTCAGGCTCTGATTTCTTCATGTCTTTCAAAGCTTTTAGAATACTTCCTACTACATCCTTGCGAATCCTTTCCAGCACGGGATTTTGCTGCAATATTTCACGCGATATATTCAATGGCAGATCAGCACAATCCACCACGCCTTTGACAAATCTTAAATACGAGGGCAAAAGTTGCTCGCAATTATCCATGATCAAAACGCGTTGCACATACAATCGGGGGCCGATCTTCACATCCCCAAATTGAAATTCCATAGGCAGGCTTGGTGGAATGAATAACAGCACCTTAAATTCGTTCATACCTTCTGCAGTGTAATGAATTACTTTCGCAGGTTCCTGAAAATCATTGCTGATTTGCCTGTAAAAAGTGTCGTATTCTTCTTGGGTAACTTCGGATTTACTGCGAAGCCATAAAGCTTTTTGAGAATTTAGGACTTCGTCTTTTTCTTCAGGGTCTTTTGTTTCGCCTAGAACTTCCAGAACGATAGGGTGCTCGATAAAGTCAGAAAACTTCCTAATGATGGAGCGGATTTTAAAGCTCTCGAGAAAATCCTTGTCCGTCTCTTTCAAATAAAGAATAACATCAGTACCGCGTTCAGCTTTCGGTTTGGATTCAATGGTGAATTCGCCCTGCCCATCAGAAATCCAGCAAATTCCGTCCTCTGCTTTCCCAGCCATGCGAGATAAAACTTCAACTTTATCTGCAACCATGAAAGCGGAATAAAACCCAACTCCAAATTGCCCGATGAGTTCGGGTTTCGTTTTTCCTTCCTGACCTTTGACCCGATCGAGAAAGTTTTTAGTACCCGAGCGGGCAATGGTTCCCAAATTTTCAATCACCGCTTCCCGGGACATACCAATTCCATTGTCTGAAAGCGTCAGAGTTCCCAATTCCTTGTTGATTATTATTTTTATCTTCCAATCTTTATTCCCTTCAAGATCATCTTGCTGATCTAAGGAATCAAATCGGATCTTATTGATGGCATCGCCTGCGTTACTAATTAATTCTCGAAGAAAAATCTCCTTATTTGAATAAAGAGAATGCGTAATCAGGTAAAGGAGCTGTTTTAATTCCGTTTTGAATTCCATTTTTTTTGTAGACTCGGTCATTGCTTCACCCCATATCTGAATAATATTTAATAGCAGGTATTTACAATCAAACAATTACCCGCATAGATTAATATGAAACAATTATAACATTTGAAAAGGGGTGATTTATCCCCGGGGTATACGATGTGTGGCAGATTCGCATTATATGCTGACAAAACCATGCTGGAATTGTTTCTTGGAATAAGGTTATTCCCGGGATTTTCAGCCCGCTACAACCTTGCGCCCAGCCAATCGTGCCTGTTTATCAAGGGAGAAACGGAGGGGAATTTAAGCCCTTCTAATCTTTCTTGGGGGCTGATTCCTGCCTGGGCTAAGGATAAAAGCATGGCAGAAAAAATGATCAATGCCCGGGCTGAAACGATTACAGAAAAACCTTCTTTCAAATCTGCCTTTAATAAAAGACGGGGGATCATCCCTGCAAACGGATTTTACGAATGGAAGACTATCGGAAAAAGCAAAAAGCCTTTTTTCATCAGCCCCAAAGATCAAAGCCTTCTTTGTTTTGGCGGTATTTGGGAATCCAACACCCATCTTGGCGAACAAACTATCGAGACCTTTTCCATAATTACAACTGCTGCCAATCAAGACATGAACGAACTTCACGAACGCATGCCTTTGATAATTCCACGGGAAAGTTGGAAAACCTGGCTCAATAACGAAAAGGGGCACTCAGCAGATATTGCCGCACTGCTTCAACCTGCACCATCAGGGTTTCTACAATTAAAAGAGGTAAGAACCTTGGTTAACAAAGTAACCAACGATTCCCCAGATTGCCTTTTACCACCTGCAAGAGATTTATTTTCTTACTTGGATTAACACTTATTTTTTGGGCAAAAGTTTTCCTGTTTGATCAATTGCGCCGACTGCAAGCAGAAGTAATTTATCTGTTTGTATGTGCTTGAATGCCACCGCTTTGATATCGTCTCCCGTTACCGCACTAACTTCCTTGCGAAATTTATCAAGGTAATCCAATCCAACGCCAAGTCTTTCGGTCATCAACAACTGACTAGCAATTGCAGCATTGGTGGTAAAGCGGAAAGCCAGGCTACCAAGTAGATAATTCTTAGCATCTGAAAGCTCATCTTCTGTAGGTTTGGTGGTACGGATTCGCTCAAGCTCTTCGAGAAACTCCTTTTTTACCCGGTCAAAATTGCCAGCATCGGTACCAATGTAACAAGTAAAAACGCCTGGTTCGATATCTGCAGTACTGGTGATATTTGCATTTACGGTGTAGGCTAGCCCTTCGCGATCCCGAAGCCTTGCAGAAAGCCTATCGGTAAACCCAGGTCCGGTTCCCAGAATATAATCCATCACCAAAAGCTTGAAGTAATCTGGATCGTTTCTACGAATACCAACATGCCCCATGTAAAACTGCATCTGAACAGCTTCGGGGTTCGAAATAATTTTTTGGGTAAATTTTTCGGGCATTGCAACTTTTGGAAAATTAATTTTCGCAGCTTCAGATACAGGCCAGCCTTTTAAACCTTCACGAATCTGCGCTTCAACTTCAGCAATGTCAAAATCCCCCACCACCGAAATAATCAAATTTGCTGGATGATAACAAAGCTTGTGAAATGCAATGCAATCCTCATTCGTGAGTGCTTTGATACTATTAATTGTCCCAATTGAAGATCGTCCACGAGGATGATCCCCATAAACTTCTTTAAGAAACTCGCGCTTAGCAAGAAAATTGGCCTGCGATTCCAGATCTTGCAACGAAGATAACGTTTGCTCTTTATTGCGTTCGAAAGCCTCTTTGGGAAATGTCGGGGATCTCATGCAATTTAAAAGAAGATCTATGCCCATTTTGCCATGATGGGAGAGAACTTTAAGTGCGCCGCCAGATTCATCGAATTCCAATTCGCCACCGACTCCTTCAATTTTCAATGCAAGTTGCGGGCCATCAAGGCTAGGGATACCTTCATCAAGCAATGAGCCAGTCATGCTTGCAACCCCTTGTTTTTCAAGGGTTTCGTACCCTTTACTTTCTCGAATGGCAATGTTGGCAACCAAAACAGGAACTTTGGAATCGGGCATCAAGAGAAGAACAGTTCCGCTAGGAAGCTCGATCCTTTTTGCTTTGGTAAGCGAAAACGGGGTGACCGCTGCCTGCTCTTTCTGCCTGAAGAGCCTTCTACTTTTTTCTGGTTTATGGATGGAAGAAGTCTTAGCGCCCTTTTCAGGAATCGACCAAAGCACAACAGACTTATCCTTTAGCAGATATTTCTTGGCAACCCTTTGTAAATCTGCAGGTGATACCGCCAACAGTTTTGATAAGTAGGATTTCAAATACTCAAGGTCTGCAACTACAACCGTTCTTGAGATCACATCCGCCAACCCGTGAACACTTTCACGCGAAAAAACTGCACCTGCCAAAATCTTTTGTCTAATTCTTTCAAGTTCTTCATCAGAAACAAGTTCGTTTGCAAGTTTGTCGAGTTCCTCAAAAATCATTTTTTCAAGCTTGGCTCCATCTTTTCCTTGCATAAGTTCCATTTGAATCCCGAACCAACCGGGATAACGACCGGTGAAGCTTTCGGCTCCAGCAACCGAGGCTAATTCTTCACCTTCGATAAATTTGCGATAAAACCTGCTAATTTTCCCATCAGAGAGAACCGCTTCAAGAACGCTAAGTGCGGGCGCATCTTCATCCACCATTTCAACGGTATTAAAGGCAATTAAAAGCCTAGCTACTTCAAACTTAGACTTCATTTCAATGCGGGTCTGGCCTTCTCTTTTTAATGGGACATTAACTTTTCTTGCAGGCAATTCACCCGCAGGGATGTTTCCAAACAATTCCTTAACCCGAGCCATGGCTTGGGCCGGATCGAATCCACCACATATCACCAAAGAAGCATTTGAGGGGTGGTACCAAAGGTTGTAATGCGCCTTGATTGTCAAAGCTGTGGAATCTTTAACATGTTCAGCCTGCCCGATCACAGGATGGCCATACGGAGCGTTTGCACCAAAAATCTTTGGCATAATTGCCTTATATTCCAGATCCCAGGGGCCATCTTCGTTACGCTTCAGCTCTTCTATCACTGCACCTTTTTCCTGTTGAAATTCATGCTTATCATCAATCTGTAGATTCCGCATCCTGTCCGCTTCGATAGCAAGAGCTTGCTCCCAGCGATCTGCAGAAAAATCAAAATGGTAGACCGTACAATCTTCAGAAGTGTATGCGTTATTTGCCCCGCCATTACGAAGGGTAAAGCGATCGATATCACCAGGCATTAACTTTTCAGTCCCTTTAAACATCAAATGTTCGAGGTAATGAGAAAGACCGGTTTGATCCAGGTTTTCATCTGCAGAGCCAACTTTATATGCAACCATGGTGGTTACAGTGGGCGCACCTGGGATGGGTTTTAAATATACATTCAAACCATTGGGAAGTTTTTCGTGCTTTACATTATCAAAAATGGCGTTGGCAGCTTTGAGTGTTTCAGCATCTTTGCCAGTTTTCGCATGGTTTTGTGCCAAGGAGAATTGCCCACCCATTAACAAGGCTAAAACAATGCCCATAAGCTTCACAGAATAGCGATTGATTGGACTAATCATGGGAATCATTCCATTGAATAATGAGAAAAGATATTTTGGCCTAAGCGTAAATATCCGAGAATTGAACCGAATCATCAAGGCTGAAGTTGCAAATTATTTTGCTGGTTGTTGGATTTGATATTCGATTGATTTACGAAGAGCTTCGACTTGGTTATCCATTTGGTTCTTTTTAAGGAAACCATCTTTTATCGTGGTAAAATAAAAGACAAAACCCATAACCACAATAAAAACTGTTTCTAACCCAAAATACCAATACACCACATCAACATGAGAGGCTTTATCATCAACTTTTCTGTAGTAACGCGGAATCCAGCGCCAATCTATTATGTTTTTATCCATTGCTCACCGATGCCAAAAAAAACTACCCGGCTAGGACTCGAACCTAGACAAAGAAAACCAAAATTTCTTGTGCTACCATTACACTACCGGGTAGTGGTGGGTTTAATCACCCATTGGTAGAATAGCGTTTGAAGGCTAAACTACCAAGAGGTTATTTTAACTTTCATACATGAAAATTAATAGACAGAAAAAAGAGGCTTAGCAAATCATGAAACAGCTAACCGTAGTCGTGAGGCCTTTTTGTGCAGAAACCGTACTGGAAGCAATTCAAAATCTTGGTTTAAATTCAGTAATAGTGCGAGAAGCGAAGGGTTTTAGCAGGCAAAAAGGCTATTTAGACCGCTATCAAGGCAGCGAATATAATATGGCTTTTATTCCCAAGGTGGAAATTACCGTAACGGTGGAAGATGAACGGGTTAATGAAGTTGCAGAAAAAATTTCTAAAGCTGCGCGCACCGGAAGGATCGGGGATGGCAAAATATTTCAATTAAATTTGGCCCAAGATGAGCTTTTAGAATTCTAATTTTCGGGTTTTACCCTATTTTCAATCCACTCCCAAACAACAATTGCAAGTTTTCTTTTCCTAAAACCTCGCTGGGGGCTCCGATTCCTGCAATTACGCCTTTATGCAAGCACCAAACTTGGTCGGCATAATCATGGACCAGCCCCAAATCATGAGAAACCAGCAATATTGTAACACCTGTTTTTTTGTTCAATTCTTTTAACAGAGCATAAAACTTGTCCTGATCTTGAAAGTCGATGCCTGCAGCTGGTTCATCCAATAATAGCAACTCTGGATTAGGCTCCATGGCTAAGGCCAAAAGAAGGCGTTGTAATTCCCCACCAGAAAGCTTGTCTACGGGTTTATCTAACATATTTGGCGAAGACCCAACGTTTGCGAGCATTGCAAGCATTTTGCTTTCTAACGATTTTTTTATGCCCATAAAAATAGGGGCATCCTGCATGGGAAGGGCTAAAAAATCTCGCACGGTAAGGGGTAAGCCCGCCTCTAAACGCAATTTTTGAGGCACATAACCAACATGCCGGGGATCCGGGGTTTTGTGGGCATGTCCGCAATAAAAATGCAATTCTCCCACAAAGGATATTTCTCTGACAATTGCACGCAGCAAGGTGCTTTTCCCTGAACCATTAAGCCCGATTAGGGAAGTTATTTTACCTTTAAGCAGCGAAGCATTAACATCTTTTAAAACTTCAAGATGGCCTAACTTTACAGCAACATTTTTTAAAGTTAAAAGGTTGTTAATCATTGCAAGTTCTTTGCGAGTGCTTCAAGGTTTTGTTTGTATTTTATCTCATACCACTTGGGCGCAAGATCTGCTTGAGTACAAGTTTCCAGCGGATCTATTTCAACCAAGGGTATTTCAATCCCTTTTTTCTTAAGCTCTTCCTGCAACAATTTGGCAGAAGTGGTTCTTGGATATTGGGGCTCTACTGCAATTAACGATGGCTTCTTTTCAACACACAACTGCACAATTTTAGCCAACTCTAGGGCATTAGGAGAATCACCGGGGGCCTTTTGAATCACTCCTGCAATTTCAATCCCAAAAGAAGACGCAAAATACCCAAGCGACTCGTGAAAAGTAACTATCACCTTGTTTTTCTTCCCCTCCAATAAAGTAATTCCTTCTTTTTGGATTTCTTCAAGAGTTGCAGCAAGGCTCGCTGCTCGATTTTTGTATTCCTCTGCAGCCTCGGGGTCCAGCAAACTCAATTCATCACGAATCGCATTGATCATAAGAAGACTTTGGCGAATACCAAGCCAGATATGCGGATCGAAACTGCCATGGTTGTGGCCTTCATGGCCCGGCTTAGCTTCTTTAGATTCAATGCGTAGATTCTTAGGAACCTTTTTACCTAAGTTTGAAAACTTGAGGTTGGGATTCGAAGCATCCTTGGCGAGGCGCCCTACAAAAAGGTCGTCGAGATCTAAGCCGTTATAAAAAAACAAATCTGCCTTACGCAATAGGATGGTGTCTTTGACATTAAAAGCGTAATCGTGGGGCCCAGTAGTGGTGCAAAGAGAGATAACAGCAGCACGATCGCCTGCGATAGATTTCACCATGCTATAAAGTGGTGGAAAGCTGACTAGAACCTTGAATTTGCCTGGCACTTCAAGCCAAGGGTCCGGCATTTTGGCGCACCCTAAGGCAAGCGACAAAAGAAGTAGGAACAAGTAAAATAAACGGTTTTTTTGATTACAAAACATGCTCAAACCCTGTCAGGATTACAATGTAATACCGCTATATTACATCTAAACTCGTGCCATTTCAATCATTCGCTGAAAAATCCGCAAACTTAGAGAGGAACTTGGATTTTCTCAAGGGGTTTTAGGTTTCCCATCAATCACAAGCATGCTTTTAATTTTTTCCTCGGCTTCTTTAAGAGGAATGGCTTTAACCTCCCCATCTGCGCAGGCAATAACAATTGCATTGGTAAAGCCTTTTAAAAGATCCTTGGCAGGCAGGCTGATATCAATTTCCCAATCTTGGGGCTTAGTCCAAATCGCTGTTTTATCTTCGGGGACTTTAACAAGCATAATAGTGTTCGAAAGTTCATTAATAATTTGAATTGAATTAGTCCCAGTACCTCCAGGTGTAAAAAGTGTTGCAATGCCAACAGGGGCCTGAAAGGGCGTTGTGCCTTTATCCAAGTTTTCTTGCGACTCTCTAAAGCTTGGGGGAATTCTACGGATGAATTTTTTATTATGCTCGCTATCCCAAGGTTCATTTTGCCTGAACTGTTTGTACAGAAAATTATGCCCAAGGTAGGGTAGGATTTGGACACGCCAGCTTAGTAATGGTTTACCTTCTTTTGAAAGTGTTGCTGCGGGAGGAAATTTTCCATTCTCTTTGTGATACGCCAATAAAGCGGTCGCAATGTTTTTCACCTTATTCATGGATGAAGCTGCAGCGGCCTTGGCTTGGTTTTGCTCATTAATTCTTGCTGCAATTTCAAAATAAGGATCAAAGTCTGTAATAACAATCGTCACTTTATCATCCATGATTGAAACGGATTTAACCATGGCAGCCAAAGCTTTAAACACCGGGTCTTTCCCCACTTCTTCCACCTGTGCCTGCACCAAATCTGGAATACCCTGAATAGCTTTTAAAATCGATTTATGCACATCATTGGCAAGTTCCCTATCCTCGGTTTGAATAACCATTTGGATTCGCCATGGGTCGAGATACATTCCCAGCGTTACAAGTTTCAGCCCATTCAAGATTCCGGGAACTTCGCCCTCTTTTCCATTCGCTTTCTTGAGCGAGGGAAAGATTTTCCCTAGATCCAAAGGGTTATCTTTCGAGGGGAAAAGCATCGCACCAAAAGGCAGGCTGCCCATGGCATCAAAACCTTGGACAATATCAGTACGCTTGGTTTTTTTCGTGTCTTTAGTTGCGCCCACTTGCTCTAACAGATAAAACCCTTTTTCTTCACGAATCACAAAGGAAAGAGGCAGTATGGAGTTTTGCCCTTTTCTGATCACTTGGCCACTTGGAGTTTGAATATTAATGGGCAAAGGCATGTTCTTTAGCAGGTTTAGCAAATCTTCTGTTTTCGCGGAGGGCTTTGTTTTGATCATCATGGAAGGAAGGAAATAGGTCGCTGCATCCTTCGCACTCGCAGAAAACCATATTTCATCAATCACTTTCTCGATGCTACTTTTTTGCAAGTTCAAGAAAAAACCAAGAGCAGCAGCCTCCGCAGCCGGGATCGTCTTTTTCTGAACCAACGGAATCATGATCTTGGCTATATCAATCTTCCCTAGTTGAATCCTGCCCAGAAAAAAACTCTGCTCATCCAACAAAGGCAATAATTTCTCAGCCGAGGTTTGAGCATAAAGCGAAAGCATTGGCAACAGCAGCAACAAACCAGCAATCCATCTTTTCATATTCAGCCTTTTTAAAATCAGTTAGGGACAGAGTCGGGCAGCGACACTTTATACTTCTGCGCTAGTTCTTTTAATTGCGACCAAGTCCCCTCATCAAGGCTCAGCCCTGATTTCATTCGTTTGCTTTTTTCTGTAACTTCTAATTGGCCTGGCAGTATTATATCACCGGTTGCACCATCTGCTTTTGGGCAGGCAAGCACATTGGCAGCAAGGTTTGTGGTTTCATTTAAAAAGTGATCCAACCCTGCAAACTTCGCGGGATCGATCACCAAAAAGAAAACAGCATTTGCAGATTTGCTTTCGACCCCGGGTGTACTGCACTGGGCACCTGAAAGTCCACCTGCAAACATATCCATAAGCAATCCTAGCCCAAAGCCCTTGTAGGATTGCTGACCGCCCAACGGAAGAATCGTGCCCTTGGGGTCGTGATATAAAACGCCTGGGTCGGTTGTGGGCCTTCCTTCGGAATCAAGGAGCCAACCTTCGGGGGTGGGTATTTTCTTGTTGTAATTAACGCGGACTTTTCCTTCCGCACAAACACTGGTACCTATGTCTAAAACAACAGGGTTGTCCTTGGTGGGCGCCCCCACACAAATCGGGTTGGTGGATATCCTGCCGACTTTACCCCCCGGTGGAGCAACAGCACGGCCAAAACCATGATTATTTACGGTTGCAAGGAAAGCCATTTTGTGTCGCGCTGCCTCTTCCGCATACTCGCCCAATCTTCCGATGTGCCCGCATTGTTTTAATGAACCCGCAGCCACCCCGGTTACCGAAGCCTTGGCAATCAGCTTTTCCAACAAACGATACGCTTGAACCTGACCTAGATTCCAGCCGCCATCGGCTGCTACTGCTGACGGGGTTTCGGAAAGTAAAATGAAGGGCGCCCCCGGTTTCAAAATCCCGGCTTCAATCGCCTTGATATATTGCACCACTCGGATAATGCCGTGGGAATCGTGACCACACAAATTTGCATCAACAAGGCTTGTGGCAACCCTTTGAGCCTCGATGGGAGGCACTCCGGCAGCGATAAACATCTCTCTTGCAAAATCAAGCGCATTCTCACAATTAAACCTTGGCATGACGATTTTTCCTTGATTCTTATCTATTTATGATGGAATCCTATTGCAAGGTTCTAACATAAATTCATCTACCTTAATCAGGATTCTAGCATGACATTTAAAATTAACTCGGCAATCAGACAAGATGTTACCAACCATGATGGTACGCAAATCACTTTGCACAGCCCCAAAGGCGCTAGTGCAACCATTTATCCTGCACTTGGATTTAACTGTTATTCATGGATTGTGCCGACTTCCGAAGGAAACTTAGACATCCTTTATCAAGACCCCGAACTTTTCCCAGACGGCAGGCCGACCCGGAGTGGCATTCCCGTTCTTTTCCCCTACCCCAATCGTGTTCGAGATGCGCATTTCAATTGGGAAGGTAAATCTTATTCCCTACCCCGAAATGATAATATTCAAAAACACAACATTCATGGCTTTGCAGTGCGCAACCCATGGAGAGTTATTAATCAAGGTGCAGATCTCAATTCAGCCTGGGTCACTGGGGAATTCCAAATTTCAAAAGACGACCCAGCATCAGTTGCCTGCTGGCCTGCCGATGCCATCTTGCAATTAACCTACAGGCTCAAGGAAACCTCCCTGGGTATTGAAGCCCTTGTTATCAATCCCGATTCTAAGCCCCTACCATTTGGTTTGGGTTACCATCCCTATTTCAATTTGCCTTTTACGCCGGGCTTGGCTTCCGATGATTGTTCCCTGCAATGTGGTGCAAAATCTTTTTGGCATTTGGATGAATGCCTTCCCGATGGAAGAAAGATTCCCGTTGACGCAGCGCGCGATCTCAACAAGCTTCGCAAAATGAAAGGCTTTCAGGCAGATGATGTTTTAACCGATCTGCCAGCATTTAATGCCAACGCATTTGGGATGATGGAAAGAGGCCGGGTACAAGGTGGAAAACAACATGCCATGGTCATGTATTGCGATAACTCATGGCGCGACATGGTTGTATTTACGCCGGGTTCCAGAACCAGTGTTTGTATCGAACCTTATACCTGCGTAACCGATGCTATTAATTTGCAGCAAAAAGGTATCGATTCAGGCCTTCTAATACTTCCTCCTTTAGGTAAGCATCAATCCCTTGTAGAATTACGAATTGAACCGTGCGGTTCTTGATAAAAGAGAAACAAAATGGCAAAGAAGAAACTCGTATCGTTAAGTAAAATCTATCCCCCTAAGCCCTTGTTAGAAAGGATAAAGCCACCTTTCGCAGTGATCATGGGTTCTCCCACTGATGTAGTGAATCTGCTTCATTCAAGCCCTCATAAAGAAGCAGTCTGCTACCAGATGGATTTGTTTCAAGCCGAACGATTGCAACAAATGCTGCAAGATGCCAACATTCCCGCACAGGTTCGGGTCGAGCCCGATTTATGGAATCTCGGACCAAACTTTGCCACTGCCGTTTATCTGCCTGCAAGTTCAGGCGAGCGTGAACTAAAAACCGATATCCTCGAGCAGGGTTTTCATATCCTCAATCCCTCGGGGCAGTTTATGGTTTGGTCTGCCCAACCCAATGATTCCCTCTTCCCAGATGCCATGAGAAAAATCTACAAGAAGGTGCATATCCATCAGGAACAAGGCACCACTTTCCTATGGTCTCAGCGAATGGAAGACCGACCTCGCAGAAGGCATGAAGTTACTTTCCAATGCAAAATCAATCAGGGCGAATCATTCCGTTTTCTTTCCCGACCTGGCACATTCTCCTATGGCCAGTTTGATGCGGGTTCTCGTGCTCTTTGCGAAGTCATGAGTCTGCGCCCCGGCCAGAATGTGGTAGACCTTGGATGTGGTTGTGGCACCAATGGGATTTACGCCTCGAAGATAACCGGCCCAGAAGGCAAAATTACTTTCGTTGACAGCAACTTGCGTGCGTTAGAGTTAACGAAAATCAATGCAGAGGCAAATGGCTTGACTAATTTTGAAACGGTTGCGACCTCTTCAGTATCAGGCCCGGATTTGATCCCGCAATCATTCGACATTGCCCTTGCCAACCTGCCCTATTTTGCCAACCATTCCCTCGCACTTCTTTTCATCCAGCGTTCCTTCGAATTGCTGAAACGAGCCGGAAGTTTTTTCATGGTGACCAAACAGCCAAACGAAATGGTCGAACTAATGACCCAAGTTGGATATGTGGTGGAAGGTGCGGAAACAAGGGGATACACAGTGCTTATGCATCGTGGGCCCGCTGCACGTGAAGATATGGGCGCAACCGCAGATCCAGAAGAAGATTAATAAAATTCGTACCCGATCTGGAAAGCCACCCTGCCATCAGGCAACCTTTGAATATTCGCGATATGCAAAGTCCATCCACCTTGTTTCACAGGGGTACTAGAAGGCGTAGTCATAGGCGTAAAATTGCGGTTAGATTTACTGGGCTAAGGAACAGATTCTGGAAACCTACTTGGGCCGGCAGGCCCTGCGATACCATGCGACTCTTCAAGGTTTGGTTTCCCGTCCACCACTCGCCAAATCAATAATCCCTCCCCGGGAAGGTTTTGATCAAACCCTTTTTTAATACGGTTTTCGAGGAGAAAGTATTCAGTTCCATCGGGTCTTACAGGGATTTTAATACACTCCGAGTTCTTCCCTTCGATAGGCGAAAGAATCAACTTCTGTTGCACCCTTGGATCGATCAGGGTTGGAACAGTCCACCCCATTTGTTCTTTGCACCAGGCGCCGAAATGCACGGGCCTGCCGTCCTCCCCTCGCCATTTGACATGCTGCACCAACGACCCAACCCTTCCATATCAGGAACTTCAGGGCGTGCGTAGAGATCGGGTAAGCCTAGCATATGGCCGAATTCATGGGCGATCACACTAATAGAAAACATTTTTTCACCACCCTCGGGGCAGATGAAATAAGTGATTCTTTTTCCCTTATAAGAATAGAAACCTTTATGAGGCCAGAGAATATTCCCTATCGCTCCCAATTCTTTATTCCAATCAAATCGAAACCCGAGCTTCCCTGCCTGCTTCTTCGACCCATCAATACTTGATTTTTCTAGCTTAAACTTTTGTGCCTCTGCAACTGTTTTATACCCTTTTAGCCCGGATTCTTCTGCAATAACAAGGCTTCCGCCAACTATCAAAACCAACCCGATAACTGTTTTTATGCATATGCGTGGATTAAACATCAGCTCTCCAAGCTAAAAAAATAGATTTACTCATGATTAATCAATCTTTTTCTCATAAAATTGGTATTACAGGCAAGCGTCAAGCAACTTGTTTTCTCATTATTTCAATTTTCTGAAAGTGCGACTCTAGTGAATAAATGGGCTTTCGACATTCTCCTAGAAGACAACCATCTTCTCGTTCTTTCAAAGCCCACCGGGCTGCCTACCGCCCATGGCGAAATTAAAGGCGATTCGCTTTTCGATTATGCCAAGGAGTACATCAAGAAGCGTTATGCCAAGCCGGGCAATGTTTTTCTGGGCGTAGTTCATCGACTTGATCAACCGGTTTCAGGAATCGTGATTTTTGCAAAAACAAGTAAAGCAGCTTCCAGACTCTCAGAGCAATTCCGCGATACACAAGTTGAAAAAACTTACCTTGCAGTTGTCGAAGGCATTCCCAATGCTCGCAGTGGCACCCTGCATCATTTCCTTATCAACGATGATGAAGAACGAATTGCACTGGTATCCAACCAGAACAACCCCCTTGCCAAGGAAGCCATCACTCATTACACCGTCCTTGCAACCCACGATGGCCATGCATTTCTAATGCTCAACCCGAAGACGGGGAGAAAACATCAACTTCGAATTCAGCTTTCTGCAAGCGGGCATCCAGTGATGGGTGATAAAAAATACGGTTCAAGTTTCAACTTCGTTCATGGTATTTCTCTTCATGCACATGCCATCACCTTCAAGCACCCCGTCAAAGATGAAACGATAAACATGAAGCTGGATCTTCCGAAGATATGGCTAAAGCATTTTGGCCCATGGATCAAAGTCCCCACATGAAATTGCAGCTTGAAAATATACTGCATGCAGTACAACAAGATGCAGGAGACCGGGGCCTAGCTAGGCTTGAAGATAATCTTATAAGTCGTTCCAAAGGTGATTTCGAAAATGCTTGCCAGTCACTTGCAATAAGTGCAGGGGTGGTAATTTTCACAGGGTTTTATATTCCTTCAGCAACGCCTCCTGCCCCAGAAACAGATGGCCCGCTTGGGGCGCTGTTTATCGCTCGAACTCTTTTAAGCCTAGGCAGAAAAGTTGCCATCACTTGCGAAAAAAGCTGCCTGCTCGCTTTTGAAGTAAGTCTGCAACACCTTGGCTTGGGTGATAAAATCGCTTTGATAGAGTCACCTATCGAAGCCAGTGCTGATTACGCCCAGAGTTTCTTATCACAACTTAAAGAAAAGATAGGCGACATCAGTCATTTTATCGCAATCGAAAAGTGTGGCCCCTCACACCTTTCAGCATCCATCCCCGAACAAAACATCAGCGCATTCCTTGATTCAACCGAAGAATCATCCCGTGGTAAAATACTCACCATGAGTGGCAAAGATATCACCCCTTACACCGCGCCTATACACCTCCTCTTCGATGCAAATTTCTGTAGCGCAAACAACATCACCCGCTTAGGCATTGGCGATGGGGGCAACGAAATTGGTATGGGAAATATCCCTTGGACTGTGATTGCAGCAAACATCCATAATGGCGCAAAAATAGCTTGCACCACAACTGTAGATTATCTCATCGTTGCAGGGGTAAGCAATTGGGGTGGCTATGCTCTTGGCTCTGGGCTTTTACTAAATGCGGATCGCCCTGCACTCTCTTCGCTTGACTCTGTAACAGAATTAGAGATACTCGAACTCATGGTAAAAAAAGGTGGCTTAGTAGATGGCAGATTGGGTCAAAGAATTGCTTCCGTCGATGGCATTGATTGGTCTATTCATGCAAGCGTGATCGACTACCTTACAAAAACTCTCAAGGAAACAGCATGAGCCTAAATCTCAACACTGGTTCCGAAGTCAGGGCACAATGTAGAAAAGGTGATTTCACTTCGCCCACTGCAGGGCAAGCTCCGGGTTTTGTTCAGGCAAACCTCGTTATCCTTCCCGCAGAATTTGCCTACGACTTTCTACTTTTCTGCCAGCGTAATCCAAAGCCCTGCCCCATTCTCGAAGTGCTTGATAAAGGTTCGCCACGAACCAGATTAATTGCAACAGATGCAGACCTGCGCACCGACCTCCCAAAATTCCGAGTCTACGAATCAGATAAAATCATTGATGAACCAACCAACATTAATAAGTATTGGCGTGACGACCTCGTTTCTTTTCTTCTGGGTTGTTCCTTCACCTTCGATAGGGCCCTAAGAGAAAATGGTCTCCCCGTTAGGCACGAAGATGAAGGCAGAAATGTTCCGATGTATCGCACTAATATTCCGTGCAAAAGCGCTGGAGTTTTCCAAGGTCCATTAGTGGTTTCCATGCGGCCCATGACGGCAGACTTTGCATTGCAAGCTTCCCGTATTACCGGGCGTTTCCCGCGCGCACATGGTTCCCCCGTGCACCAAGGCGATCCTTCCCAAATTGGGATAAGCAACATTAACCGCCCTGATTATGGCGAAAGTGTTACGATTCATCCCAATGAAATCCCAGTTTTCTGGGCTTGCGGAGTTACACCACAAGCTGTTGCAGTGGCTTCGAAAATACCTTTCCTTATCACCCACAGCCCAGGCCATATGTTTGTTTCCGATTGGACAGACAATCAACTTGAAGGCGAAGAAAAGGTTCGCTAAAACAACTTTCCCCAACCACTTACTCTTTCATCTAGGATTACAAATGAAACCCATACGCTTCTTTCTACCTCTTTTATTCGCTTTGGTTTTTCCTTGCTTGAATTACTCTCAAGCTGCGGAAAACAATATTCAATTTCGAGGCAATCTAGAAAACTCCCGCATTCAGTTCCTCAAAAACAAAAAGGGTAATGTCGCCTTCATGGGCGGATCGATTACCGAAATGAATGGCTATCGCCCGATGGTTGCAGACCAACTCAAAAAGCGTTTCCCTGAAACTAACTTTACTTTCATTGATGCGGGTATATCCTCGACTTGTTCCAACACAGGCGCTTTTCGGCTCGAACGCGATGTATTAAGCAAACCCATCGATTTGTTCTTCATCGAATTTGCAGTCAATGATGATCAAGATGCACACCACTCACGCAAGGATTGTATTCGCGGACTTGAAGGCATCATCAGACATGCCCGTAAATCCAACCCGAACGTGGATATCATCGTTACTTACTTTGTTAACGAAGGCATGTTAAAAACGCTTCAAGATGGAAAAACACCCTTGACCATCGAGGCCCATGAATCCGTCGCCAAGAATTACAAAGTTTCCACCATCAACCTTGCTAGAGAAGTTGCAGAAAAAATTTCCGCAAACTCCCTTACTTGGAAACAATATGGTGGCGTACATCCAGCACCTTTTGGCAATGCAATCGCTGCAACCATGATCGACAATCTTTTCAACGAAGCATGGAAAACCCCATGGGGAAAAACCGATTCGCCCAAATCTCATGAGTTGCCCGTACCCTTAGACCTACTTAGCTATGAAACGGGAAGGTTTATTGACCCCAAGAATGCTGTGATTAAATCAGGTTGGACTCTTGGCGTACCAGATTGGAAATCTCTGCAAGGAGGAAAACGCGATCGCTTCACCTCGGTTCCAGTTCTTTATGCTTCGAAAGTTGGCGCAGAAATTACCTTGGAATTTGAAGGGTCTGCGGTTGGTGCTTTTATCGTCGCTGGACCCGATGCAGGCATCGTACTTGCAAGCATCGATGGTTCAGAACCCAAGCCTGTGGACTTATTACATTCTTACAGCAAGGGCTTGCATTACCCACGCACTGTTATGTTCGGCACAGATCTTAAGCCGGGCAAACATACTTTGAAACTTGTGATTGCTAAAGAAACTAAAGGTGCGGGCAATGCTGCTCGTATTTTGCAATTCTGTGCCAACTAAATAAAGCATGGTGTCATTCGCCACGAAACAAGACGCCAAGAAAAAACTAGCCACAGAATTACACGGAATTACACGGAACGGAACAAAACAAGAAGAAGAGAAGACTTGCCAGGAAAATTATACGGAAGAGGCACGGAGCATTTCCCCTGCCTTTTTTCCGTGTTATTTCTTGGCTAAATCTTATTTTTGCTTCTTCTTCTGCGCTGGGTTTTTACTTCACCCTGCGTTGGTTCTTCTTCCACTTGGAACGATTTGCATGGGGCGTAGGCAACGATTCAGGGCTATCGTTTCTTCCCTGGGCAGGTGGGTTCTTTTTCTTGGTTACTATTTTTAGAAATGGCAGGACTACTTGTCTTTGTTCTAGGCTGGGATCGTTGGTGTTTTGTTGACTGATTCTCGCTTCATGAAACAAAAAGCTATTCCATAAGCATTTGAATTTTGGGTTATTGTTGTTAAGAAACAAGGCCTTGGTTATGCTGGCCCTAGCTTCATCATGAAGGTTTTGTTCTTGAAGATGCCTTACCAATAATTTCAAAAGCTCGAGATTGTTTTGCTGCAATTTGCAGGCCCGGGTTAGATAACTTAGACCCATTATTGCTTTATTGGTATGAATCAGACTGACACCTAAGAATCTTAATGCCTTGACATTTTTTGGGTCATTTTTCAGGCAGGCCCTAAAATGAATCATCGCCTGGTTCAAATTGCCATTACCACCTGCAGCGATCGCCTTACCTAATAGCAGATGATAGGTTGCATTATTTTCATTATAGGAGAGGGCTACGGATAAATGACGTGCTGATTGTTTGAAGCGTTTTTGATTCAGAGCAATTTCACCCAAGTGAAGCTGGGTTTGTTCTGCCATCACTCTTGGGAGATCCTGAAAGCGCATTAAAGAGCGAAATAGTTTTGCGGCTTTGAAATCCAATCCCAACGAACGATACTTGACTGCTGCAACAAATGATTGATCAACGATAGGTAATAATGAAGTCATAATAAAACTGCCTCCATGCAGTAACTCAAATCAACCCTAGACATACATCCTTGTAATCAAGCGGGTATCATAACTTTGATTCAGCTGGAAGCAATAGTAAAGAATAGTTTTCAGCTGATTTTAAAATGGGATGGTTTTATCTCGCCAACCCAGACCCCTTATTTTAAAACACCATCAACCTCAACACTCAACCCCTGTATCTTTTAAAATCTCCTCTTAAGCTTTAAAACAAGTGCTATTTGCA
Source organism: uncultured Planctomycetaceae bacterium (assembly GCA_937888715.1). Classification (GTDB taxonomy): domain Bacteria; phylum Planctomycetota; class Planctomycetia; order Gemmatales; family Gemmataceae; genus UBA969. Next base: position 25,712 of record CALARU010000126.1, on the reverse strand, counting down.
ATGCTGATCTAAATCAATTCAACCGACTTCTCACGGGTAAGATTTTGCTTTGGGTTTAAAAATGAATGGAAAAATTAATCCTTTAGTTCTGAGTTGCCCCACCATTCCGCCTGAAGATGCAGCAAATAGCCAATTTGGGGCCCCGATCAACTATTGTTTGAAATCGATTTTCAGAAATGTTCGGTACCATTTATTACTCTCTAATTGAAATTATGGGAGCAACGAAATGTTATTGGCACAAATGAAAACAGAGGGATCTGGATAACCAGACCCCTCTGTTTAGTGGAGGCGCGGGGAATTGAACCCCGGTCCCGAAGCCCTTCCATGCCGGCGTCTACGTGCGTAGCAAACTGATTTGGCAGTCTTACTCTGCCGCGTTCACTCTGGTGGATTCAAATTGCAAAGCCACTTCAAGCTAACCGAGTGTAAAGTCTAGCAGGGGTTGCCCTCAGTATCAGCCACTTGCGTGACTTCTAACCCCCACGATCCAGATTTAACTAGCGCGCTAAAACCTCTCTGGCTAAGCTCTCAGACGCGCGACTGCTATATTATTAAGCAGCCATAGAAAACTGCGGTTCTGCAGTTAAGTTTGATCAGATATTTACGTGGCCATCTGATCAACCACGGCACGCAACCTGCATTTCCGTAAGCCCGGTCGAAACCGGATCGCCCCCGAAAAATACAAATCACCATCTCTTCCTATTATATCTCTCGAATTACTTCTCGAGATATAGTATTTTTCGTAATTACGGTATTATTATTTCAACTATTCTCTCTTTTTTAGGAAAAATCATGATTTCACTGCCTACTTTCCTCACTTTTGCCCTATTGGCAACACATGTTGAACCCCAAACCATCCCGCTTTGGCCTAATGGTGCGCCTGGCGCAATGGGTACCGAAGATAAAGATAAACCCTCTCTAACCATTTATTTGGCTACTAAGGAAAAAGCAAACGGCACCGCGGTGGTAGTTTGCCCTGGTGGTGGATATGGTGGTTTGGCAATGGGCCATGAAGGAAAAGAGATCGCAGAATTCCTTAATCTTCAGGGTATTTCTGCATTTGTAGTTAAATACAGACTTGGGCCAAAGTATCGACATCCCGCACCCTTGATGGATGCGCAACGCGCAATACGAACGGTAAGGGCGAATGCAACCAGCTATGGGGTGGATTCAAAAAAGATTGGAATCTGGGGTTTTTCTGCGGGCGGGCACCTTGCATCCACTGCGGGCACTCAGTTTGATGCTGGCAACCCCAATGCCGCAGATGCCATCGATAAAGCCAGTTGCAGGCCAGATTTTTTGATTCTTTGCTATCCAGTGATTACCTTTGAACCACCTTTTGCGCACATGGGTTCTAGAAATAATCTTTTGGGCAAAGATGCAGATGCCAAGCTTGTAGAAAGCCTTTGCAACCACACCCGCGTAACCGCACAAACCCCGCCGACTTTTCTTTTTCACACGGATGAAGATACCGGGGTTCCGCCTGAAAACAGTATCTTGTTCTACCTTGCTTTGAAAAAACACAAAGTTCCTGCAGAGCTTCACATCTACGAAAAAGGCAGACATGGCGTGGGGCTTGCAACAAAGATGGGTGAAACAGCAAGTTGGCCAGACCGGTTGGTTGGTTGGTTAAAAAACAGGGATATGATTCCCTCTAAGTAACAAACCAAGCAACTTTTTTATCTAGAACAGATCGGGGGATCTTGTATCCCTCTTGACGAACTTCCTTATTAAGAACTAAAATTCGACAAGTCGAAATAAGGTCTTGAAGTATTTATGTACCATTTGAATTAAAGCAAAAGGTACGAAGTACTTGGGTGGTTGGTTTCAAGGATGAAAGCAGCTTTTGAAATGCGCATGGTTTCTATTACAAATGGGTTGCAGGTTTGGGCTAATGCCAAGCTGAATTTCTATTTGGAGATTTCAGGCAAGCGCCCCGATGGTTATCATGAATTAAGTACCTTCATGGTGCCTGTGCGGATACACGATGTTTTAGAATTTCGTGAGGATACCACAGGCTCGATCAGGCTCTGGTGCGATTCGAAAGAGTTATCCACGGGGCCAGATAATCTGATAGTTCGTGCTGCAACCTTGCTGCAGGAAGAAAGCAAAAAGCCATTGGGTGCTGAAATTCGTTTATTCAAGCACATTCCATGGCAGGCAGGATTAGGCGGTGGTTCTTCAGATGCAGCTGCCACACTTAGGGCTTTGAATCTACTCTGGAAGCTGAATCTAACTGAAAAAACATTAGAAGAAAAAGCTGCAAAGCTAGGCAGTGATGTGCCATTTTTCCTTCAAAAGAAGGCAGCTTGGTGCACTGGCCGGGGCGAAAAAATCTTGCCTTCTGCTTTTCGATGTGATCTAAGTATCTTGATTGTAAAGCCTGTTTTCGGTCTCTCCACAGCAAGTGTTTATTCGCATTTAAAAATCCCCACCTCTCCAAGGGATCAAGCGGAAGCCAAGTGCTCATTTGTTGGTTCAGAAATTAGCAAAGTGAACGATGGGTTATTTAACAGGTTGCAGGAACCGGCACTTGAATTAGAGCCTGCACTTGGGGTATTGTTCGAAGCCTTACGAAAGGCCGGGGCTAAAAAGCCCTTACTATGTGGTAGCGGGTCTGCAATTTTTGCGCTTTTTGAACACGATGAACGAGCTCTTGAAGTCGCAAAATCTCTCATTCATGGCCCTGCTAGGAACTTTATTGCGCATACTTTTATCACTAGGCAGGCAATAAAATCCTGCGACAATTAAGGAGAGTTGTTGTGAAAATCACGGAAGTTCGAATCAAACTCATGGAATCGGGTAACGACAACGAAAAACTTCAAGCATTCTGCTCCATCACCTTTGACAATGCTTTTGTCATCCGCGACTTGAAAATCATTGAAGGCACCCGGGGTTGGTTTGTGGCTATGCCGAGCCGTAAATTAATGGATCGCTGCACCAAGTGTTCAGGCAAAAATCAACTCCGTGCCCGTTTCTGCAACCAATGCGGATGCAAACTCGCAGAGTTTAGGGGCATGGGACGCGACTCTAATGGCAAGCAGAAAATGCATGCAGACATTGCACACCCCATCAACCCTGAATGCAGGGAAAACATTCAACAATCTGTCTTAAGTTCTTTCCATGCTGAAGTTGAAAAGTCTAAATTGCCTGGTTATGTTTGCAATTATGAAGACATTGATCATGATTTTGAACCCGCGAGCTACGCTGACGAAAAAACGAGAGAAACTCGTGGCTACCAAACCGGCGACCCAACCTAAAAATCACTCCGACAACTCTTCCCCGAATTCCTATTTTCCCTGCTTTAACAACCTCTTCGAAAAAACTTTTAAGTTCAGTAAATCGTACAGTGTCAGGCACCCCTCATCCTTAATTGGATAGATTTACCTTTGCACCAAGTTGCAAGGAGAGGTTCGGGTAAGGTACTCGAAAAGGGCCCATGCCACTTCTGAGAAAGGGTGGAGCAAAAGTGGTCTGGGTCGGGCAATGTTCATGAAGTTTGGGGTGCATCAACTTCATGGCTCTTTCTGCTAAAAGAGAATCATTGCCAGTTTGGTTTGGCTGGCCCTGCTGGGAAATGGCGTACCTGAAAATAACGAACAACAGGATGATCTCCTTCAGAGAATTCTGGCTGGGTTTAGCTTTGGAAAGGCCGGGAACCTTTCTTAAAATTCCGATTATGCGCCTGCGAAAACCCCTTCGCTCGCGAATAATCGGTTTTTTTACGCAAGTTCCTTTTAAAACACCGCTTTTCTCTTGCCTGTTCTTTCGGAAGATGGAATATTTAAGTAGATAATATTTTGGCCATTACCAAGGTTACAAACATGACACACTTTAAATTTAAAGCTGGTTCACTAGCCCTACTCATCAGCTTTTCGACTTTGTTAGCAGTTCCTTCTTCAGCCAAGGCTGAAAGCGAACCCATCAATTTTCGGACTCATGATGGCGTATTGCTCTCAGGGAAATTTTACCCCAGCGCCAAGCCTAAAGATGGCGCTTCCATAATTCTTTTGCACGATTTCACTTACCGTAAAGGCGGCGATAGTTCGCAAGACGGTTGGGAAAAACTAGCGCTTGATCTTCAGGCCGCAGGCCAAAGTGTATTAAGTTTTGATTTTCGTGGGCATGGCAAGAGTGTTGGCGTGTCCCCAAACTTCTGGCTACAGCCACACAACCTGGTTTTGCCGGGCGCCAAAATGCAAAATAAACCTGCCAAAATCAACTCGAGTGAATTTACCACTGCTTATTATCCAAACCTTGTCAACGATATCGCTGCAGCCAAGTCCTTCCTTGATATTAAAAATGATGATGGCGACGCGAACAGTTCAAATATCATTGTTATTGGTGCAGGTGAAGGCGCAACTCTTGGGGCGCTGTGGATGGCAAGCGAATGGCGCAGGCTTTCTTGTACTGTTGAGGATATACCCCAAAATGGCGGAATATTAAATCTCAAACCTGTTGGACCAAAAAAAATATATTTGAAAGCAAATGCAGCAGAAGATGCTGAGGGCAGTGCGCAACTTGCAGCAATTTGGCTTTCTATCAGTCCAACCATTGCAGGCAAAAATTATTCCACTCAAATTCAAAGTTGGCTGAAGGATATCACCATGCCTAGGACTCGAAGGGTGCAAATGGCATTTGTAACCGGCACAGACGACAAAACTAGGGACGATTTTTCCCAGAATTTATTAAAGAGGGTAAAGCGTGGTTATACACGCGATGAGAAAAAAGCTGATCCGAAAGCAAAATCTTCCACTTCGCCTGATCAAAAATTTACAGGCGAATTCAAATACAAATCTAAGAATGTGGGAAGTAAGTTATTAGAGGAAGCCAACGATGATATTGTCAAAAATTATGTCATGCTAATGACAAAAAAAGGTGAAAACACCTTGCGCACCTTTAGTAGAAAAAGGATTGAAGATGCCTCCTACAGTTGGTTTTTTGGCCCATTGGATCCCAAAACAGGAAATCCAAATATCCCTGCCAACCAAATCGGATTCCCTGCTAAGTTCACCTACGACCAAGATAGAATCCAGCCACTGCCTCTTTGGTTTATGGGCGTCCACTAATTAATTCATTACTTTAAATAAAAGAAGGCTTCCCCGATATTATCTGGGAAGCCTTCTTTTATTTCCAAACCATCTTAGCTTGCAAATTCTGTTCGCACGGTTTCCAACAACTTCTTTGTTGCTCGAATACCATCGGCTTCACTTAACTTGCTTCCTTCGTATTCAATGCCAACAAAACCATGATAATTAGCATCCATAACAATCTTCATCATCTTGCGATAATCAGTTTTGGTTTCATTACCCTTTGCATCAAAGTCGTGGGTTTTAGCACTAACGCCCTTGGCATAGGGCATCAATTCCAACACACCTTTATACCGATCGTATTCTTCATCCTTGCTGACGCGGAAATTCCCAAAGTCGGGAAGTGTACCGCAACCAGGATGACCAACCTTTTTAATGGTTGCAGCAAGCCATGCGCCATTGCTTGATAAACCACCGTGATTTTCAACAATCACATTAATCTGCATTTTCCCTGCCCATTCGGAAAGCATACGCAAGCCATCCGAGGCACGATTCATCTGCTCTTCGTAGGAACCGCTGCTGCCCGCATTCACCCGAATGGAATGGCAGCCAAGAGTCTTGGCCCATTCAACCCAGCGGTAATGATTTTCGACTGCGAGTTTGCGTTTCTTTTCATCTGCATCACCCAACTGGCCTTCGCCATCGCACATGATCAAAACGCTTTTTACATTAAGGTCGTCGCACTTTTTGCGAAGTTCTTTTACATACCCATCATCTTTTTTCTTGTCTTTATAAAACTGGTTGACATACTCAACTGCGTTGATACCAAACTCTTCCTTGGAAACTTTAGGGAAATCGCCTGCATCCATTTTCTTGCCAAAGATCGCCTTATGAAGCGACCATTGCGCAAGTGAGATTTCAAACAGTTCTTTTTTTTGTGAGGCAAATGCAAAGCTGGAACCAATGCCTGCCGCAGCAAGGCTAGCAACAAACTCTCTACGATTCATGTTTTGTCCTGTAAAAAGGGGAGATAATTACTCAATCAAACCAATTACATTATAAAGTAGTGGTAACGGGATGCAACTAATAAAAACCCCTAAGGAAACGATCATGAAACTTACACCCTTTGAAGAAAGCTGCATGCTCGAAGCAATTGATGAAGCAAAAAAAGGGCTCACTGAAGGAGGCATCCCAATAGGTTCTGTAGTTGAACACGATGGAAAAATCATTGGGCGTGGCCACAATCGCAGGGTACAAAATGGCAGTGCAATCCTCCATGGCGAAATGGATGCCTTGGAAAACGCAGGCCGCTTGCCTGCGAGTGTTTATCGCGAATGCACCTTGTACACCACGCTTTCACCCTGCCCCATGTGCACCGGGGCAATTCTGCTTTATCAAATCCCAAGGGTCATCATCGGGGAAAACAAAACCTTCATGGGGGATGAGAAACTTCTCGAAAGCCGAAATGTGAAAACCATGGTTCTACAGGATCACCGCTGCATCGAAATGATGGAGCAATTTATTCTGGAAAAACCAACACTATGGAACGAAGATATCGGAGTCTGATACTTTCCTGACAACTTACTTTTGCGCTTTTTTCATCATCTCTGCAATTTGAACATTGACGCCATTCTTACTTTTGCTTTCATGCGCAGCTTCCATGAACGCAAGGATTTCCATGGTCTCATTGGCGCTAACGGGAACCGGGCCTCCCTTGAAAAACTTGGCTATCTCGATCGCTATCCCCTCATAACCCATGTATTTATCATTCGTAGGAACAACACCTTTCACGGGAACGCCATGGCCATATACTCCAGCAACCGAAACGCCTTTTTCCCCAAACACGGTGCCACTGTATTTGATAGCCCCTTTTTTGATGCCCCGATAAGTTGCAACCCTGCCATCCGCCCAGGTTCCGGTAATCGATTCCGCAATCGGGGTTGATGTACAAGATACCGACACACATCCCGCCCCCATGATGCTGTAAATTGTTTCGATGCTATGCAAGGCATGCCAGTAAAGTTCTGAATGGTGCGGTACCGTAGGGCAACCACCATACATTTCGCAACCCAGAACATTACCAACCTCTGGATGATTTTTCATACCTATGAAACCTGGGCTGAATCGATGTTGGGAACTCGTCCAGCAAGGGGTTTTTGTTTGTTCAGAAAGGCGGATGATTGAAACTGCATCACTAAAATTGGCAGCAATAGGCCGACCAATGTAAAGTCGTTTCCCAGCTTTTAAAACCAAAGATGCTTCAGCAAGGTGCCTGCGCCCATCCAAACTCATGATCATCACCACATCGCAATTTGCAAGCAACTCATCTACAGAAGCAACCATTTTTACACCGTATTTACTCAGTGCCTCTTTCCATTTGGGCAAGCTATCAACACTCTCGGGAATATCATTGCTAGGAGTTGAGGGAAATGCCGCAACCACTTTCAGGCCACCGAGATCGCCTGTCGCCTTGGCATCATTAAACAACTGGGTGTAAGCAACAGACTGATAGTTATCAATTCCAAGGATGCCTACCCGAACCGGTTTCGATTCCTGGGCAACGAGAGTTCCAAAGGAAAGGGCCAAAACAAGGAAAGCTGTGAAGCGAACGGGATGAAAACTAAGCATGATGAGGATCTCTTAATACAAGGGAAGGAACATTTAGATTAATGGCAATACGGATCGAACAAAAGCAAAAAGAGTAGTTATTTTCAGATAAACAGACAATGTTTGACTAAGATAAGGGTCAATAACAAAAAAAAGACGGTATCTTTGACGATTTTTAATTCTTTCGGCCTTCAACATACGATATATTTATGAGATAAGTTATTCATCCCGCCTAATGATTCTTTTCGTTTTCTGGAGCAGACTTATAATGCCAACCCAATCCAACCATAAGCTCGCAAGAAGAAGTTTCCTTAAAATAGGTGCCTTTGGGGCTGCAGGGTTTACATTACCCCAACTTTTGCAAGCCGAAGCTAAAGCAGGAATCAAGTCTTCGCAAAAATCAGTCATCCTGATTTACCTTGTTGGTGGCCCGCCCCATCAAGATATGTTCGATCTAAAACCTGACGCCCCAAAAGAAATCGCTGGACCCTGGAAACCAATAGCAACTAATGTCAACGGCATCAAAATCTGCGAAGCTTTCCCTCTCCTTGCTGGGATGATGGATAAATTAACCATCATTAGATCCATCGTTGGCAATCAAGATGGGCACGATGCGATTCAAGTTTTCAACGGGCACCATCCAAAAAAGATGACCCCTGCAGGTGGATGGCCCCAATTTGGATCCACCGTAGCAAAAATCCAGGGCCCTGTTGATCAAGCAACTCCGCCCTTCATCAGCATGTGCTACACCTGCACCCACGGCCCTTACAATGAACCCGGCCCAGGCTTCCTCGGATCTTCCTACACACCTTTTCGCCCAATGGGCCCCTCACGAAAAGATATGATCCTTCAAGGGATTAACCTTAACGGCCTTGCGGAAAGAAAAAACCTATTGCGCAGCTTTGATCACATGCGCAGGGATGTCGATGCCAAGGGCATGCTCAAAGGCATGGATACTTTCAACGAACAAGCTTTTGGTTTGCTGACATCTTCGCGTCTTGCAGATGCGCTAGATTTATCCAAGGAACACCCACACACCGTTGAACGCTATGGCACAGGCGACCCGACCAAGTTCATCGATGGTAATGGCGCACCACGAGTTCCACAAAGCATGCTAATCGCCCGAAGATTAATTGAAGCTGGCGCTCGCGTTGTTACCCTTAACTACAGTAAATGGGATTGGCATGGCGGAATGAAAGCAGAAGGCCGAGACAACAACTCGATCTTCGTTAGAGAAAAAGAAGACTTCCCGATCTTTGATAAATGCGTCAGCGCACTGATTGAAGATCTTCACCAACGCGGCATGGATAAAGATTGCAGTGTGGTCATCATGGGCGAATTTGGGCGTACGCCTAAAATCAGCAATATCGTAGGCCGCGATCACTGGCCTCAAGTCAACTGCGCATTAGTTGCAGGGGGCGGCATGAAAATGGGACAAGTAATCGGTGCAACCGATCGCATCGGTGGAGAAGCATCTCAGCGCCCTGTCAAGTTTGGCGAACTTTATTCCACCCTTTACCACAACTTGGGCATCAATACGAACGAAGTAACTTTGAACGATATCAACGGGAGGCCTCAATTCCTAGTCGAAGATAATGCGCAACCGATGCCCGAACTGGTTTAAGCTTAGTCTCATTCAAACCCCGTCTTGCTGTTAATGCTTTAATCAGCAAGGCGGAAAATCGAATTGTGTATCACTCCGTTAAACTTCTGCCCATCTGCAGCGACCAAAGAATACTTGATTTCCATTCCCCAAGTAGGCTCGATGCCTTCGATTTGTAATTCAATGGTCTTATTATCTGCAGACAACTTTGCTGATGTAACTTTGAGCGTTCTCTCATCAATATGTTTGGAACCGTATTTCTCGCTGCGTTTTAGCCCCCATATCTTGACGGCATAATTCTCTGGGTTAGTGGCAGACTTAGAATCAACTTCTCCGCTTAACTTAATCGAAACACCTTTCTTCATCGCATGTAATTCAACAGGGAGTTGAACAGGTTTACCTGTAAAACGAATTCGGTAGAACCCGCCCGGAGCAGTTTGATTACCCGCCCAAGCAAACATACCACAACAATAAAGCTGGCCATCTTCAGGATTGAATCTGCCCCGCGAAACACCGGTGGGGAATTGAGGTAAAGGTAATGCGCACATTCCGCCCTGCCATTCGCCATTAACTTTTTCGTGGGGGACAACATACACTTTCCCGTAACCATAGGAAAAATTTAAAAGCGAACCCTTAAGAGGCCCCCAACCATTTCCGGTAACCCAAAGCAATTCAGAAGGTGATCGATCAAACTCATTCGTGATCCAGCAGAGTGGGTTTTTCATTGCAGCATCGGATGAATCTGTAACATCGTGATAGCCCCAGAAATTTCCATGGTAACTACCCTTCTCGACAAGATTGATGCGGTTCTTGGGCATCCAAAAACCCTCTTGATCCGTTAAGAAGAAAGTGCCATCGGGGTTTAGGCACACGCCGTTGGGCGCTCTAAAACCAGTGGCCAAAATTTCTGTCTTCGAACCATCCTTGCTAACCTTTAAGAGTGTTCCATGGTGAGGAACCACGGCTTTTAGAGCATGGCAAGCAGCCTTGGCATAATAGAAGTTCCCCTCTGCATCAACTTGCAGACCCATCGCAAACTCATGAAAATGCTGGGTCACCTGATGATCATTATTAAAGCATTCGTAGAAATCTGTTTCGCCATCGCCGTTGAGATCGCGCAAGATTACAAGTTGATCCCTGCAAGTCACATGAACAACATCGTTCACCAGTTTAAGCCCAAGAGGCTGAAATAATCCAGATGCAATCCTTTTCCAAGTAAGGCCTTTATCAATCGCATTCAAACCATCCACAAGCCAGACATCGCCATCCCATGTGCAAACCGCCGCACGCTTTGCATCTGCATAAAAATCAAAACCCGTCAGCCTCATTTGGCAATTCCAAGGGTTGTTCGTCGGATGGTTCAACACATCGATTGCAAAAGCTTGATCATTAGATCCAACAACCGCTTGGGTCTTAATCAAATCTGGCCAACGCTTCGGCCCACCTTGCATAAAAGGTTCCAAAGAAACTGCGCTAGTAGCCCCCTTGGCAAACGCTTGTAAAAGATCCAAAGGGCCATCTGATTGCAGTACTTTAATAAGCTGGGGTGTATTCGATGCAGGAATTTGAAGCACCGTATACCCATCTTTTTCCACAAGCTTGGCGTTAGCTGCTACGATCGCACAAGGTGTTCCCATAGGTGCTACTCTCAAGGTTAAATCACGAGAGGACTTGCCCACATTTAAATTGCGGGTGTAAACAACCTTGCCTGATGAAGCGATTTCGTATGCGGGCATCTCCAAAATTTTGGCATCGCCCACGCTATAAGAAATAATGGATTGACTACCATAATGGTACATGCCCAAATACTTCGACCATGAATTAGGCAGCGGGCCATAAGGTTTGCCATCACGACCTTTAAACCTTGGATCTTCAAAAGATCCAGTTTCCGGATTGGCCCAACCAGGCCCCACAGGGTTTGCGAACTTCACATTCCCCACAACCCTTGGATGCACCTGGTGTCTGCCATTGAAATTGATGCCGTTGTAATCCATGAACCCTTCACCCTCCCATGCTGCAGCCATGCGCATGGTATCGTGATCAAACATCATCCAATGCCTGCCTCGGGTGATTCCGCCCGGGCCATTATCCAACCGCAATGCAATCCCCTTGTAGGCAAAATTCCCTTTATCACCAACCTCTAAAGTTAACATTAAACTAGGGCCATAATTCATCATCACCCATGGTTCAATATTGGAAGGTTTGGGCCCGCGAGTGGAGCCCTTAGGCAACGCTGCGATGTAAGTTTCATCCACCTTTGCATACTGCTCTGGGTTATAAGGCTTTAAAAAAGCTTCGCGGATGTAATGAATCACATCATACTTCTGCTCGGGGACCATCCAAGCCTGCGGAGTCATAACCGCATAACCATGTGTCAAAGTTTGATACATGCGAAAAGGATCTGAACCATTTTTAAACTTGCCCTCTGCAAACCTTAACGAAGTAGGCATGGAACCGACTTGATCTTTGGTGCCATGACAGTTGGCGCAAACTCGCAAATAAATGGCTTCACCCCTTTTGAAACTTTTCGCATCAATCGATTTCAAGAAGCCAGCATGGTCAATATCTTTTTCATATTCAGGCAGGGGAAGAGCCGCAAAGAGAGATGATGCTGGGCGCATTTGTTTAGCATATTCTGGCCCCTTTTCAGCCACCTCCATCAAAAACCGAGCCATGTCCAAAAACTCTTGTCTGCCACTAAGGACATTAATCAAACCATCAGGCATCAATGATGGCCCCTTATCACTTCGCTCTTCAATTTCGTTTTTCGAAATCGTGATGAGTTTTCCATCGATTGCATTATCACGGATGACAACCGCATCACTTTTATCTTCTGCCAAAAGCCCCGATATGGTCTTTCCTGCTTTAGTAGTAATAACTACGGTTTCAAAACCTTTCTTGATTACCTTGGAGGGTAGAATCATGGATTCCACAAGATAGATATCCGTAGCATCCTTCCCTAATTTGGTAAGATCTGGGCCATACTTATTATTATCATCCCCAACCGAATGGCAACGAATACAAGCCATATCCTGCCTATAAAAAGCCAAGGCACCTCGAGAGGGGTTGCCCTTCTCTCTGGCATCGCGCGATAGATTCGAAATGTTTTCCTTGACCAACTGTTGCTGCAAAGTAGGCGTAGGATCTGCACCAAGGCAGGATTCAACCAAAACCACCAAGATGAACATGGCAACTAAAATATTACTGACATGGTTACTACGAAGCATAATAATCCTTACATGAAATAAATATCAAAGAATGAAATCGAACTACGGGCGCGCTCTACTTTATTAATAGTGCAATGGGCATGGTACGAAAAAAAACACCTGAACCGCCTGCTTGTTTTGCATCGGTATCGTAGTAAATAGTTCCGAGGGTTTGTTCATCGAGTATTACAGATCTTGGGCACGCTCTGCCACCAATAGGCCTGCTGGGGTTATAAAACTCAACAGGATTATCCATGAGCCAAGTTTTACCATCATCCTTTGAAACAAGGTAATTAATCACATCGCCCCCCACGCCAGGGCCAACAATTTGCGATGCTAACAATAATCCATTCTCTAAGCAGATCATCTGATGCCTCCAACCCTGCGTGGAAACATCAGGAAAAGGTTTTACCTCAATCCAATTTTTACCTTCATCGGTTGAGCGCATCCCCTTGCCGCTGACTAAAGTACTTTTAGGGGTTTTAACAATTGGAACCAATCCATGGTTCCTGCCATCGCCAAAAGCACTTTCTTCCTCTGTGATTGGGTTGTACAAAACCGTTCTATCCATCAAGGGTAGCAACCATTTATCCTTGGCAAGCTCCACAATGGGATGGCGAATCACACTTTCAATTTTTTGGTCCTTGTTCTTGTTGATGTTTTTTGGTTTACTCCAAGTGATGCCATCATCATCGCTGACAGAAAAAGCGACATGTCGAGATTTCTTTTTTTCATCCACATTAAACCAAACATTCCAGGCATGAACGAGCCTGCCATCGGAAAGTGTGGTGAGGGAACCAGGATAAACCTGAGTCTCAGTAGTATGTGGAAAAAGTAAGGGCTTCGACCAGGTTTTACCCATGTCTAAAGAACGAGTGATCAAATAAGGCTTGTATTCACTTTTGCAATAAACCCCTATAAGAGTTCCTTTTTTAGAAATACAAAGTGCGGGATGAATATGCCCGCTAACGCCCGAATCAATCCGCACCGGTATTGGTAATTGAGTGCTCTGGGCGCCAAGAGCACCAGCAATCATCATGCATCCAAACAAAGCAAGCAAAGGCGTTCGCATTTTACAAACCTCTTAAAAAACTTATGGTTTAGAAAACACAGGCACATCACAAAAAGTAAGTGCTGCAATACCATTCGCACCCAACAAAAGATTCTTCCCGTTCCAAGCCTTGCTATCAAGGTACATGATCTTCTTTGCTTGAGAGGGGTTTTTCAACTTAAGCGTAAGAACATTATTCGAAACAGTTCCAGACGCAATATTGCCTGCTACCCCATCAAGATAAAACTCGCTAACTAACGAATCTGACCAAACAACAGCTTGATCAAACTTCAGAGTAATTTCAGTCTTCTCCGAATTGGAGTAACTTACATTTTCAAGATTGGGAGGAGTGATTGAAACCAAAGAATTCTTGCCATAAAGATCTCTTTCAAGCAAAGGGCAAATCATGCGGGCAAACTCTGCGTAGCCAGCAGGAGGAAAATGGCATCCACCGGGGGGATTGATTCCCAAGGTGGACATGACACCCATGTTTGAAAAGTATCTGGGAAGAGTTCGCTGAATTTCCCGAAGCATATTATCCGAACCCGCAACCCCCATCGAACAAGACTTGGGCCATATCTGAAACAGATAATAATTCTGGATATTGGGAAAATCACTTTTCCAAGAAGCGGAAAGATCAACAAAGTATTGGAGATAAGTTTCCCAGCCATAACCACCTGTCGGGCCATCTGCCCCCTGATCATTTTCGCCTTGATGCCAGATCACGGCTTTGATCGCATAAGTAAGCCCTGCTTCTTTCACACGCCAAAGCAATCTGCCATAAATGGTGCTAGCATCTTCAGGGCTCAACGGGTTGCGCTGGTGCATATCAATGCGGGTGCCTCCCACTGCGCCATTGATAAAGCAAATGGGAACCTTGTGGGCTTCCACCAATCTTCTGCCAAGCTCCATGCCCCAATACCCAATTTGGGCATTTTCGTTTTTGCGCCCACGATGAATCGCATTGCCCCAATATTTTAATCTGGAACCATCAGGGTTCGTAGAGGTGCTTCCAAAGCTTCGAATCCATTCGCTACTAAATTCAGGGTCTTCCTTGCCAATATCTGTAGCAACAGCATTGGATTGACCCTGAATCAAGTAGGCATCGCCACAAACAAGATTGTCTGCCTTGTGCACGACAACATCGTTACCATCTTTTTTGGTTGCAAGTTCCATGCGATATTTAATTAAGCCGGGCTTTAACTTTACGGTAAAGGCATAAGTCCCTCCAGCACCGGGCTTTTGAGTTTCAGTCTTATAAATTTTTTCATCAGCAAAAACTTTCAGAACAAGTTCACCAGTGGGCCCGGAAATCGTTCCATTACAAAATAGCGTTCCTTCGTTTTTGTCATCCCTGCCAAAGAATTGATTATCCATAGGCCGCTCTTCCTTGGAAGAAACTCTCTGAACCCAAGGATCTTTTTTAGGCTCAGTCACTTCCACGGTAACCGACTTGGTTGTCTGCGCACCGCCATTATTCATTGATAATGTTACCGTCATTTTTCCACTGTTCTGCGCACGCTTGAGGATTAATTTATCGCCAGCTACTTCCTTGATTACTGCAAGGCCTGAAACATTCCAGCGATAGTTAACTTTACTCGCCCCCTTGGCAGTCATTTCAGATTGATTTGAAATAGTTGGAACAACCTCGATGGTTTCTCTGCCATCCCATTGTAAAGGCGCCTTCAGCGTGAAAAGAGGTTCTGGAATATCCTCGGTAATGATGATTGGAATATCGATCGTCTTGATCTCATTAGGGAAGATCGCTTTTAATTGAAGCATCTGCTTAGTGTCTTGAGTTACTCTTGGGGCTTCAAAGTTAAACCCAAGTCGGTCAACAGCAACAACGGCGTCAATCCCATCTCGCTTCAAAATCCAATACAGTTTTTGTGCGCCTTTTACCTCTGCGGCAATAACTTCACTTTTTCCTTCGTTGATTTTGAGGTCTTTCTTCGAAACTGAAAATGCATCGCCCTTCTCCACAAGCAACCCTGTCACAGTTTGCATGGGTTTTTGATTCTCGTACTGCAATTTGATCCAGTCTGCAGAGCGAGCCACTTTAGAAATCCGCACTTCATCCACATCGCCCACAAAGTTATAGTTGTTGTACCAACCACCAATCCACATGCGTGCAGGCGTAGGAATATCTAAAATAGGCTTGGTATTCCCATCTAAAACGCCATCCACATAAACCCGGGAATCACCTTTTTCATAAGTGTGAGCCACATGTACCCAGCGCTCCATTGCAATACCGCTCTTGGCATCAACATCCGCAAAATAACACTGAATAGCTACACGCGGTGGGCTTAAAACATTCATCATCACTTTGCCCGGCCTTTGCTCTTTGCCCCATGCAACAACAGTGCCATTGGGTTTTTCTGCCCGGAACCAAGCTTCGGTGCTACTACCATTGGCCCCCACTGGAAACGAGGAAATATTCTCCCCTAGGAACAATCCCTGTTTGCCCGCAAGATGTCTGCCCCTTCCAATCATTCCTAAAGCATCAGATGTTCCCTGATCTTTAACCGTTACTGAACCAGTGGAATCTTCCATCTTTTCGCTCATATGCATCACAGCAGCATAACCATTTGATTCATTGAACACGGCCTTGCCATCTGATTCACTTTCGCAATTAGGGTTTCCCCAGTGAAGGTTAATGCGTTGCCTTTGATTACCTTGAATGAGAGGGACACGAACCCAGATGGTTGCAAAACCATTGGCGCTATCCCATTGTTCAATCTGGTATTTAAGGGGCTTGCCCTCTACAGAGGAAAAGCGAATATCCTCTCCCATAGACTTGGCTTTAGTGAAGTTAAAAAAATCTTTATGAAGCCTGACAAGCAGGGGGAAGTCTGAAAGCTTGGCGGATTCAGGGAGGTTGGCACCTTCGGGCGTGGTTAAAATATACAAGGAACCTGATGCCTGCCAAGCTGGATATTGGGCAAAAACAGGTGGAGCTGTAATTAAGCACGACAACACCAAAAGCAGCAGTCTAGATTTCATTATCATGGTTCCGCAAAAGAATTCGACCTTAGATGCAACCTGCCCAAGGTGGTGGCTAAATAGTATACATTGAAAATCATTATCTCAAACAAATGTTCGCAAATCACCTAGAAAACACTTGGTTTTTCTAATTATTGTGATGGGTTCGGTGGTGGGTAAAGTCTTAAATATGCTTCGGGTTTTGTTCTTTGCTTATTACCTTCACTTCCGCTAAAACATAATCATTGATTCACAATTAACGAGACATCCAAACATTCATGACATTCATCAACCATTACGAAATACTTGAAATCGAAGCCAATGCCGATCTTTCAGCCATCAAGTCTGCATTCAACAAACTTGCAATGCGATATCATCCTGACCGAAACTTAGGTGATCCAATTGCAGAAGCAATGATGAAAAAGCTAAATCAAGCTCTTCGCACACTTTCAGATTCAAAGTTGCGAAAAGAGCATGATGAAACCTTATTTAAAAACAAACCAAATACGCCACCAAAATCTCATCGAACAACGACTGCCAATGAAAATGCGGAACCGATGCAAACAAAAGATTTGCACGAAGCGATCGCTGCTTTTACAAAAGCCATAAATTTAAACCCAAACGACACAAAGGCCTACATTAACCGTGCTGCAGCTTACAAAGCTCTTAGTGACAAAGACCTTGCAATGGCACAAAAGACAGCACCAGTAAAGAAAAGAAAAACCAAAGGGGCCAAAGAGGAATCGATCGATCTGGGCAAAGGCATTTCACTTCAACTCGTTTTAATCCTCGCAGGTAAGTTCCAAATGGGATCTGACCCCTCGGATGAAGATCACAACGAGGATGAAACCCAATACGAAGCAAGCATCTCCAAGCCTTTTTATCTCGGAAAGCACCAGATAACTCAGGCACAATGGGAAGTGGTGATGGGGTATAACCCAAGCAAAATAAAAGGGCCCGACCTGCCTGTTACTAATGTTTCATGGGAGGATTGCCAAAAGTTTATCAATAACCTTAACGCAGATTCTGAAGAATGTTTTCGCCTGCCCACCGAAGCAGAGTGGGAATATGCATGCAGGGCGGGAACTGACACCTCTTTTTCTTTTGGCAATAGAATCACCACGGTGGATGCTAATTGCGATTATAAAATCCGCAAGCCTATTGCAGTGGGAAGCTATGAACCCAACTCTTTTGGGATATACGATATGCATGGTAATGTTTTCGAGTGGTGCTGGGATTGGTATGGTGATTACGCCAAGGGAGGTGCAACAGATCCACAGGGGCCAACTAATGGCAAAGACCATGTGATGCGTGGTGGTTCTTTTTGTGTAAAAGCTTCAAGCGTTCGTTCTGCGCTACGCAATAGTGGTGCGCCCCATTTTCAGAGCAATGATCTGGGTTTCCGCATCGCTCAAACTATTAACCCCTAAGAAGTTTTAATCAATAATAAGCAGATCGATCTCCGCCATTTTGGGAATCATTACTGATCCATTGGTAATATTAAGCGGGCCATGAACAAGCGATCTCACAGATTTAATGGGGCCCATGTCAGATAAATCCACCCGTAGCTTTTCGATAGTTTGCAGGATACCTTTGCTGGTCTCCCCTAAAGGCCTGTGATAACTCCAATTTAAAAGCGAAACTGATCGCCTGCCTTCCTTGGTAAGTACAATTGTTTCCACCATGGGATTATTAGCAATCGCAGGGCGATAAACTTTGCGATCAATTGCAGGTGCAGCTATCAACTTACGCAATACAGAATCAAAATCGGTTTGCATGTTAAAATCATTTCTGCGCACTGTTGCAGAATAAGTGATGCCTGTCCATAATCCCGCAACAATAGCTTCGCCCTTGCCAAATCGATTGCGCACAACCGCGGGTTTACCATCAGCAAAAGTTGCAACCACCTCAGCGGTTTTTACATTCAATGCTTCACGCCCAACTCTGGCTTGTAACTTTTTGTTATCCCACCCAAATTCCGCTTCCTTCGCTGAAACAGCAATTTCACTTAATGGCTTAAGATCGGAAGCACGATATTGCTCAACACTTCCCCAAGTTTTTAGGGAACGATCTGCGAGGCCGAGCATTTCGTTCATCTCAGGCGACTTTTGATTTGCTTCATCTCGAGCCAACCCAAATGCATCGGTAAAAACCGTTCCACCCGCCTGCACCCAATCCCGAACCACCTTGCCTGCATCCCGCCTTAAGTGTGTTCCGGGAATGTAAATGACCTTATATCTTTCAAGCTTTCCTTCAGCAAGTTGTTGCTCACTAAGAATATCAACAGGGATATGCGCATGCATTAGTGCAAGATAAACCCACTTAGCATTTTCAAAAGTAGTAAGGCTGGTGTCCGTGGCTCTGCTCCAGATTTCAGAAGATCGTGGCGAAACAAAAGCAACTTCGGGCTGTTTGAGAAATTTTGCATCATAGAGTAGAGGCTCCGCCAATCCAAGAAACCGTGCTGCCCGAGCAACTTGTTCCAGCAGTTCGGGAGATTGCGAAAAACTATCACCCTTTGAATAATCAGGCCCATAGGTGTACCATTCCAACGCCTTGGTTCCCCTACCAATCACTGTCAACATACGCTGCGCAACTGCGCCTCGATGCGGTTTCACCAAGCATCCCATCACCATCTTATGCCGGTTTGCAATACCCCTGCCTATGTCTGCAAGATACGATTCCCACTGCCAGGTACGGGCATCCCGATTCGAGGTTTCAAAAACAAATGCAGTGTTGGGTTTCAGATCGTAGAACTCATGCCAATCAAGACTCGCCCCATTCCAACTGGGGGTCGGCCCCTGCATTGCGTAAAGATTAATATTCGATTCTTTAAACTTCAGAGCTGCTTCGGGAAAAACCTGACCATTGGCATGCGACATCATCCGATAAGTGTAATAATAACGCAGAGCATCGCCGGGATTATCAGGTATGGCCGCCATGCCTGTGCTTGGTGCAACTTTAACTCCCTTGACCGCGGTGCTAGCAGGAAGCCAGACATTATAAGGTACAACCTCATCCCAAGATTTTTTGCCTAGCTCCTCGAGAGAGACTTTTTGCCCCTTAAGGTAAGTGCGAAAAACTTCCCTGCAACGGTCACAACGCACAATGTGGTCCTTGGCATAAACGCCCATTTCATCATCCCAGAGTGCCCAGGAATCTCTAGCACCAACTTTTTGATGTTCTTCAATCGCAGTTGCAACACGCTTCATCACATAAGTTTTCAACTCCGGGTCATAAGGGCACCCATCAGGCATCTCAACAACTTTGCCAGGCTTTTGAAAGAATGCCATCGGGTCTCCCGAGCCCGGGCCTCCCCAATAGATATTGCGAAATTTCTTGCCTACTCCCGCTGCATCTGCAAGCTTCAAAGAATCCACCATGCCATTCACTCCGAGTAATTCAAGAGTGCGAAATTCATCCGCAAGAATCGCAGGGTTGCAATGGCGTGTGCCATAACCTGATCCACCGCGCAAGCCGGGCGGGCCTTCTCCATAGCCACCCATATGCCCGATGATGCCAAACTGTTTGGGCAGGGGAACAACAACCGAAAAAGACTTTTCGAGTCGCTCTCGCCTATTCTTCGCATGAACACTTAAACCATTAAGCTGCGAAATAAACTCAGGTGACACAGCACCGTCTTTAGTTTTTATCGCCAAGGCTGCCCCATGAAAGGCAAATCCAACCGTGGCACCTTTCGGAGCAATCTCAGTGAACTGCTTAAGCACTTTACCATTCTCTGCAAATTCAAAATCAACTCGAACATCTGTCAGGGGAATGCCGGGCGAAGTATTTTTACCTTTCACGACTGGCTCACTGGTGACAACAACACTTGGAAAATCCCAACCTTTGGTGTTAGCAACAACATCCTTCATGGGCATCCATGAAGACCAAGTTCCCATGGGTATCTGAACGGTTTTATCAGAACTGACAAACTCGCCACGCACAACCAAGCCACCCAAACCTTCTCCACCTCTGCGCCAAACCACCCTGACACTTTTTTGTTCAGGAAGCGATTTAGCAACACGCACCCGCATTGCAAGTTTGGCAATAATAGTAGAACCTTTCCCTGTAGGATCGGATTTATCGACCTGCTCTTGGGAAAGTAAAGGCGTAACTAGAAACAACATTAAAACGAACAGCGAAGGTTTCATAGATACAACCACCAAAAGAACGATTGGATTTTAAACTCACTCAGGCTTGTTGATAAGAAGCACTGGGCGAAGTATGCCACCCAATGCAAGATCAGTAATTTTCGTATGATCAACCCGCAGAGCGATAATGTTTTCGCCTGGTTTGACCACGGAAGTTATATCAAGTTCAAAAGGAGTACGAGCCTTGGCCATCCCTTCGCGCACAGGTTTACCAGCAGGAACCACAGCAATATTTGGCTTTGTTGATGTAGGTGCGGGCTTCTTTCCTTCTACTGGAGGCATCGTAATCAATATCTTTTTACCATTTACATACACCTCACTTGCACCATCCACCTCACCAAAAAAAAGAATCAGTTTTTCATGCTTTGCAGGTACATTAAAACTAGTGCGATACCACATCACAGCATTCTTATCAAACCCCTGAGCATCAAGAGTAATATTTTGAGTAGCAACTAAGGGCCATGCCTGATCATTAAAATTTGAAGTATGAAAGCCCTTCTCATTACCGCTATCGGATTCATCAAAACTGAAGCGCCAGCGGTCGGGCAATACTTGTAACACACGATTAGGTGCAGCAGTTATCTGGGCACCCATGCGCACCGTCTTGCTAAAGAATCGCTCAAGATAAGCGGTGCCATACTCGGGATTGGCCCAACCCTTTGAAACCGCAACCTTAAGACGCTCGATGGTTCTATCATATTCCATCTGTGCAGAGGCAAAGTCTCCGAGATTCATAGCATCATTCATCACCCTGTAAGAACGGGCGCTACGAAGTCCCTCTGCATGAAGTGCAACACGCTGTTCATAAACTGCATCACCCTTAGCAGCATTTGCCGCCTTTGCAACCAAGGCTTCACACTGTGTCAGAAACTCGGGTGTGTATATCTGAGCCAATCCAAAAAAGCTTCCTGCGTGGGTCTTCAACTTCTGCTGCGCCTCATCCAAACCCATCCAATATTCCTTCATCGCAGGCGCAGCCTTCACACCATAAAACTTAACCCAATAATCATTCATGATCGCGTTGGCATCAGCATGGGGATCGTAAGCAAGGCGCAAACTAAGGTAAATCTGCGGCCCATATATGTGCCAGTTCGAAAGCACTTCGATCGTCATGTACGAAAGGCCCTTGTCTGCAAGGTAGGGGAACTCTTTCTTACATGCGCTAAATTTAAAGAAAGGAAGAGTGCCATCTGCAAGATTATACATGTAGTTGTAATAACCTATCTTGCTTGCAACCCCAGCCCAACCATTCATCATCGTTACCTGCTGTTCGCGTGTGGCACACCCCGGATGCCCGAGGGGATGAAGCCTGCAATATCGAATGGGAGCAACCATCGCACATAAATTCGGAGAAAGCTTGCGCTCTACAGTTGGAGGTTGCGTGTAGTCTGCATAACAATAAAAACTTAGCACAGATTCGGGGTTGGTCTTGGCAACTCTTCGACCTACCCAATCAAAGAAATCAACATAACGATTGGAAACAGAAATAGTCCCACTTGAAGGCTCCAACGATTTAGGATCGTCCTGCGCCTTACAGGTTGTGCATTGGCAATAACCCCGCCCATCAGTAGGGGAAAGCGAAGGGTTGCGTGAACCGCGCTCGATCGCTGCCAATACATTCAATGCAAAATGCTCGCGCAATTCAGGGTTTGAGGTGCATATCCAGCCACCCGCCTTCCTTTGGCCATCAGGCCCCATAGCAAAGAATTCCGGGTTCTTAGAAAATTCCTTAGGAGAAACATAATTGTTCCATGAATGCGAATGCCCGAAAGGTTCTCCGCCCGCGCCATTCCAAGCCTTCCATAATCGTGCATTCCAACTAGGCCCCTTGGGATTACGCCATCGCAAACCAGGCTTTTCGGTGATATCCATCAATCCAATATTAAGACTAGTCGAACGAGGAAAAACCTCACCCAAAGGCCCATCCATCAGATACCTGCACCCCAATTCCTCCAAAAACCTGCACACAGCTTTTAATGTCGCAGCTTCGTTTTGCCCTGCAATCAACAATCTTTTGCCATCAGCAACAATGCGAAGACCTTCCTTGCTGGGGCTGACAACTTTATCCAAATCCAATCCCGCCTTGATTGCTGCCTGACCAATGTAGATAGCTGGAACACCTTCCACGCCCTTATCTGCTATTTGCAATTCCACATCAGTGATTTTCTTAACCCAGTCAATCAATGTGTGTACCGCCAAAGCTTCATCACTTTTTAGAGCTGCATTTTGCTTCGTATTCTTGCCCTTGGCAGGCGCAGGATTAAAAATTTCACGCGGAACACTGGTAATAATCACTGCAATTGGCTTGCCATCTTTAACCAATTCCAACGCCCAAATAGGTTCTACCAATAAAAAAAACAATCCAAAGGCAAGCGTTAACCCCTTTAACCATCCTACAAATGGTGTTGTGAATTCAACCTTGGTTTCTGATGTCAACGAGATTATTGATTCATTATGCTTCATGATTACCCCTAATGGCGTGCAACTTGGTGGGTATTTTGTCTCCGCCATTATTATCACAAACAATTGCGATGGCAACAAAACAATCTGCGCTCATAAATTGCGAGAGCAATTAAGGCTTCAAAGGGCGTTCTTTAAGATAATCCTTAAGGCCTTTGCCAAGGCTTGCTCCAACTTTTCGATACCCTTCGGTTGTACTACTAGGCGTATCCCAACTTGTCTCCAAACATAAACTAACCGTATGCGGGTTGCCTTTCATACTGACCCAATTGGCACTCATCTCTTGCCACTTAGGTGTGTATCCTACCCCCGCAGGCTTAGGTTTGTCGTTCATCAGAAAAGGCGGATTGATTTTACTGACTCTCGAATAAGTCAATTCAATAAACCGATTGCGCAGCGGTATCGCTATCTTGTTTAATTGATCATCAGGCAGGGTGAAGAAAAAAGTCGGATCCCCCGGGCCAGGGTTATGAAGATCCAGAAAGATATCCATGCGATCTTCCGTCACCAACTTCTCGATCATGCGTTGTGCTGCCGCTGTTTCTTTCCAGTGCGGCTCCCTCGACCAATCACGATTATGATCCTGAGGAAAGGCATCTTTGCCACCATTACCGGTGGCGGTGTTATCTATATCCATGATCGGTACAATAAAAATCTCAGCATGCTTCCTAAGCCAAATAGCATCAGGGTGATCGCTTACTACCCACTCAGCAAATCCCTGTGCCACCCAACTCGATCCACTTTCCCAAGCATGTTGCCTAGCCTGGACCCAGACGCCAAATCGTTTCTTCTCAACAAGATCGCCATCTTTCACATGCAACATCGGTACAGTTCGATTTCCCAAGGAAAGACAAAGTTCCGTTGCTTTAGCCTGTGGACACTTCTGGCTAAGATTGCGCATGAATTTCTCTGCATCTTTAGGAGTATACGCTGGCCCCCATGCAACCATAAAGGTTTCAGCCTCAGGTTTGATCTTGTAAATCATCCACTCATTATCTCGCACACCTTTTTCGGTATGCTTCCACACAGCGTTATCAACTGAATAAGTCGCCCGCATTGGCATAGCCCATAAAGATGCCAATGGTTTACTTAATGGGGCACCAGGTTTCATTACCGTTGCAGTTGAACCTTTAAGTTTCAAAGTTATTGTTTCACCGGGCATAATCCCGGTCACGCGGAAGTACCACCAGCAGGGCCAACCTCGCAAAGGGTCACCCCCTGGCATAAAGCTGATGCTTCTTTCCTTCTCATTTATTTCCAGAACAGTTACCGATGCGCCTTCAAAATCAGCTTTCACACCCAACTTCTCTTCAGCAAATAACATCCCACCAAAAAGAAAAAAAACGATCGCTGCTAGAAACATTTTCCGCATTACTGTCATATACTTTTATCCTTTTATTTGAAGATCGTTCAAGGCACTCACTTTACCATAAACAACATTCAACACATCAATGCTCTTTTTTACTTCCTTCCCATATCAAACTGCTTTAGTCTAAACTTTAGGCTATTGGTTGAACCCTCCATTACTGGTGCAGCATGCGAACTCTTTCTTTTTTCTGTATTGCTCTATGTTTAGTTTCACCTTTCATAGGATTGGCGCAAACTCCCAAAGAAGAAATTATCGATCTGGGCGCAGGAGTAAAAATCGAACTGGTTTTAATTCCTGCAGGTAAATTCGTCATGGGTTCTCCCACCACTGAACAGGGCCGCTCACCCAATGAAATTCAACACGAAGTGATCCTCACCAAACCTTTTTTAATCGGCAAATACGAAGTGACTCAATCCCAATGGGAAACAATCATAGGCAACAACCCAAGTTCAGGCGACAAAGGCCCCATGCTTCCCGTTACCGATGTTTCTTGGAATGATTGCCAAAAGTTTCTCAAAAAGTTGAACGAAAAAACCAAGAGCGAATTCCGTTTGCCATCCGAGGCCGAGTGGGAATATGCGTGCAGGGCAGGCACTACTACATCCTTCTCCTTCGGCAATGAACTTAAACCAACCGAAGCAAATCATGCTGCATCAAACATTTATTCCCCGGTAAAAGTTGGCACTTATAAACCCAATGCTTTTGGCCTTTACGACATGCATGGCAATGTGAACGAGTGGTGCAATGATTGGTTTAAAGCCTACCCAACAAATTCTGTTACCGACCCAATAGGGCCAGCCAATGGCGAATACCGAATTGTAAGGGGCGGAACCTGCGTTCTTAATTCTTCCAACTCACGCTCTTCCAATCGTAATCTGGATCTAGCCTCGGTTGGAAGCAGCGTAAGGGGCTTCCGCATCGCCAAGTAAAACCCAGGAAACATCCTGGTACCTATCAATGCATCCTTATCATTATTTTTCCCTTTATTTCGCTCTCAATCTGCCCTAATATACATCTAGATTAATAAACCTTTGCGAATTAATGGTGATTTATGAAAAGAGTTTTCAGCCTTTGTATCTCAATTTTTATGGTTGCCGTTTTCTCGGTAATGGCGCAAGCCCCCGCAGCCAATAAAGCCGCAATCGATGCCTTCACCAAAGGTGCTGAAGCTCTCAAAAAGAATGACTTTCCCAACGCAATCATCAATTTCAATAAAGCTATCGAACTTGATGCGAAGATGGCAACCGCAT